>CANKLV010000010.1 GCA_947483415.1 Chitinophagaceae bacterium
GCATAAATCCTGCTGTCGTTTTCTGACTGTAAAAAGAATTCATCCGTTGCAAATCTTCCATTAAAATATTTTTTAGAATACACATTCAACTTACCTTTTACCACACGTTTTGCAAATCCAGGAAGTGCATCAACGGCTACGGCGCTTTTATGACCATTCATGATATATTTTTGAGAAACGGCATAATGATCTTCTATTTGATAGGCTTCAATTTCACTTGGCTTTATTTTTATGTTTTCATTGGCCAATAAATGTGGCGCAGTGAATACACCTTTAATGATTTCTAACTTGTTGTAATAAACCGTTCGCCCATTTTTTAATTTTACAAATGATGAACTGCTTGATACTTTAGAAGCTTTAAAAGAATCTGTTTTATATGCACAGATTGTTTTTGAACAAGAACTGTTTAAAACAGTAAGTAATGCTAAACTAGCAATTGCATTGAATAAATTTTTCATGCTATTAGGATTTTTTTATTAAAACGAATCTTTGAAATAATTATTGTAAAGCCTGATAAAAATTTGAATTCATGAAGCACAAAATTTTTTTAATTTCCTAAAATAAAAAAAGCCCCGAAAAAATTCGAGGCTTTTTTGATATGGTTCCAGTTTACTTTTTCTTTTTTACATTTCACTAGGATTTGGAAACCATAGATCTTTTCATTGGATAAAAATGGATAAGGTTTGGGTACGGATAAAAACGAACTTTTGTGTTTTACACATCTATTATACGAAGTTTCGAAAGCTTTATTATGTGAGAAGTCAACTATTTTTTAAATTAAGTAGAAAAACATATTTCATTAAGTAATTGCACGTAGTATAATTTCAATTTTTAAATTAATCGTATTGAGATATTAAATTAAGTCAATTGCGTATTTAGATATAGCATACATTTTCTCTATTAAAATAAAATGCAATTTCTTTCCCAACATGATGCATATGAGGTTCATTACACATCATATGAAACGTAAAGCCATTCGACAAAACATGGAGTTCACGATAATTTCCTTTAAATACAATCTTTGTAATTGTGCCTACTATTGCATTTTCTATATTCGATTCTGCAAGGGATAAATAAGATGCGCGTAATAATATTTTTTTATTGATTACTGTATTATGAATCATTGAATTAAATAGTGGAGATACATTTTCAATGAACAAACAATCGCCTAGTAAATTTGCACAGTATTCATTGATTGGATGATGAAATAGATATTCGGGTGTACCATATTGTATGATTTTTCCGTTTTTTAAAATGTATATTTCTTCTGCCCATGCCATTACATCCGAGGCATCATGTGATACCATTATTACGTGAACATTCAACTCATTTGAAATTGAGTTTATCAATTCTGTCATTTTTTGTTTGTTATACAAATCCAAATTTGAAAATGGTTCATCGAGCAATAGTAGTTCGGGCGCGGTTAATAACGTTTTTACCAAAACCACTCGTTGACGCTCCCCTCCCGAAAGCTCATCAGTCCATCTTTGTAAAAATGGCGTTATGCCACAAATATGATAAAGCTTTTCTTTTTCTACTTCTGATAATTGATTGATAAAATCAAGCACATCGAATACTTGATAATTGTTGGGCAACTCGAAATGTTGGCTTAAATAGGCAATTTTAGGATGCCCAGGTATCAACTGCTCTAAAGCACCTTTTACCTTTATTTGATTATACCAAATTGAGCCTGCATCAAGTTGTTCTAATCCGCCGATTAATTTTAGAAGCGTCGACTTCCCCGAGCCCGTTTCTCCAACTATGGCTATTTTTTTTTGTGTTGAAAACGAAACACTAACATCATCAACAGCCAAATAACCATTTATCAATTTGGATATCGCATCTATTTTTAGAAAGTCATTGTTTAATTCCATTCAACAAAAATAGGACAATATAAAAAGGGTTAGCTGTTTAACGACTTCTTAATTTTCGTCTTAAGAAAAATCGATGCACTTCAACCCAGCTTGTAGAAAAAAGTGCAACCGTGACACATAAAATCCATTGATTGAAATTTAAATCGGACAAATTAAAAATGGAATGTGCAAATGTAAATTTGGTTACAATTAAAATAAACGCCAGGCTTATAATTAATACAATTGGAACCAAGCGATTCTTATACCTAATGGTGTGTATTATAGATTGTGTAGAAGAACGGTTAAATAGCCTATGTTTTTTAAATAGCAGGATATCTTTTATAATTGTTTGGTTTTTGGAGCCCCCTTACCCCAAAAGGTGAAGGGAGTTGGAACACGAATGCGCGTAAACGCGACTTTCTTGACACGAACACAAAGGCGCAAAGTCACGAAGTTTTTTGAAAACAAAAATGCTACATACTGGAAAATGGTCCCAGCCTTTTGAACTCATTGAACCCGTTGAACCTTTTGAACGTTTTCTTGGCACAAAGGCGCAAAGTCACTATGTTTTTTTTGAAAACAAAAATGATACACACTGGAAAATGGTCCCAGCCTTTTGAACTCATTGAGCCCATTGAACCTTTTGAACGTTTTATTGGCACAAAGGCGCAAAGTCAAGAAGTTTTTTTGAAAACAAAAATGCTAATAAATGGAAAATGCTTCCAACCTTATACCCTTATACCCTAAAACTATTAAACTAGAGATACGATTTAAACCTTCTCCAATCCCAACCTCTTTTTAATATCTAAATGATGTGCATCGGATGTTTTTTGAGCAAGATCATAACCCGCATCGGCATGTCGTATAACGCCCATTCCTGGATCGTTTCTCAACACCCGGCTCAATCTTGCTTTTGCATCATCAGTGCCATCTGCTACGATAACCATTCCGGAGTGAATGCTGTAGCCCATTCCAACGCCACCACCATGATGTAATGAAACCCAACTTGCACCACCAGCCGTATTTACCAAAGCATTTAAAATTGGCCAATCTGCAACGGCATCTGAGCCATCCAACATCGCTTCTGTTTCACGATTTGGACTAGCCACAGAACCTGTATCTAAATGATCACGCCCAATTACAATCGGCGCTTTTACTTTTCCAGTTCTTACCAATTCATTAAAAGCCAATCCTGCTTTTTCTCTTTCACCCTGACCAATCCAGCAAATACGCGCTGGCAATCCTTGGAACGCAATTTTTTCTTTAGCCATTTTCATCCAACGAATCATACCCACATTATCTGGAAAAAGTTCCGTCATTAATTCATCTGTAACACGAATATCTTCAGGATCACCGCTTAATGCAGCCCATCTAAATGGACCTTTTCCTTCGCAAAATAAAGGACGGATATATGCAGGTACAAAGCCAGGGAAATCAAATGCATTTTCAAGACCTTGTTCTTTTGCTCTAGCTCTGATGTTGTTTCCATAATCAAAAGTGACCGCACCCATAGATTGTAATTCAATCATCAACTCAACATGTTTGCGCATGCTTACATAACTGAGTCTAATATATTCATCTGGATTTTCGGTTCTAAGCGCATTTGCTTCATCATTGGTTAAATGATGCGGTATATATCCAATTAATGGATCGTGTGCGCTGGTTTGATCGGTTAATGTATCTGGTACAATATTTCGCTCAATTAAACGCTGTAAAAGATTAACCGCATTACATAAAACACCGATACTTACTGCTTTTCCTTCTGATTTGTATTGAAGTGCTTTATCAATCGCTTCATCAATATCAAGGTATTTTTCATCTAGATATTTCGTTTCTATTCTTTTGTCGATACGCCACTCCTCTACTTCTGCAACAAGCGCTACGCCTTCATTCATGGTAATGGCCAAAGGTTGAGCGCCACCCATTCCACCCAAACCTGCGGTTACATTTAAAGTACCTTTTAGTGAACCGCCAAAATGTTTTGTAGCTGCCGAACCGTATGTTTCATAAGTACCTTGAACAATTCCTTGGCTGCCGATATAAATCCAACTTCCAGCCGTCATTTGTCCATACATCATCAATCCTTTTTTCTCCAACTCATCAAAATGTTTCCAATTTGCCCAATTGGGAACAAGCTGGGAGTTGCTGATTAACACACGTGGAGAATCTTTATGGGTTTTTAAAATACCTACTGGTTTTCCACTCTGAATCAATAAAGTTTCATCTTCTTCCAAATCTTTGAGTCCTTTTATAATTAAATCAAGCGATTCTATATTACGCGCCGCTTTTCCTCTTCCACCATAAACTATCAATTCTTCGGGGCGCTCGGCTACATTGGGATCTAGATTATTTAACAGCATTCTTAATGCCGCTTCTTGAACCCACCCTTTACAATTTAATGTAGTTCCTGTTGGCGTTTTGTATTTTTCGAAATCGTATTTTAATTCAGACATAAATTATGTTTTAATTATTCAAATTATAATTTCTTAAAAATTCAACAGATTTAATCATATCGTCGTGCATGATTCTGTCGGCATCGTTGAATGAAATTTCCTTCCTAAAAGAAACAATGATTTTTTCCAATTGTTCGGAAGTTTTTAAAGGTCTTCTAAAATCAATCGCCTGAACAGCCGTAAGCAATTCAATAGCCAACACTTTTTCTACATTATCAATAACACGTTTACACTTAACCGCCCCGTTAGCGCCCATGCTCACATGATCTTCTTGATTAATGCTAGAAGGAATAGAATCCACACTACTTGGCGTGCACAATTGTTTGTTTTCACTTACAATGCCCGCAGCGGTATATTGAGGAATCATAAAACCAGAATTCAATCCGGAATTTTTAACCAAAAATGGAGGTAAGTTTCGCAAACCACTGATTAACTGATAGGTTCTTCTTTCGCTAATATTGGCCAATTCGCTCATCGCAATGGATAAGAAATCGAGGGTTAATGCCAGCGGTTGTCCATGAAAATTTCCACCACTTAGAATCAAATCTTCATCCGGAAAAACATTTGGATTATCGGTAACCGAGTTTATTTCTTTAATAAAAACTTGACTTACATAATTGATGGTATCAAGTGTAGCACCATGAACCTGAGGTATACACCTAAAAGAATAAGGATCCTGAACCTGCGATTTTTGCTGAGCAACGATTTCGCTGCCGTTTAATAAATCACGCATGGTTTCGGCCACTTTTACTTGTCCGTCATGCGCTCTAATTTCATGAATGTGTTTGTTAAATGGAGATATAACCCCATCAAATCCTTCGAAGCTTATTGCTGCAATGATATTTGCCCATTGCATTAAACGATATGCTTTAGCCAAACAATAAGAACCATAACTGCTCATAAATTGAGTACCATTAATAAGCGCCAATCCTTCTTTACTTTGGAGTTTAATGGGTTCCCATGAAAATGATTTCATAACATCAGCAGTCCTACATTTTTTGCCATCAACATATACTTCACCCATACCAAGTAAAGGCAAACACAAATGACTTAAAGGTGCCAAATCGCCGGAAGCCCCTAACGATCCTTGTGTGTAAATTACAGGAAGAACATTGTTGTTGTACATTTCAATCAAACGCTCAACAGTTCTGGTTTGTACGCCCGAATGACCATAGCTTAACGATTTAATTTTCAGCGCAAGCATGATTTTTACAATATCAGATGACACTTCATCGCCCATACCACAAGCATGCGATTTAATCAGATTTTCTTGTAATATTTCAAGTTGATTATTGTCGATTTTTACATTTTGCAAAAATCCAAAACCGGTATTGATGCCATAATGCAGTTCATCGGTTCCGGTCATTTTATCATCAAGATATTTACGGCATTTTGCAATTTTTGCATATGAATCAGCATTCAATTCCAATTTTGCACTATTGGAACCAAGCATTTCTATATCTGAAATCTGCTCTATCGGAGCGTCTATTTTAAAAATGGGATTGCTCATTAAAAAAGAAATTGGTTAATTATTTTACGAGGTCAAAAATAGTGAAAAAAGAGTTTGTTTGGGGTTTGGGGTTTGTTGTTTGTTGTTTGGGAGGTTTTGTTCAAAAGGTTCAATATGCACAATGCGTTCAAAAGGTTGGGCATTTCGAAAAGCTAGAGCTGCATTTCCTTATTTCTTATTTATAGTTTCTTATTCCTTATTTTCTTTGCGTCTTTGCTCCCTTGCAAGCTTTGCGGGAAACAAAAAAAAGTTCAAGAGGTTGGGAATTTCGAAAAGTTAGTGGTGCATTTCCTTATTTCTTATTTTTAGTTTTTTATTTCTTTGTGACTTTATGCCAAAAAAACTTCGTTCCTTTTCGTCTTTGAGTACTTGCGTGAAAAACAACCCCATTTACAGTTGAAATACCCATTGCCAGTTTCTAACAATTTATCTATTTGCACTTACAAGTAATCTTTTAAAATGTTTCCAATTTTAGAAACTTATTATTAACTTAGCAAATCAATTAAATTGAGATTTTTTGAAACAATATTTTTAGAGCAATCCGAACTTTTTTTAGATAGCCTGGATAAAAAAGTAGTTGAGAAAATACTTTATGTGATAGACCTCGCAGAACAAACTAAAGATCCTAAACTATTCAAAAAATTAAATAAAAATATTTGGGAATTCAGGATTCTGTTTTCAGGTTTACAATTAAGATTACTAGCATTTGGGGATACGTCTAAAGAGACAAAATCACTGGTCGTTACAACACATGGTTTTATAAAAAAAACCGATAAAGTTCCAATACGTGAACTCAAAAAAGCGGAACAAATTAGAAGCATTTATTTAAACAATTAAATTTGAATTAATCATGTCAAAGTCAGTTGTAAAATCAAAAACACTTTCAGAAATGAAAGATAAATATATTGGAAAAAGGGGCAGTCAAGAAAGAGAATCCTATGAACACGAATTGCGCATGGATATTTTGGGTAGATTGATAAAAGCTACTAGACAAGAACGCTGCTTAACACAAGAGCAACTGGGTTTGTTGGTTGGTGTTCAAAAAGCTCAAATATCCAAATTGGAAAGCTGCGCCAATAGTGCCACTATTGATACAATCGTAAAGATTTTTTCTGCATTGAAAGCGGAAATACATTTTAAAGTAAGTCTTGGGTGAGGAATTTTGACAGGTTTGAGAGGTTTTTGAGGTTTGTGAGGTCGTAGGGGTTGAATATTTCCAACCCTTACAATGCGTTCAAAAGGTTGGAAGTATTTTCCAATTATAAGCATCTTTGTTTTATAAAAAACTTCGTGTCTTTGAGCCTTCGTGACTTAGTAGCAAAAAAACTTCAACACATTTTCAATTTTTCCTTTTACATTTCCAAAATGAAAAAAACATTACTCCCCTTTTTATTTTGCTTATTAATCAAAGCAACTACGGCACAAACGATTCTGCTTGTAAACAATGGCACCAAAACATCCATTCGTGGGTTATCTGTTGTAAATGACAATACCGTTTGGGTAAGTGGAAGCGCTGGCACGGTTGGCAAAAGTAATGACGGAGGAACTACTTGGACGTTCATTACCGTTCCTGGTTTTGAAAAAAAAGAATTTAGAGACATCGAAGCATTTGATGATATGACGGCTGTGGTTATGAGCATTGATACACCAGCTTATATTTTAAGAACGATAGATGGCGGTAAAGAATGGGACGTGGTTTTTAAAGACACTACAACGGGAATGTTTTTGGATGCGATGGAATTTTGGAATGAACAAAGTGGCATTGTTATTGGCGATCCCATCAATGGTAAATTTTTTATAGCCCGAACTTTCGATGGCGGTAAAAATTGGCAGAAAATTCCCGAGGCAAACAAACCGATTGCTAATATTGGCGAAGCTTGTTTTGCCAGTAGTGGCACAAACATCAGAAGGTTAAATAAACAAGAAGCCGTGTTTGTATCTGGCGGTTTAACATCAAGCATTTTTATCCGTGATAAAAAAATAAAACTTCCCATTATTCAGGGACAAGAATCTACAGGCGCCAATTCCATTGCAGTAAAAGATAAAAATACGTTTATGGTTGTAGGTGGCGATTTTAATTTTAAAGACAGTTCAAATCAAAATTTTGCTTTTACTTCTGATGCAGGCACAAACTGGGTTTCATCTATTGAACCACCTCACGGATACCGCAGCTGTGTTGAGTTTTTAAAAGATAAAACTTGGATAACCTGCGGATTAAATGGCGTAGATATTACCAACGACAATGGCCAACATTTCACATCGATTTCTAATACTGGATTTCATGTTTGCCGAAAAGCAAAGAAAGGCAACGCTGTATTTTTTGCTGGTGGTAATGGCCGAATTGGGAAATTGATTTTTTGATTTTTATTTGTCAATTTAAATAAATGGTTGAAACCATTACATCTTTACAAAAATTTACTTAACCCACGGTTTAAACAATGGGCTATGAAAACAAAATGTAGACGAATTGGGAAATTGATTTTTTGATTTTTATTTAATCAATTTAAATACTTTTCTTGATTTTTCATCACCATAAAAAACTTCAACCAAATAGAAACCTTTAGCCACATTGTTTAGATTCAATTCAAATAAATTATTTCCGCGCAAAGCTTCTAATTTATTCACTTTCAAAAACTGACCAACACTATTGTAGAAACGAATTTCTAACGGCATTTTTTGATTTGCTTTAATGAATAAAACCGGCGCTATTCCTACATTATTTCTAATTCCAATTTCGGTATTGTATTGAATAATTGAACTATCAAATTTCACTTCTGTTGTAAACTGAGTTTGGGTAGAACATCTTCCATAATGATAATTGTATTGCAATTGATGTACACCAATCCCAGCCAATTGTGGATTAAACGTATTTCCTAAAACCCCATTTCCAGTTAGCACTCCTCCTGGCGGATTTAAAATGGCTAGTGCAGGATTATTCGTATGTAAATAAAGTGGATCAATTCCAGAAATAGAAGGCGTAACATTTGGTGCAACAACTGCTGTTATGGATAAACGCGCGCCATTATTACAAGTTTGCGGAATATTTTCAACTTGCCAATTATAAAAATATGGATATACGCTATCTCCTTTTGACGAACCAATAATATTCATCAATGCATTTATCTTAAAAGGGAAGCCAACATTGTTGGTAGTTTTATTTGTATAAAGTTTAGTTATGCCTTGTGTTTTACTCAATCCCAATTGATGATTCAACCCAGCAGGAACATAAAAATTCAATTCTACTTCCTGAAATCCATCACGTAAAATAACCGGCTTTTCAACGATGGTTTTTCCGTAAATATTTCTCAGTTGGATATACCTCACCCCCGCCCCATTTGCATAAACGCTTACTTTATTTATTTTAAAAGGAAGGAAAGCATTAAAAATTAAATAATCTTCTGCGTTTTGTGTATAATCACCATTTGACGTAATTTGATTTCTATACGCACCAACAGAATCTGCATTATATGGCGGTTGATCAGCAACATAAAATGTTTGTGATGCATTAAGGGTACCTGTTTGAAAGGTATTGCCAATGTGCAACAAGTCTCCACCTATTGGCGCGTTGTACCAATGCGCATTTCCACTTGCATATAAATTTGCTGTATAACCTGAACATACGGTGTCTGCCATAATAGATTCGGGATATGAACTCGCTCCAGCTGAAAATATATCTAACGTGTCGCTAGTGGCACTGCCACATGGTGTAACCGCTTCTACCCAATACTTTCCAGGTTGTCTGATGATAATGTCTTGAGTTGTTTGCCCAGTACTCCACGTATATCTTGAAGCACCACTTGCATGTAATTTCAAACTATCTCCATTACAAATTACATTTCCTTTTTCGCTAAAAATATATGCATATGGATTTGTGTTTGTAGGTCGTTGTTTGGTGAGTACCGTTTTTGCAGAAAGCCAATTGTTATTTTCATTCATTTCAAGGAAATGATTATCTGGATCAATTTGAATCATCGCATAGTATTCGCCGTTACAAGTTTCGTACGGAATTTTTACAAAACTCTCATCTAAATATTGTCCATAAATATCTACTTTACCAACACTAATTCCTTGAATTAAATTTCCGCAATTATAACCGCCACCAAGTCCATAATTTCTTACGTTGGTGTTGTTCAACACATTTCCCAATGTATCTACACAATCGCCTAATGCCCCTGTACATGTGGTTAAATCAATCAAACAAAAACTCACTTTGATGCCACTATTTACGATCGGCCATTTCAAAGTATCCGCAATGGAATTGTCTTTTAACCTTAAGGTATAAAGTCCCCAACCATCAATATGAATATGTCCATGTGCAGGATGATATTGCATGTAACCAGCTGGCCTTAGTAGATATTCGAAATGATCATTTACTTTATGATAAATACGCTGATTGATTAATCGTTTGGGGAAACTGCCATCGGGGCATAAAAAAGAACCAGAAGGGAAAAAGTTTCGAAGCGTGTCGGTGCCGCAGATATAATCATTGGTAGGCATAATTTCCATTGGACCAAAACCTACATTGGGTGTTGAAACATCTAATCGAATTAAACCTTTATTTACCCCATTGATTAATTGATTGTATTCCGTCCAGCCCCTTGTAGCATTTAACGTTCTTTTGCCAGCTAGTATATCGGGAAGTAAATAACAATCGGTAGCGCTTTCATCAGGGCATCCACAACCTGAAGCATTTCCATTGTTACAAATAGCAGTCGTTTGTACGCAGATATTAAATGTTCCATTATTGTCATTTCCATATTCCCAAAAACGCAGATAAACGGTACTTCCTGGGGTTAATCCCGTTACAGAAATAAAAGGCATCAAGCCATTTGGACCACCATCATCATCACATGCAATCTCTGTAAGTGCATTACAATTGCCACTATACAATGCCATAACGCCATCTAATATTTGTACAACATTTGTGGTGATATTTAAATTACCCGAAGCAGGAACTACTATTTTAAACCATACATCACCTCCCGCGAAAGTGCCGCCACAACTAGGATTAGGGTCGTTAGAAGTTGCAGTAGCATTTAAATTGGTATACTGATAATATGCGCAATTCGGTTGAGCTGTAAGCAAAATGGCATTAGTGCATAAATCATTTGCTGGCGCTTGCGCTTGTGTATCTACACCATAAAAAAACGTAAGTATATTAAAAAGAAAAAAGAATTTTCCAATGTAACCTTTCATCATGATTTTTAATTTATGTTAAAAGATATGACAAAAAAATAAACTTGAAAAATCGAATATCTTTTTAATTCAAACTTCTAAAATCAACAGGTACCAATTTACTTACACCAGCTTCTTGCATCGTTACTCCATAAATTACATCTACAGCACTCATCGTCATTTTATTATGGGTTACAATGATAAACTGTGAGTTTTCACTGAACTGCTTTATCATGTTTGTAAACTTACCTACATTGGCATCATCCAAAGGCGCATCCACCTCATCCAAAATACAGAATGGCGCGGGTTTGATCAGGTAAATAGCGAATAATAGTGCTGTTGCGGTGAGGGTTTTCTCTCCGCCACTCAACTGCCCAATGCTGCTCGGACGTTTGCCTTTTGGTTTTGCCACAATATCAATTCCTGTTTCAGATAAATTTTCTGGATCTACCAAAACCATGTCTGCCGTATCTTCCTCTGTAAATAATGCCTTAAATACTTTTTGGAAATTCTCTCTAGTTTTATTGAATGTTTCCAAAAATTGTTGATTGGCCGTAGCTTCAACTTCTTGAATCGTTTGCATCAAACTATCCTTTGCCGTTACCAAGTCATTCTTTTGTTCTAGAATGAATTCATAGCGTTTTTTCATTTCGATGTATGCTTCAATTGCGGTAGGATTTACTTCGCCCATATTTTCGAGGCGTTTTTTCATCCTTTCGTTTTTTTCCTGCAACTCATTTAATGGAGTCTCAGATGTTCTAGGCTCGTCGATAATCGCATCTAAATCTGTTCTAAACTCAACGTGCAATCGCTCTTTCATTCCAGCCAATTGCAACTTCAATTCGGTTAATCGATCTTTGATTTCATTCAATAAAGTATCAATGCCTTCTTTTGCTTTCTGTTTGCTGCGCAATTCGCTTTCTTTCTCCGCCAACATATTTCTGATATTGTAATATGCTTGATCGGCAATGTTCAAATTCTTTTCTACCTCATCTTTATTTTGCATCAAAGAAATTAAATCCGTTTCTATTTGCTTAAGTTCTACATCTGTTGTTTCTATATTGCCAATAACTTCTGCAAGCTGTGTATTACTCACATCTACTTGAGCTACTAAATCTGTTAATTGATTTGTTTTAAATTGTAGCTCTTGTTTGTTGGATGCAATTTTACTTTGCTGACGTGTAAGCTGTAAATTTCCTTCATTAAACGCATGGTTTGAAGCATTGTATTCTTTTTCCGCATTGGAATATTCAGATTCAATCAACACTATTTTTTGTTGCATCTCTTCCAATGCTTTATTAAAAGCAGTCAATTCAATACGAGTTTGTGCAATGGCGTCCTGATTGGTTTGTAAGCTAGTATTTAAGTCATTAATCCTTCCCTCTGCAATCCCGTTTTGATGAATTAAATTTTCCAATTTATTTTGAATCGCAAAAATTTGATTATTTAATCCGTTAATGTCTTGTTGTGCTTGCTTAATCGCTTGTTCTTTCAACTGATTATTGAACGTAATTACTTCGTTGTGCTTAAGTTGAATATTTTCTTTTATTGCTGCCACAATTTTTGATTGTGCTTCAATATCTACAACAAGCTTTTCTAAGTTTTTTGCCCGACCAATTTTTTTACCTTCAAACAATCCTACGCTACCTCCGGTAAGTGCATATCTACCTTTAACGTATTTTCCTGTTTTTTCTAAAATTATCGCTTCAGAATTATCATTCAACGCTTCTTCATTATCTGCAATAAAAACATTGCCCAATAAATTTTGGGCTAGTGCTGCATATTTAGCATCTACCTCAATGACGCCCATTGCCTTGATGGTATCTTTTGGTTGTGCGCAAGATGTTGTTATTAAAAACTTATCCAACATGAAGAAATTCGCCTTGCCTTTTTTATTGTTATCCAATAAATGAACAGCTTGCAAAGCTTCTTCTAAATTATTAACCACGTAATAATTTAAATATGGATCCAACACATTTTCAACCGCTGCTCTATAATCTTCCTTTACATAAATAATATCCGAAAGCAATGGAGCAGTATGATTCCATCCTGTATTTTTATGCAAAAACTTTACACTTTCTGGATAACCTTCCAATGAATCAACCAAACTTTTTATAAGGTCGTGTTCATTTTTCTTTGCATCTAATTTTCTATTTTCATCTGCTAAATTGTTTCTCAACCCTTCGAGGACGCTTTGTGTTTGAAAAATTTGTTCTTTAGCAAACTCATGCGCTTCTTGTAATTTCTGCAATTCGACTTGACTATCTTGAAGCGCTTTTTCTTTTTGTATTTTATCTTCTTCTAATTGCTTGATTTGATTTACACGATTTGATTTTTCTTCCAAAAGCTGCGTCAATGAACGTTGTATATTTTGAATAGATGTATCTGCAATAGCTACTTTCTTTTCTGCATCAAATTGATTTCTTTGTATGGTTTGATTTTCCCTGCGCATTGCGTCTATCGCTGCACGTTGGTCGTCGAACACTTTACGCTTATCTTCTAAAGCCGTTTTTAAAACAACAATTTCATCTTCAATTTGCTTTAATTTCCCTTGTTCTTCTATAATTTGATTTCCGGTAAAGCTGATGCTTTCTTCCAATCCTTTTACTTGCCCAGTTGATTTCTGTAGAAACTCATCAAGCGTTGATTTTCTTTCTTTTAAGTGTTGAAGCTTTTGAGTAGCGAGGCCTTTTTCGCTTTCTTTGGTTCTAACCAAACTAACCATTCCATTGAAATTCTGCTGCAATTGTTGCAAGGCTTTTTCTTTGTCTATATAGCCTAATTTCTCTTGCTGAAGTGCTGCATCTTCTTTTGCGATTGCCGTTTCAATTTCTATGCGTTTGTCTACTTCTTCCTGTTGTTGTTGATTTAAATCGCGGTAGGTGATGTTAAATCCTTCCAATGCGGCTTTCGCCAATTCAATACTAATTTCTTTATACTCTTTCTTTATTTCAAAATATTTCTCCGCTTTTTTTGCTTGACTTTCTAAACTTTTAAGTTGATTATTTATTTCAAACAATAGATCTTCGATACGTGCAAGATCTTGTTCGGTTGCATCTAGCTTAAGTTTCGCTTCTTTTTTTCTGGTTTTATAAATAGTAATGCCAGCCGCTTGCTCAAGCATTTTACGTCTGCTGTTTTCTTTGTCTTTAATAATATCATCTACCATGCCCAACTCAATAATAGCATAACTATCGGTACTAATACCAGTATCCATAAATAAATTATGAATGTCTTTAAGACGGCAAGACACATCATTTAGTCGGTATTCGCTTTCTCCACTTTTATAATATTTTCTAGAAATGGTAACGGTGCTAAATTCGGTAGGAAGCAAGTTTTTAGTATTTTCAAAAGTTAAACTAACCTCTGCCATCCCGCTTGCGCTTCTTGTTTTACTACCATTAAAAACAAGACTCTCTAGATTTTCACTTCTGAGGTTGCTGATTTTATGTTCACCAATAACCCATCTGATGCTATCGATAATGTTGCTTTTTCCACAACCATTGGGACCGATAACACCTGTAATTCCTTCGTCGAAATGCAAAACTGTTTTGTCTGCAAAACTTTTAAATCCTTTAATTTCTAAACTCTTTAAACGCACTTATCTATAATTTTAGGCAACAAACCTACGTGAAAATGATTGATAATTGTAACTAAAATCTAAACATCGGGGCTGTTGTTGATAAATTTAGTACCGAATGAAAAAAAAAAGTAAAAATAAAGATTCCCAACTTCAAAAATTTGAAAATTTCAAATAAATGTAAAATGCAATACTTGTTTTATCAACAGGTTATTCACATCAAAATCAGGGTTATTCACCTTTATCTTAAAAAAACAAAACTTTAGTAATTCAGAAAGAACGGGTTAAATTCGCAGATAAATTTTATACAATGAAAAAAATAATCATCGCATGTGCTATTTTAATGAGTGCACAAGCTCAAGCTCAAGTAAAAACTTATACTCAAGCTACAATAAATACCACAATGAATGTGATTGCTCCGGAAGAAGAGGATGTGCAAAGTATGGGCGGCAGTGGCGAAGGTCGTGGAGGTATGAACTTTAGAACGATGATGGATGGAGAAACTTTTTTTACGACTTATTTAAAAGACAATCTTGTAAAAACAAACATCAAATCTGAAATGGGAAAATCAACCATTTTTAGAGACAATGAAAAAAAATCTACGACCACGATTATTGAAATGATGGGCAATAAATCTGGTTTTGCTGCAACGGATGAAGAGCAAGCTGCGATGCAAAAGCAACGTGATAGCATGATGGCTGAAAGAAGAAAAAGAGATACATCTTCAAATGCGGGAAGAGAAGAACGTGTAAAAGTTGAGCCAACAACTGAAATTAGTTATACCAAAGAATCGAAAAAAATTGCAGGCTACAATTGTACAAAAGCATATTTAATTACAACTCGATTTTTAGGAATTAAAGACACCGCTACAATTTGGGTATCTCCTGAATTTAAATTGAACAATATTTTACAAGTTGGGGGAATGAGTGCCATGCCAGGAATGGGAAGCATGATGGGTGGCGCATTAACCGGACTTGAAAAAGTTGAAGGATTTGTAATGGGTTACGAAATGAAAATGCGCAGAGGAAGGGTAATGGAAGTATCGGTAACAAAAATTGAACTGGATAAAGCGATAGACAACAAAGAATTTGAATTACCAAAAGGCATTGAAATAAAGCCAATGAAAGAGATGCAAAACATGTTTGGTGGTGGTCGTGGCGGTGGTGGTATGAGAATGCCAAATTAATTATAAGTACACATCTTCAATTAATTTTATTTCCATTTGCGGATAAAGGGTGATGGCTAAAATGTCAAATTGAATGCGTTTCCATTGTGGATTTAAATATAAATATTCTTCGGCGGCTTGGGTTAAAAATTTGAATTTCTTTGGTGTTACTTCATCTTCCGGGAAACCATATTTATTGGTCGATTTGGTTTTTACTTCGATGAAATGTAATACCCCATTTTTGGTGGCAATGATATCAATTTCCCAATGTTTATGTCGCCAGTTTGTGTGCAACATTAGATAATGCAATCCTACTAAATATTCAACGGAAATTGATTCCCCAGTTTTACCTGTTTCTATATGTTTTGCCATACCCAAAAATAATGATACACACTATCCACACAATGAGGATAAAACGGTAAAAACTAATTGAAAAAACATGTGTTGATTTACCTATTTTTGCACAAATAACCTTAACATGAACCAAAATAAAACAACTTTCATCATCGGATTGAGTTTAATCGTATTGGCTGCAACAATGAAAGTAGCTACGTTTCCGCATAGTATAAATCCAATTATTGCCATTTCATTATTTAGTGGCGTTTTAATCAAAGATAAAAAATGGGCTTTCGCCATTCCAGTATTTGCAATGTTTGTTTCAGATTTGATGTTGGAAGTTTTCAACATTGCCCCAGGATTTTACGGAATGGGACAAATTGGAAATTATGCGTCGTTATTATTTGTAACCGTTCTTGGTTTTACCATGAAAAAGACAAACTTAGTTTCTGTGGCAGGTTATTCAATTGCATCATCATTGGTTTTCTTTTTCTTAAGCAATACCAATTGTTTCTTGTTTGATAATTTATCTACTTATGGCACTGGCGTTCAAGGTTGGGTAAATTGTTTAGTAGCAGGTTTACCATTTTTAAGAAATGGAATGGCTACTGATTTATGTTTCAGTGTATTGTTATTTGGAACGTATGTTGTGTACACAAAGTTTGCAGAAAAGAAACAATTGGCTTAATTATATTTCCTTTTTTACATAAAGAACAAATGGTTAAAACCATTATTCACACCCCCTTTTACACCCAAGGTTGAAACCGTGGGCTACATAAACAATTTATACTCTCTTACCTAAATTGATTTTTCATAACCTTCATCTATTTGCAAATGTTTGCCATCGGCAGCTTGCGTGGCCAACTCATCACAACGGTTATTGAATGGATTATCAGCATGTCCTTTTACCCAATGAAATTTAATCACAAACGATTTTGCAATCTCGTGATATTGCTTCCATAAATCGGGGTTTTTCTTTCCGCCTTTGAAATTGTTTTTCATCCAACCATCAAGCCATTTTTTTTCGACTGAGTTAACGACATACTGACTATCTGAATAAATATGAATAGGAATGTTTGTTTTGGTAATGGCTTTCAATCCTTCAATAACAGCCAATAATTCCATGCGGTTATTTGTGGTTAATCTAAATGCCCCCGACATTTCTTTTCGATGATGGTTGTACATCAAAATCACGCCATACCCTCCCCTCCCAGGATTCCCCCTAGATGCGCCATCTGTGTAAATTTTTATGTGATCGGTCATGAGGAAGAGAGGTTTGAGAGGTTCAATAGGTTCAATACGTTCAATAAGTTCAAAAGGTTGAAAGCATTTTTCATAAATTATCTTCTTCGTGTCTTTGTGTTAAAAAAACATCTTCCCCGAAGGAGAAATGCAAAATTTGCACCCTTGCTCCTTTGGGCTTGATCATATTAGATACTGTATGCTTAATTCTGGATTTGATTTCGTTCCATTTGAGGATTCAACACCAAACGCCAAACACCAAACAATAAACCACAAACAACAAACCACAAACATTGAACCCCAAACATCTACACCTGAAACACCCCCGTTTTAAATTCAGGAATAACCGCATTATGATTAGCTGCCGCTATTCCCTCAGAAATCATTTTTCTAGTTTCTTTAGGATCTATAATTGCGTCTACCCATAACCGTGCTGCTGCATATTCTGGCTTGGTTTGTCGCGTATAATTTGCAGTAATTCCATCAAGCAATTCTTTTTCGGCTTCGGGTGTTACCACTTTTCCTTTTGCTTTCATGCCTGCCACTTGAATTTGCAACATGGTTTTTGCTGCTTGTTCGCCACCCATCACCGCAATTTTTGCAGAAGGCCAAGCGTAAATAAATCTAGGGTCGTAAGCTTTTCCACACATCGCATAATTTCCAGCGCCATAAGAATTTCCAACAATGATGGTGATTTTAGGCACCACAGAATTGGCAACTGCATTTACCAATTTAGCACCATCTTTTGTAATGCCCGAATGTTCACTTTTGCTACCCACCATAAATCCGGTTACATCTTGTAAAAACACCAAAGGGATTTTTTTCTGGTTACAATTTAAAATGAAACGAGCTGCTTTATCGGCACTATCGCCATAAATCACACCACCCAATTGCATTTCCCCTTTTTTATTTTTTACCACCAAGCGTTGATTGGCAACAATTCCTACTGCCCATCCATCTACTCTAGCATAACCACAAATAATTGATTTGCCATAATCTTGTTTAAATTCATCCAAGCTATCCGCATCTACAATACTATCAATAATATCGAGCATATTATAGGTTTTGGTATTCCCTTCACTTTGCACGCTATATATTTCTTCGATTCCTTTAATCGGATTTTTAGGTTCAGTGCGGTTAAACCCCGCGTAGTTTATCGGACCAAGTTTATCCATTATTTTCTTCACCTGATCTAAACAATCTTGCTCTGTTTTAAATTTATAGTCGGCAATACCCGAAATTTCTGTGTGGGTAACGGCGCCGCCTAGGGTTTCGGCATCAATATCTTCTCCAACTGCAGCTTTAACCAAATAAGGACCGGCTAAAAAAATTGACCCAGCTTCTTCCACCATCAATGTTTCGTCGCTCATAATGGGAAGATAGGCTCCACCTGCAACACAAGCGCCTGTAACAGCAGCTATTTGTGTGATGCCCATTGCACTCATCTTGGCATTGTTTCTAAACATTCGTCCAAAATGTTCTTTATCAGGAAAAATCTCATCTTGCATTGGCAGAAAAACGCCCGCACTATCCACTATATATATAATAGGTAAATGGTTTTCCATGGCAATTTCTTGCATGCGTAAATTTTTCTTTCCGGTAATCGGAAACCATGCGCCCGCTTTTACGGTTTGGTCATTGGCTACAATTACGCATTGACGGCCGCTAACATAACCAACTCCTGCAACCACACCACCTGCAGGACAACCGCCATATTCCGCATACATTTCATATCCTGCAAAAGCACCGATTTCTACAAATGGTTTATTTGCATCAATCAAATACTCAATCCTTTCCCTTGCAGTAAGTTTATTTTTTTCTTTTTGTTTTGCGATGGCTTTATTTCCGCCGCCTTCGGCAATAACTTCTAATTTTTGTCGAATGAAACTCCATGCCATTTTTTGGGCATCTTCATTTTTATTCATTTCTAGATTCATAAAATTCGGGGTAGTTTTTATTTGTTTGCAATTTATACCAATTTATGTCTTTCACATCAGTAAATTGGTAAAATGATTTTTGAACGGTAATGATAAAACTTATGTATTTTTAAACCCAATATTTTTTCATGAAAAAAGAAAAACTCATCATCATTGGCGCTTCTGGACATGCCAAAGTAATAATTGATATTGTTGAAAAGCAAAGCCAATACGAACTTTTGGGTTTAATAGAAAACAATCCCAATCTTGAAAAAAAAGTGTTGGGTTATGGTATTTTGGGCGATGAATCCATTTTATCAGAATCCATTTACAATGATGTGTATTTATTCATTGCAATTGGGGATAATTGGATACGCCATTTGGTAAAAGAAAGAATTTCAGCTTTATTTCCAACCATCAAATTTGCTACATTAATACATCCTTCTGCTCAAATTGCAAAAGATGTAAAAATTGGCGAAGGTGTATGTATAATGGCTGGCGCAATTGTAAACAGCGATTCAACCATTGACAATTTTACGATAATAAACACAAAAGCAAGTATGGACCATGATGGTTATTTGGGTGCTTTTGCGAGTTTAGCTCCGAATGCTACAACTGGTGGAAATGTTTCTATTGGCAATTTTACTTCTGTTGGAATCAGCGCTACCATAAAACATGGCGTGCAAATTGGTGCGCATGGTGTTGTTGGTGGAGGTGCTTTGGTGTTAAAAAATTTTGAAGACAATCAAGTTATTTATGGCGTTCCGGCAAAAGCAATTCGCAGTAGAATTATGGGGGAAAAATATTTATGATCACACAATCTGATAACAGAATAATTGGGATAATGGGTGCAATGCCCGAAGAAATTGCCGGCGTACTAGAACTAATGACGGATGTAACAGAACATCATATTGGCATGCGAACCTACCACAAAGGAAAAATTAACAACACAAACGTGGTACTGGTTTTTTCGAGATGGGGAAAAGTGGCAGCCGCTAGCACAGTTGCTACATTAATCAATTTATTTAACATCAATCAACTGATTTTTACAGGTGTTGCTGGCGCGATAAGTGAAAAACTTAATATCGGCGACATTGTAATTGGAAAAAAATTCTATCAACACGATATGGATGCTCGACCGTTTATAAAACAGTTTGAAATTCCAATGCTGGATATAGATCATTTTGAAGCAGATATTAGTTTAATAACCGATGCTTATGAAAAATTAAAGGATGCAATTGAAAATAAGTTACTTTATGACAATGCGCATCCAACATATACTTCAATTTTAAAAAATCAACAAGTACATATTGGTGATATTGCAAGTGGAGATCAATTTATTTCGAATGAATCAACGCGTGAAAACCTTATCAAACATTTCCCAGATTTGTTTTGTGTAGAAATGGAAGGTGCTGCGGTAGCACAAGTTTGCTTTGAGTTCAACATACCGTTTATCACCATTCGAGTAATATCTGATGGAGCTAACTCAAATGCGCCAATTGATTTCGCAGATTTTGTAGCACATGTAGCCAGCAAAATTTCAAAAAATATCATAAAAATGTTGACTACATAACAAATAGATTTTTTTTATTATAATAATAAAAAAAATCGAACCAATTTTGGAAGAAGTTATAATTAGTAATACATTTGATAATAGTCATTTTTTTAATGAAAAAATAACCTTAAAAGCAACATTCAATCACTGGTAATCGGATTTATTCCTGTTTAAATAAAAACTAAAAAAAAACGAATGAAACAATTTTACAAATTAAGCATTGCGTTGGTATTTATGATGAGCGCATCATTATCCATCTTTGCTCAACAAAAAAATGCTTGGAAAGCACACACTAGTCTTAGCAAAATCACTACAGACAAAGCTGTGGCTAGATTATCATTTCCAACTGAATTCAAATTATTTGATTTGAATGCTGAAATGATGCAACAAGAATTATTTAAAGTAGTAGACAATGCTACATCTCACACAGTTGTAATTTCTTTACCAAATGCTTCTGGCGAAATCGAGCAGTTTGAAGTGTTTGAAGCGTCTAATTTTGATGCTACTTTACAAGCAAGATTTCCAATGATCAGGGCTTTTTCTGGTAAAGGTTTAACCGATAAATATGCTAATTTAAAATTAAGTTTCTCTCCTCAAGGGATTCAAACTATGGTTTTCAGAACAGACAAGCCAAATGAATTTATTGAGCCATATTCTCAAGACCACACTGTTTACGCAGTTTTTACTTCAAACAGAAAAAAAGGAGAATTGCCATGGACTTGCTCTACACCTGAGCAAAATTTAGCGGAAGGTATTAATGCTCAAGTATCAAATTTAGGTTTAACCTCAAGATCAACTGGCGATTTAAAAACAATGCGTTTGGCTCAATCTTGTAACGCAGAATATTCTAATTATTTTGGTGCTACAAGTAGCGCACAAGTTGCTTTGGTATTGGCTGCTTATAATGCAACGCTTACACGTTGTAATGGTTGTTATGAAAAAGACCTTGCATTGCATTTGAATTTAATTGCCAATTCTACTCAAGTAATTTATTATGTAGCTTCAACTGATCCATACACTACAATGGGACAATGGAATAGTCAATTGCAAACAACACTTACTTCAATAATTGGAGATGCCAATTATGATATTGGACACATGTTTGGCGCGTCTGGCGGTGGTGGAAATGCAGGTTGTATTGGCTGTGTATGTAACAATGGAAAAGGAAGTGCAATTACTTCTCCAGCAGATGGTATTCCTCAAGGAGATAATTTTGATATTGATTACGTAGTACATGAAGTTGGTCACCAACTTGGAGCTACCCACACTTTTTCTATGTCATTAGAAGGATCTGGCACAAATAAAGAAGTGGGTTCTGGTATCACTATAATGGGATATGCAGGTATTACCAACCAAGACGTAGCGCCACACTCAATCGATATTTATCATCAAACTTCAATTGCTCAAATTCAAGCAAATTTGGCAAATAAAACTTGTCCAATTACAACAAGTTTAGCTGGTACAAATGCAACTCCGTTTGTAGCTCCAGTAGCCAATTATATCATTCCAAAAACCACACCATTTGCATTAACAGGATCTGCAACGGATGCTGATAATGATGCATTAACCTATTGCTGGGAGCAAAATGACAATTCAACTACATCAGGTGCAAACAGTGAAGCTAGCCAAACAAAAACAACAGGACCAAATTGGTTGACATTTCAGCCAACTGCATCTCCAACAAGAATTTGCCCTCAATTGTCTACAGTTTTAGCAGGAGGATTTACAACAGGCCCATTAGCTGGTGGAACTCCTGGTATTGACATTGAAGCATTAAGTTCTGTAGCAAGAACATTGAATTTCAGATTAACGGTTAGAGATAACGCACCATATAGTTCAACTGCGCCAATAAAAGTTGGACAAACACAATTTACAGACATGCAAGTAACTGTAAATGCAGCTTCTGGTCCATTTGCAGTAAGTGTACCCAATACAGCAGTAAGTTGGAGAGGATTGACAACCCAAACAGTAACATGGTCTGTAAACGGAAGTGATTTAGCTCCGGTTAGTTGTGCAAACGTAAAAATATCATTATCAATAGATGGTGGGTTTACATGGCCTTTTGTATTGGCAGAAAGTACACCAAATGATGGAACAGAAACTGTAACAATTCCAAATACATTAAGTACAACAGCTCGTATAAAAGTAGAAGCTGTAGGAAATATTTTCTTTGATATTTCAAATACCAATTTCACTGTTACTCAAGCATTACCAGGATTCGCATTTGATAATCCAGCAACAGCTTCAGTTATTTGTGGTGTTGCTACTTCAGCTAGTACTACTTTAGGTAGCGAATCTATTCTAAACTTTGTAACACCAATCGTTTACACTGCAACAGGCAATCCAGCTGGAACTACTGTAACTTTTAGCGATAACAACGTTGTACCAGGAAACAGCACAGTAGTAACTTTAAATAATATCAGTGGTTTAAATACTGGTACATATAATATTACTGTAACAGGTACTGCAGGAACTGTAGTTCAAACAAGCGTATTATCATTTACATTGTCACCAACAGATGCACCAAGCATTACAGCACAGCCAACCAACAACAGTGCTTGTGCTACAACATCTGTAACTTTTACAGTAGTATCTCCTACTCCAGGTGTTTCATATCAGTGGCAAGTGAGTACAGATAACGGTGTAACTTATTCTGATATCGTTGGTGCTAATACGGATACTTACACAATTGCATCTGTAGCTGCTAATTTAAACAACAACAGATACAAAGTAATTATTTCAACGCAATGTGGTGTAACAACTTCATCAGTGGCTACTTTATCTGTAACTGCTCCTACTGCAATAACAGCACAACCAAATAATACAACAGTTTGTTTGGGACAAAATGCAAACTTTACATCTAATGCTAGTGGTGCTGGTGTTACTTACCAATGGGAAGTAAGTACTGATGGCGGAACAACTTGGACTGCGATTACTGGTGCAACAAATAGAAATTATACCATTACTACACCTGCTTTAACATTAAGCAACAATCGTTATCGTGTAATTGCAACTGTATCTGCGGGTTCTTGTCCTGGTTCTGTAACATCAAATGTTGCAAATTTAGTGGTTAATCCAACTCCGGTTGTAGCTGCAACTTCAAATGTAACTAATGTTTGTACAGGTTCTCCAGCTGTATTAACCGCTACCGGAGCTACTACTTACAACTGGACTCCAGGTAACTTAACTGGTGGAACTGTGACTGTAAACCCAGTTGTAAATCCTAACAACCCTGGAACTGCATTATTAAATACATTTACTGTTACAGGTACTAACGTTCAAGGATGTACGAACACGACAACTGTTCAAGTAACTGCAAATCCATTGCCACGTGTAACCATTACATCGGTTCCAAACAATCCTAGTTTGTTCCCAGGATTAACGGCTACATTAACGGCAAACGTTACACCAGCAGCTCCAAATACAACTTACCAATGGTATAAAAACAACGTATTATTAGCTGGTCAAACTGCACAAACGATTGTTGTGGATATTGATGGTTTAGGAACGTA
>CANKLV010000011.1 GCA_947483415.1 Chitinophagaceae bacterium
AAAATGAAACCAATGATTACTGTTTCCCAAACTACTCAATTCGAGAAAATCGCTTACATGCCTGAATTCCAATCAAGATTTGGTTCTGGTTACGGCCAAGATGCAAATACTGGACAAGGTACATTTTCTGAGATTGAGCAACAATCTTGGGGAGATGAGTTTGATGGTTCAATCAGACAAATGGGACAAACTGGTCCTAATGGCGAAAAACTACTGTTGCCGTACAGTAACGTAGCAAACGGAAGAAAAAACTTCTTTGAAACTGGAACAACCAATCAAACTGATGTTTCTTACTCAACTGGAGATTTTTATTTAAGTGCACAAAATGTTTCAATCCGCGGTACAATGCCTGGAGATAAGAACGATCGTAAAACAATTGCATTAAACGCACGTAAAGAATACAACAGATTTGCAGCATCTTTTAATGCTCGTTTTACAAATTCAAAATATGATATAACTACAGCAAATGCTCAAACGTACTATAACGTGACTGGTGCTCCAGGACAATATGATTTATCTCGTTTCAAAAACTGGAGAACAGATTATTTCTCTAGTCCTAATGGATACTTTACCCCATATTTGACGAATTTCTTCAGAACTCCTTATATGTCAAAAGACATCAACAGACAAAAAGGAAGAACAAATGATGTTTTGGGTAATGCTGAATTAACGTACAAAGCTACAAATTGGTTAAACTTCGTTTACCGTTTGGGTGGATCAGCTACTTTTGGAGATGCTAAATCTTCAACAGAAGCGTTTTCTCCAAGTGCATATCATCTAACATTAACTGATGCGTCTTCAACAACAATCAGTGCTGCAGTAGCTTATGCTTCTTCATCAATTAGCAGAGTAACTTCTGAGTTTTTTGCTAACATGAATGCGAAGTATAAGAAATTTGCATTTACTGGTCAATTTGGTCAATCATTCCGTCAGTCAAATTCAAATAACTGGGGAATTAGTAGCGGAAATCTTGGTCAATCAACTTTCTTGAGTATTCAAAATAGAGTTGGTGAGCCAAATGTTTCTGCAGGATCTACTGTTTCAAGATTATCAAGATTATTTGGTAATTTAAGCATCAATTATGATGGTTGGGCTTATTTAGAAGGAACTGGATCTTATGACAGAGATAGTAAAAATGCACCAAGAGACGGAAGTTCTTTCTCAAATAGCGATATCTCTTATTTCTATCCAGGTGTGAACACATCATTATTATTACATAAAGTTATTCCAGGTTTCGACAAACAAAAAGTGGTTAACTTCTTGAAAATTCGTGGAGCTGTTTCTAAAACAGGTAATGTTCCATTGGCTGCTCAAGATGATCCAGCATTTGCAACTGGACTTTTCTTCCCTTATGGATCTACATTAGGATATAATATTCCTACTTCTATCTACAAAAGACAATTTGATCCTGAGTTTGTTTATAACAAAGAAATCGGTATTGAAATTGGGTTCTTGAAAAACAAAATTAATTTCGAAGCTACTTATTACACCCAAAAGAATACAAACCAAGTTTTAGATTTGCAATTAGCAAACAGTACTGGCTATACAACCAGTAAATTAAATGCTGCTGAATTTAAAAATAGTGGTTTAGAAATGGATTTGAAGTTAACTCCATTGTTTAAAGCAGGTGATTTGAATGTAGATTTAAAGATGAACTATACACGTCAAACAAGTAAAGTAATCAAATTGGTTGATGGTTTAAATCAAATCGGAATTGGAAACTACAACTGGGTTATCGTAGGACAACCGGTGTACAAGTTTAGAGTGTACGATTATATTAGAGATAGCGCAACTGGAAAAGTTATCGTAGGAGCAGATGGTATGCCAACTGTTAATCCGAATTTAACTGAGTTTGGAAAAACAACTCCAGACAATATCTTCGGTGTAACTTTATCAGCTAACTATAAAAACTTCAGTTTATCAGTTGTCGCTGAGTATCGTGGTGGAAACCAAATCGTAGCTGATCAATTGGGTGGATTTATGGATGATAACGGTATTTCTGCTCGTAGTGCTCAATATGGTCGTCGTGCATTCGTATGGCCTAACTCAGTTTACTATGATGGAACTAAATACGTAGAAAACACTAACGTTTTTACACAACAATACAATCGTGACTTCTGGAACAGTGATTTAAACACAAGTGCTATTTCAAACTATTTAGTTAGTGGTGCTTTCTGGAAGTTAAGAGAGGTTTCTTTAACCTATGAATTCCCTGCAAAAATGTTTAAAGGAAATACGTTGAAAGGAGTAACTGTTGGTATTACAGGTAGAAATCTATTGACATGGTTACCAAAATCAAATCAATGGACTGATCCTGAGTTTTCTTCTAATGGAAATGCATCATTTTCAGGAAACGCACAAGGACGTAGTACTGCTTACAACATGCCTCCAACAAGAATTTTCGGTGCAAACGTAGTATTCCAATTTTAATAAAAATTAATAAAACATAAATATGAAACTTTTTAATATTAAAAAATTAGGTTTGATAGCTACTACAGCGGTAGCTCTACTTACCGGATGTAAAACTGATTTCGATATCAATGCATCTGAAGAGAACTTGTCAGCAGGTTCGTTAAATTACAGAGACGTACTTCCATCTTCTATTGCATCATCTGCTAAAATAGTTGCAGCTGATTGGAAATTCTTACAAAATTGGATGGGTTATTGGGCTCGTAGTGGAAACTATCAAAATGATAATGAAGAAGAAACGTACAATTTTACCAACACATTCCCAACCTCAGGCGGAAATCCATGGAATGATTTGTATTATAACGCGTCATCTTACAATTACATTCAAGAGAAAGCTAAGGCTTCTGGAGATGGGTTCTACGAAGCAATTTGTAGAATAATGAAAACACAAAATTTCCAATTGTTGACTGACGTTTATGGAAACATTCCTTATTTCCAAGCATTAAAAGGAAATGATGTTAGAAATCCTAAATACGATAATGGAAAAGACATCTATAAAGATTTATTCCTTCAATTAGATACTGCAATTGCTTTATTGAAAAGCCCAGCAGCAGCAGCTTCAGCTAATTCAAAAATCGCAACCAATGATTTAGTGTTTAAAGGAAATGCTACTTTATGGATAAAGTTTGCAAATACACTAAAATTACGCATGGTTATCCATTGTCAAAATGGTATTGAAACACCTACTTCCGTTTCAGGAATTGATTATGCAGCTATTATGTCTGGAATTAATGCTGAAGGAACAGGTTTCTTGAATTCTGGAGAAACAGCAAAAATAAACCCAGGTTTCTCTGCATCAAAACCAACTCCATTTTACAGATTTTTTGCAATAAATGAAAATGGTGTTTTAGCAGGTTTAGCTGATTTAACAAAAGCGAATGCTTTCGCAGTTGGTATAGGTACTGCTACTCGTCCAGGTTACTACAGGTATAATGCTGATCCAAGAGAATCAAAATTTTATGTAAGACCTGATGTTAATGCAAGTGCATCAGTTTACACTGCAAGACAATATCACAAAGGAATTCCTTATGGTGCTGTTTCTGGATTTGCTCCTGGTTATGGTGGAGATTCAC
Source organism: Chitinophagaceae bacterium (assembly GCA_947483415.1). GTDB lineage: Bacteria > Bacteroidota > Bacteroidia > Chitinophagales > Chitinophagaceae > Ferruginibacter. The sequence goes on from CANKLV010000011.1 coordinate 3,543, forward strand.
TTTCTGCAATTAATCAAATTAATGCAACTTCTCCAAATACTGGTTTAACGCCTAATGGTGCATCTTCTGATGCGTGGTTGATGACTAGTGTTGAAAGTTTATTTTTACAAGCTGAAGCTGCTCAAAGAGGTTTATTACCTGGTGTTGATCCTCAAACTGCTTTAACAGCAGCAATTAGAGAATCGTTTATTTCTTTAGGTTTAACTGCAGCAAATGCAAACACTTATATCAATGGAAATGCAGGTTACGCAGATGTTGATTATACAGCCGTTGGAGACCCTACAACTGATAATTTAGTAGATGGTGGTTTATACACTATAATTGCACAAAAATGGTTTGCATTGAATGGAATTGCTCCATTTGAAGTATGGTCTGATTATAGAAGAACTGACATTGTATATGGTGAAGGTGTTTCTTATAATTCAGTAAATAACCCAGCTTATTTTTGGGCTACCAATTTATCAGTATTATCTGGCGCTGCTTCATCAATTCCAGTTAGATTGTTTTACCCACAATCAGAGTATAGTTTCAATGAAGCTAACGTAAACACTCAAGGTACTATTAGCGTATTTACATCTAAAGTATTCTGGGATCTTCAATAATTTGCATAACCAAAAAAATTAAATTAAATAAAATGAAAAATATTTTTAAACTAAGTTTCTTCGGAGTTGCAATGACTGTTGCATTCTCTAGTTGTCTTAAAGACAAAGGATTTGATAATGGAGATTATGGTATTCAAGTCATCGAAAAGAAAGGTGTTTCTTTACCACAAGCAATTGGTGGTTCTATCGATTACGGATTATTATTTACAGATGCACCACAAGTTATAGCTTCTCCAATTGTAGCTTTAGAAACAATTGGTGCGCAGTCTTCTGATGTTACTGTTCAATTTGCTTTAAAGCCTGATTTAGTATCTGCAGATCCAGATTTAACTTTATTACCTGCCAGTGCTTATACAACTAATTTTACAGCTACAATAAAAGCTGGACAATTGTTAGATACACTTGAAATTACTATTCCAAGAGCTTCTGACCTAGATGCAAACCTTACTTATGGTTTAGGACTTGAATTGGTTAGTGCAAGTAATGGTTTTACTATTGCTAGTAATATGAAAGAAGTTTTAATTAGAATCACAATAAAGAATATCTATGATGGTGAATATACTTCTAACGGATATTTTTATCACCCAACTGCTCCAAGAGCAATTACCAACAGACCTAAAACATTATTTACAACTGGTCCAAATTCAGTTGAAGTTGAACTAGGTGATTTAGGTGGTCTTAATTATTTTGCAATTTTCACTGTAGATCCAACTTCAGGAGTTTTATCAATAACACCAGCTCCAGGCTCTGCAACACCAGCTCTTCCTTTATTCACAAGTGGTTTACCAGCTCAAAACTTAGATGGAACTCCAACGTCATATGCTGCTGCATGGCCTAATGCTGCTCAATGTAATAATGTTTATGACCCTGCAACTAAAGAATTTAGAGTTAGATACGGTTACGGTGGTGGCGGAAGTGGTCAAATTTTAAGGGTTACTGAAGAAATCATTAAATTGAACTAATACAATCTTAAATAATTAAAAAGACCATCGGTTTCGGTGGTCTTTTTTTATAAAATAAACTTTACAAAAATGTCGGATAATAAACCAGTAGAAAATCAATTGAATATTGAAATTTCAGAAGAAATCGCAGAAGGTACCTACGCTAACCTTGCCATCATCACACATAGCCATGCGGAATTTGTAGTAGATTTTGTAAACGTAATGCCAGGATCTCCTAAAAGCAAAGTGAAAAATAGAATCATTCTTACCCCTTTTCATGCCAAAAGATTCATGAAGGCAATGATTGATAATGTAAAGAAATTTGAAGCAGCTAATGGTACCATTCAAGATATGGAATCGGTTGAAATTCCATTTAATTTTGGTGGTCCAACGGGTATGGCTTAATCAATTATATTAATCCTTCTTCCATAAAACTAAAGTATCCTTCATCACTTACAATGATGTGGTCTATTAATTTTATATCCATTAATGAAGCAGCATCTCCAATCTTTTTTGTAATGGCTTTATCGGCATTGCTTGGATTTAAATTTCCTGATGGGTGATTGTGACAAAGAATTATACTTACAGCGCCAAAGCCCAATGCTAATCTTAAAATTATTCTAGGATCAGCCACAGTCCCGGTTATTCCACCTTTACTGATCACTTCAAAATGAATGATTTTATTGGCTTGATTTAAAAATATTACTGCAAATACTTCATAAGTTAAATCTTTGAATTTTTCATTTAAATATTGAGCTACTCCAATGCTTCCTTTTATAGCATGTTTTTGCACAGATTCTGCATTTAATCGCCTACGTCCCATTTCTAGCGCAGCCATTATTGTAATTGATTTTGTTTCTCCAATTCCATTTATTTTTTGAAAATCAATCATTGAGAGTTTTCCCAATTCATTCAAGCAATTATTGCATCTCATCATTATGGCTTTGGCTAAATCTATAGCAGAATTGTTTTTATTGCCGTTTTTAATTAAAATAGCCAGCAATTCTGAATTGCTCAATTGTGTTGGACCGAAATTTTTTATTTTTTCATAAGGTTGATCATCTTTACTCCAATTTTTAATTGATGTGGACGGGTTGTTAATATTTTTCATGATGATTAAAATTTATTGTAGCAAACTAACCATACTTTTACTTAATTAATTTTACTAGAAATAAATTTATAAAATGGAATCAAACGCAAAAATATTTTCGGGAAGAGGATCTAGTTATTTAGCAGAAAAAATCGCAAAGAAATTCGGAGAAAAAATTGGTAGTGTTAAAATTCAACAATTTAGTGATGGTGAAATAGGTGTAGAATTTGAAGAAAGTATCAGAGGTAAATTTGTATTTTTAATTCAAAGTACATTTGCACCTACCGATAATTTAATGGAATTACTTTTAATGATTGATGCGGCTAAAAGAGCTTCAGCTTATAAAGTAATTGCTGTTATGCCTTATTATGGTTATGCACGCCAAGATAGAAAAGACAAGCCTCGTGTGGCTATCGGTTCTAAATTAGTGGCTAATATGCTTGTTGCAGCGGGTGCGGATAGAGTTGTAACAATGGATTTACATGCACCACAAATTCAAGGATATTTTGATATTCCTGTTGATCATTTAGATTCATCTGCAATATTCATTCCTTATATCGAAAGTTTACAATTAGAAAACTTAACTTTTGCCGCTCCTGATGTAGGAAGCGCAAATCGCATTAGAGAAGTGGCTTCGTTTTTTGAAGTGGATATGGTTATATGCGATAAACATAGAAAACGTGCCAACGAAATTTCAAGTATGGTGGTGATAGGGGATGTAAAAGATAGAAATATCGTATTGATTGATGACATCTGTGATACCGGCGGAACCTTGGCTAAAAGTGCGGCATTAATGATGGAAAAAGGAGCTAAAAGTGTACGCGCTTTTTGTACGCATCCTGTATTAAGTGGCAATGCTTATGAAAATATTGAAAACAGTGTTTTAGAGGAGTTGGTTGTTTGCGACACCATTCCGCTTAAAAAACAAACCAATAAAATCAAAGTGCTTTCTACGGATGAGTTATTTGCTATTGCTTTGAGAAATGCTTACGAGAACAAAAGTATCAACAGTTTATTTATTAAATCTAGAATGTTGAAAGGCAATATATAAGATTTACCTAACAGGATTTAATTTACGCGTACAAAAAAGTAATTAAAATCTGATTTCTTGGCAATTTCTTGATTGTAATTTCCATTTAATCTTAATACACTTACACCTAAGCTATCCCAATATTGCTTTTGCTGTTGAGATGTTGGGATATTATTCAATACTTTATATTGGCTGCAAGTTTGGTAAATTAAAAATTCATAATAGTTGTTGTTGGTATTTACTGTACATAAGTATAAACCACTCCTTCCAGCCACAAGTCCCCCTTTCAAAAAGTTATATGGCTCGTTTCTATTGTATAAAAACCCATATCCTTGGCTATAAAAATTTTGAAATTGTCCTTCAAAAACAAGGGGATTGAATTCGATATTCGCATAATTTAAAATTGCTCCCGATCCATTATTTACAACTTTATACGCTTGAATATTTGAATTTAATGCAGTAAATGGGTATACAAATTGACTTGAGTTTCTAGGTTGAAGGGTATCATTAACGGTGGATGAGAATTTTATCGTATCGTAAATGTTGATGCTATTTAAATGATTGGAAATATCCGTTGGAATTAAAACCGTATCTGAAACGTAATTCGTACAATCGTTTTCTGGGCCCCGATTACCACATTGAAATGCAGGTGTAACAATCATATAAACACAAAGCACGGCTAAAACTAAAAACCAATTTTTCATAAAATTATTTTTTTAATAGACCTTTAAAAGTATAAAAATGTTGCCTAAGATTATGTATTGAATTTCTTTATTTGCTTCATTAGTGCAGTGAACTGTTTTGGAACCTCTGCAATCAATTCAAATGGCTTGCCATTTTCATCGTTAAATATCAACTTATAAGAATGAAGCGCTAATCTGTTTATCATTGGCCTTTCTTCATCTTCATGTTTGCTGAGTTTGAAGTTCTTTTTTACGCTAGAAAGTAAAACGGGCTTGCCATCTCCATAAATTGGATCACAAGCTAATGGATGTCCAATGCTTTTTGAGTGAACACGTATTTGATGCGTTCTTCCGGTATGTAATTGAAAAGACACCAACGAGAAATATTTATTGGCTTCCATTACTTCGTAGGAAGTTGATGAGGGCTTTCCATTTCTATGTATACACATTGTGCCCTTTTGAAGTGGATGCTCCGAAATCGGTGCCTCTATTAAGCCAGCGCTTTCTGTTGGCATGCCTATTACTACACCAACATAGTATTTCTCTATGTTTCGTCCTTCAAAAAGTTGGGAAAAATATTTATGGGTTTGTTCGTTTTTAGCAAAAATAATTATGCCGCTTGTTTCTTTGTCTAAACGGTGTACTGTAAATATCGAACCATATTTTTTTAATAATAAATCTTTCAATGATGGTTCGGATTGCATTCTATCGGGAATAGAGAGCAATCCAGCAGGCTTGTTTATTACAATGAAGTTATCATCTTCATAAATAATATTCAGGATTTGATTATTCAAAACAAACTATTTTTTTTCTTTTACTTTTGATGCGTTCATGTATTTCAGTAATCGAATTTCTTTCTCACTTAAATATCTCCATTTGCCACGTTCCACATTTTTTTTGGTTAATCCGGCATACATTACCCTGTCCAAACCTTTTACATCATATCCCAAGTGCTCAAAAATACGACGCACAATTCTGTTTCTACCACTATGAATTTCAATACCAATGATAGATTTATCTTTTGAATCGGCGTAAGCCAAACTATCTACCAATACTGGACCATCTTCCAAGACCAGACCCGTTAATATTTTTTCAAAATCGTTTTTAGTCAACAATTTATCGAGCTTAACTTCGTATACTTTTTTGATTTCAAAACTCGGATGAGAAAGCTTTTGCGTAAGATCACCATCGTTGGTTAACAACAACACGCCTGAGGTATTTCTATCTAAACGACCAATTGGATACACCCTTTCTTCTGTAGCACTTTTTATAAGTTGCAATACAGTTTTTCTGCCTTGAGGGTCATCAGTAGTAGTGATGTAGTCCTTTGGCTTATTTAATAAAATGTATTGAAGATTTTTGGTAACAAACAATTTTTTACCATTGTATATTACTTCGTCGGTGTCTAACACTTTATAACCCGGCTCTTTTGCAATTGCACCATTTACTTTTACATTGCCTTCTGCAATAATGGAAACAGCATCTCTACGTGAGCAAACGCCACAATGTGCTAGATATTTATTTAGTGGCATTATACCTGTAGGTGGATTTCCTTTTGTTAATTTACCTGTTGGCTTACCATCTTTATTTGTAGTTATTTTTTCCTTTGATACAGCCTTAGCCTTTTCATCATTTCTTTTAGCGGCAAGTGTAGGATTTTTAGCAGCCATTCTTGCTTGATATTTCTCTTCTTTAACTTTATCGAAATAGGCAGCTCTTTCTTTTTTTGCTTTCTTTTTCTCTTGTCTGAAACCTTCTTTTACGGCACTATTTTTTTTCTTGTTCGTAAATTTTTGGAATGGCGATTGGCTCATGATTGTTGAGGTTTGTACTGTTTTTACAACAGGGCTTTGCCAAATGTACGCTAATATCGTGGGTTTTACCCGTATAAGTAAAAAAACCGTTCTTTTGAAGAACGATTTTTTTATATTTGAATGATAATATTATTATGGGAAAATGCCCAATTCTAAATAACTGGTAGCTACTTTATTTATAGCACTTACATAAGCTGCAGTACGCATATCAGGAATTTCAGGATTTGATTTCCAAATATCCATGATTTCGCGTGTTGCAGAAATCATGGTTTCTTCCAAGCCACTATGGACTAAATCTTGTTCTTCTGGTCCGTGCATGATGAATTCTCTATTTTCATCAGAAACTCTTTTACCAGAAAGCTCTTCAATTTGTTCTAATATTTTGGTGTTCAAATTTTCGGTAAGACGTTTTTCCATACGACCATAACGTACATGGCTAAGGTTTTTCAACCACTCAAAATAACTAACGGTTACACCGCCTGCATTCAAGTACATGTCTGGCACGCAAAGAATGCCGTTTTGTGTAAATATTTCATCCGCTTCTGGCGTACAAGGACCATTAGCAGCTTCTCCAATTATTTTCGCTTTAACGCGAGGTGCGTTTTCTCCATTGATTACATTTTCTAAAGCAGCTGGGATTAAAATATCACAAGCCAATTCTAAAGCATCTGTGTTTTTTGCTAAATTGGTTGCACCTGGGAAATTTAAAATTGAACCCGTCGCTTTTCTATGTTGAAATACTTCATCTTCATTTAAGCCATCTGCATTAAAGATTGCGCCTTCATATTCAGCTAAGGCAATAATTTTTGCACCACTTTCACGGAAGAATTTCGCAGAATGATAACCCACATTTCCTAACCCTTGAACAATAACTGTTTTATCGGCTATTCCAGTTGTTAGTCCAAGTTTTTGCATTACATCAGACATGTTACATACTTCACGAATGCCAAAGAAAACGCCAAGTCCAGTAGCTTCTGTTCTTCCACGAACGCCTCCTTGTGTGATTGGCTTTCCGGTTACGCAACCTGCTGCATCTATTTCTCCAGGTTTTAAAGAAGCGTATGTATCCACAATCCAAGCCATTTCTCTTGGGCCGGTTCCATAATCCGGAGCGGGTACATCAATACCAGGACCAATGAAATTTTTCTTTACCAATTCTGCTGTATATCTGCGGGTGATTTTTTCTAATTCATATACAGAGTACTTGCGTGGGTTGATTTTGATTCCACCTTTACCTCCACCAAATGGCACATTTACAATGGCACATTTGTAAGTCATTAAAGAGGCTAAAGCCATTACCTCATCCTGATTTACTTCGTCGCTAAAACGAATTCCACCTTTACATGGAGATTTGTGCTGACTATGTTGTACACGATAAGCTTCAATAACTTCGATATTCCCATTATCCAATTTTACTGGAAAACGCATCTGATAAACACTATTACAAGCTTTTATTTGTTCTAAAATGCCCAAGTCCCATTTGGTGTGCTTGGCTGCCTTGTCGAAGCTTTTTTCAACACTCTGAAAAAAACTATACGGTTGATTTGATGACATATTGTAGGTTTTTATTTTCTAATTTTATTTTAAAACTATTTGTTTTTTTCGATTTTTGATATTTTTCTGTCTATTATAAAAACATAAAGAAAAAGTCCAACTAATATCGTTAAACAAACGGCAACAACATCATATATTTTTCCATTGCTTCGCATCACATCTGCCATTTGTGGCTCAGCCTGTGCAAATGCTAGAGTAGAAAAAAAAGAAACAATTACTATTAAAATTAATTTGTTCATAGATTAGATTTAATTCATTTTTTTAATCTCAAAAATATTTTTTTCAGATATTATTGAAAGTCTAATTTTCAATGTAGCTATCCAAACGCCTAACAATGTCCAACCAATAACTGCGGGGTAAAAAACCATTCTCATCGTTGAGTCCATATCATTTTTATCCAAGGCGGGATTCCCACTATCAGAACCAGGTGCGCCAGGATGCAAACTTCCTACCAATCTTGGAATAATCCAAATGCTTGGAAAAAGCATAGCAAATGCAAAAATATTATACACTGCACTAATTCTTGCGCGTTTATCAATATCTGTAAATGAACCCCTCAATACAAAGTAAGCACCATAAATTAAAAGTGCAATTGCAGCGCCAATAAGTTTCGGTTCTTTTAAAACACTTCCCAATGATTGTCCTTGATCCGTTACCCAAGTTACTTTAACCCAAATAATTCCCGTTAAATATCCTAGAATCCCAAACAAGCAACCAACAGCTGCAAAATGTCGTGCAAAAATATCATTGCGATAATTGAAACCACGAAGATATTTGACACTATAAATAAAACTGATTATAAAAAGAATCATCATGCCAAACCACATACAAACATGAAAGTATAAATTTCTAATGGTTTCGTTTAATATGTCAAGTCGAGGAACCTCTAACAGAAAGCCACAAACAATGGTATAAACCAAAAGAATAAACGATAATATTTTCCACCAAATTTTATTCACTAATCCGGATATTTTTTTTGTGGGACAAAGTTAGGGTAAACGTATGCACATTTGGATATAAAAAAAGAAATAAAAAAGGTTAATCTTTCCACAGGTAAGGGAAAAGTATTACAGATAAAACAATGACTAAAAGATCCATTAAAATGTTTAATCCGGCTAATTGTAACACAGCTCCATCTCTAAACACCTCCCCAAATGCGGATTTGCTGAGTTTGATTAAAATAAGGAGTTGAGGTAAAATAACTGGGAAACCTAAAATGGCAATTAAAGCCGCATTTTGTTGTGCCTTCGCTGCAATTGCACTCATTAATGAAAAAACCAAACTTATGCCTGTGCCCCCTAAAATAGTTATGCCAATGAATAGTTGAAAATCAACAACCGGACTGCCCAAAAAAGTATAAAACAATCCTAAACTAATTAAACTCATAATTAGCATTAAGAGTACATTGAAAATTAATTTAGCTGCAATAAATTGAATAGGGGAGGCAATGCTGTAGAAGTAGAGCATTCTTCCTTTACTTTCTTGTAAAAAACTTTTAGCCACTGCATTTACACATACAAATAATTGAATAACCCAAAATAAGCTGTTCCAAACTGAAGATTCTGGGGTATCGGGCATAGAGAGGTATAACACAAAAACAGTAGATGCGATATATAATAAAATGCCGTAAAAACTATGCTTTTGCCGAAATTCGAGTAGTACATCTTTAAAAAGTAAAGCGATAACCTTTTTATTCATTCAACAAAATTAAGGATAAATAAAAAAGGAAGATTATTTACGTTATTTTACTCAGCAAAGCATTTCAAATAACGTTTTAATTTTTAATAAAAAAGTATTAAAACAAAACATTCTTTCAATCACAGTGTTAAATTAAAAATCAATTTAGAATTAATTTGTTTTAGATGTTGAATATTAACCTAGCTGTCTTATTTTTGCGTCGAAAATTCATAACTACAAATCATGCCTTTTTTCTTACTTGAAACGAATGTAAATAATGCGGCCAATTATCTACCTATATTAATTCAGGTATTCTTTGCAATTGGATTGGTTTCACTAATGATTTGGGGTTCGGATAAATTAGGTCCCAAAAGAAAAACTTCAGATAAGCTTCAAAATTTCGAAAGTGGTATTGAAGTGAAAGGGAATGCGCGTCAGCCAATGGCGATCAAGTATTTTCTAGTGGCTATTTTGTTTGTGCTATTTGATGTAGAAGTAATATTTTTCTATCCTTATGCGGTTAACTTTCGTGCGTTGGGATGGGATGGATTTATTGCAGTTGTATTGTTTGTAACCTCATTCCTTGCTGGATTTATTTATATTTTTAAAAAAGGTGCAATGAAGTGGGAAGAATAATTCATGTTCAATTTCTTTCGTTGTAAAAACAATTTTTCAACGGTTGATGTTAAACTTTTAAATAAAAAAAAATGGCTCGTCCGGTACAATTTAATAACACAATAAAATTCGAAGGAATTCCCGAAGGATACATGGGCGAGGGATTTATGGCTACAAACTTTGAGAAAGTAGTTAGTTTGGCACGTAAAAATTCCATTTGGCCTTTACCTTTTGCTACCAGCTGTTGTGGTATCGAATTTATGGCTACAATGGGTAGTCACTACGATTTAGCACGTTTTGGTTCTGAGCGTGTTGGTTTCTCTCCTCGTCAATGTGATTTGTTAATGGTAATGGGTACCATCTCAAAAAAAATGGGTCCCGTACTTAAGCAGGTTTATGTGCAAATGGCAGAACCACGTTGGGTTATTGCCGTGGGCGCTTGCGCAAGTAGCGGTGGTATTTTTGATACATACTCTGTACTACAGGGAATTGATCAAGTTATACCAGTAGATGTTTATGTGCCTGGATGCCCTCCAAGACCTGAAGCGATTTTAGATGGATTTATGAAAATTCAGGAATTGGTGCATGCAGAAGGTTTAAGAAGAAGACATAGCGATCAGTATAAAGAACTGATGAATAGTTATGGAATACAATAAGATTGTTTAAAATGTTCAAAAGGTTCAATGAGTTCAACAGGTTACGTATTCAAACGTCCTGAACCGCTTAAACTTCTAAAACATCAGAAACTTTAATTTATTTATGTTATCAAACGAAATCATACAACAAAAACTTACAGATAAATTTGGCGATGTGCTTACCGATTGGCATGTACCTTATGGTATGCTTACTTTTACCGCTCCAAACGAATTGAATTTAAAAGTATTGCAGTTTTTGTTTGATGACGCAGATTTGAAATTTAATTTTTTAACAGATTTACAAGCGGTTCATTATCCGGATAATAAAGGTGCTGAATTGGCTGTGGTTTATCATTTGCATAATTGGGTAGACAATATTCGAATTCGCTTTAAAGTTTTTGCAGACATAAATCAGCCAGATGTATTTAGTGCAACCGCTTTATATCAATCGGCTAATTTTATGGAGCGCGAAACCTACGATTTCTTTGGTGTGAATTTTGTCGGTCACCCCAATTTAATCAGAATATTAAATGTAGATGAAATGGATTATTTCCCATTGAGAAAAGAGTTTCCATTGGAAGATCAAACACGTATTGATAAGGATGATGAGATGTTTGGAAGGGGGTAAAACGTAGGGGTTGAATATTTTCAACCCTTACAAAAGGTTAGCCCCCTCAATCCCCCAAAGGGGGAAGTTGGAAGCGTGCAAATAGAAGTGATTTTGTCCTTTTGTAATGAAAAAAGCATACATAAAAATGTATTCTTTGTGTCTTTGTGACAAAAAAAATAACAATTGAAATAAATTCAATTAATAAAAAAAATGAGCGACCATATTTTATTACCAGAAGGAAGTATTGAAAAGCAAACAACCACGTTGAATTTGGGGCCTACGCACCCGGCAACGCATGGCGTTTTTCAAAACATTCTGGAGTTAGATGGAGAACGCATCATGAAAGCAACTTCTACTGTTGGCTATATCCACAGAGCATTTGAAAAAATTGCAGAAAGAAGACCCCTGTATCAAATTACACCGCTTACAGATAGATTAAATTATTGCAGCTCGCCAATCAACAACATGGGTTGGCACCTTACCTGCGAAAAACTTTTAAATGTTTCTACGCCAAAACGTGTTGATTACTTACGTGTCATTATTATGGAGTTGGCTAGAATTTCAGACCATTTAATTTGTAACTCTATTGTGGGTGTTGATAGTGGTGCATACTCTGGATTTCTTTACGTAATGCAATTCAGGGAATTGATTTATGAAATATATGAAGAAGTTTGCGGATCTAGATTAACCACCAACATCGGAAGAATAGGAGGTTTTGAAAGAAATTTCACAAACGCTGCTTTTGAAAAACTAGAGAAATTCTTAGATGAAAAAACAGGTTATCCAGCGCAGTTAAGAGAATTTGAAAACTTATTTACTAGAAATAGAATCTTCATGGATCGTACTATTGGTTGTGGTCCTATTACTGCTGAAAGAGCCATGAATTATGGATTTACTGGTCCGAATTTAAGGGCTGCAGGTGTTGATTATGATGTTCGAGTACATTCTCCATATTCAAGTTATCAAGATTTTGATTTTACTGTACCAGTAGGAACAACAGGAGATTGTTACGATAGATTCTTAGTACGTAATCAGGAAATGTGGCAAAGCTTAAGCATCCTCAAACAAGCCTATAAAAAAGTTCAGGAATTTAAAGGTGCTGAAGCGGATATATATCACGCCGATGTTCCAGCATATTATTTACCAGAAAAGAAAGATGTTTATACCAAAATGGAGGCATTAATCTACCATTTCAAAATTGTGATGGGAGAAACTGAAATGCCTGTGGGAGAAGTATATAATTCTGTAGAAGGTGCTAATGGAGAGTTGGGTTATTATTTAATTAGTGATGGTGGTCGTACACCTTATCGTTTGCATTTCCGCAGACCATGCTTTATTTATTATCAGGCATATCCCGAATTGATTAAAGATGGTATGTTGAGTGATGCAGTTATTACAATGAGTAGTTTGAATTTGATTGCGGGAGAATTGGATGCGTAAATACAAATAATTAAAAATTTAAAAGTAAAAATAATTTTGACTTTTGAATTTTGACTTTTGACTTTTGAATTAAAATAATAATGATACAGTTTAAAGAAACAAGCCTTAAAAAAGTTGCCGAAATTATCGCACGCTATCCCGAAGGGAAACAAAAAAGTGCGTTATTGCCGGTGTTACACATGGCTCAAGTTGAGTTTGGGGGTTGGTTAGATGTGCCTGTAATGGACTATGTAGCCACGCTATTAAATATCGAACCCATTGAAGTTTATGAAGTAGCTAGTTTTTACAGCATGTACAATTTAAAACCTGTTGGCAAATATCTTTTTGAAGTTTGCCAAACTGGTCCTTGTATGCTTAATGGCAGTGATAATATTATAGATTATATCAAACAAAAACTAAACATTGGTGTAGGCCAAACTACTGCTGATGGGATGTTTACGTTAAAAACAGTGGAGTGTTTGGGCGCTTGTGGGTATGCGCCAATGATGCAGTTTGGAAAAACGTATCGTGAGCATTTGACAAAAGAAAAAGTTGATTCAATTATAGAAGAATGTCGCGCTAAAGCGAATTAATATGGAAAAAAAATTATTACTCGAAAAAGTTCATATTGAAGGCATTCGACATTATGATGTGTATCGTCGTGAAGGCGGTTATCGTAGTGTTGAAAAAGCATTGAAAATGCAACCCAATGATATTGTTGAGGAAGTAAAGAAAAGTGGACTGAGAGGTCGTGGTGGCGCAGGTTTCCCAACGGGAATGAAATGGAGTTTTTTAGCAAAACCTGATGGTGTTCCTCGTTACTTAGTTTGCAATGCAGATGAAAGTGAGCCTGGTACTTTCAAAGACAGATACTTAATGGAATTCATTCCACATATTCTTATTGAAGGAATGATTGTTTCATCGTTTGCATTAGGTAGCAACACCAGCTATATTTATATCAGAGGTGAATACGATTGGGTTACAGATATTTTGGAAAATGCGATTGCAGAAGCCAAGCAAAATGGATGGTTGGGAAAAAATATTCAGGGATCAGGATATGATTTGGAAATGTATGTTCAGAGAGGCGCGGGCGCTTACATTTGTGGAGAAGAAACGGCATTGTTGGAATCACTAGAAGGTAAAAGAGGAAATCCAAGAATTAAACCACCATTTCCTGCTGTTAAAGGATTATGGGGTTGTCCAACTGTGGTTAATAATGTAGAAACATTAGCTGCCGTAGTTCCAATTATAAATGAAGGAGGCGAAGCTTATGCACAAATTGGTGTTGGCAAATCAACAGGTACGAAATTGATTTCGGCTTGTGGAAATATAAACAAGCCCGGTATCTACGAAATAGATATGACCATAACGGTTGAAGAATTTATATACAGTGATGAGTATTGTGGTGGAATTCCCAACGGGAAAAAATTAAAAGCTTGTATTCCAGGTGGTTCTTCTGTTCCGATTTTACCAGCTAATTTATTGCTTACTACAGCAAAAGGTGAAAAGCGTTTGATGAATTATGAAAGTTTGAGTGATGGCGGATTTGCGACAGGTAGTATGATGGGTTCGGGTGGTTTTATTGTTTTAGATGAAGATCAATGTATCGTTAGACATACTTATTCATTAGCTAGATTTTATCGTCATGAAAGTTGCGGACAATGTAGTCCTTGCAGAGAAGGAACTGGATGGATGGAAAAGATTTTATTAAGTATTGAAAGTGGGAAAGGTAAAATGAGTGATATTGATTTACTTTGGGATATTCAAAGAAAGATTGAAGGGAATACGATTTGTCCTTTAGGAGACGCTGCTGCATGGCCAGTTGCTGCTTCTATCAGACATTTCAGAGATGAATTTGAATGGCATGTGAATAATCCTGAAAAATGTTTAACTGAAAATTTCGGGTTGAGGCATTATGCTGACCCGGTGTATGTTGCGGGGAGTTAAGTTTTTGTTTCACGCGAGATGAAATCTTGGGTTTCGCGCAAAGCTCGCTAGGGAGCAAATACGCAAGGGGGGAGCTATTTTAAAAACGAAAATGCATGAAATGGAAATTGCTTCTAACCTTTTGAACTCATTGAACTTATTGAACGCTTTGAACTTATTGAACTTTTGATTTTTGAATTATTATGTCTGAAGAAATAAAAACAATAAAAGTAACCATCGACAACATCACCATCGATGTAGCACCAGGAACATCAATCCTTCAAGCTGCTCGTATGATTGGTGGCGATGTAACACCCCCTGCAATGTGCTACTATAGCAAGTTGGAAGGAAGTGGTGGAAAATGCCGTACCTGTTTGGTTGAAGTTGCTGCTGGCTCAACTGCTGACCCGCGCCCAATGCCAAAATTAGTGGCCAGTTGCCGCACAGGTGTTATGGATGGCATGATTGTAAAAAACATGACCAGCGAAAAAGTACCCGAAGCAAGAGCAGGCGTGGTTGAATTTTTACTTTTAAATCATCCTTTAGATTGTCCCATTTGTGATCAAGCCGGCGAATGCCATTTGCAAGATTTGGGTTACGATCATGGTAAAGAAGGTACTAGATATCAGTTTGCCAGAAGAACATTTAAGAAAGAAGATATTGGTCCTTACATACAATTGCACATGACACGTTGCATTCTTTGCTATCGTTGTACGTATGTTGCAGATCAAATTACCAATAAACGTGCTCATGGAATAATAGACAGAGGCGATCATGCGGCTATATCAACCTATATTTCTAAAGCAATCGATAATGATTTTTCTGGAAATATGATTGATGTTTGTCCTGTAGGCGCATTAACAGATAAAACTTTCCGATTTAAAAATAGGGTTTGGTTTACCAAGCCAATGGATGCACACCGCGATTGCCAAACACCAGGTTGTTGTGGAAAAGCAACACTATGGTTACGAGGCGATGAAGTATTTAGGGTAACAGCACGTAAAGATGAATGGGGTGAAGTGCAAAGCTTTGATGGAAAACCAGGTTGGATTTGCAATACCTGCAGATTTGAAACCAAACAAACTTCAAGCTGGACAATCGAAGGATTGACAACTATAAGCAGACATTCTGTAATTGGTGCCAATAAATACCAAACATTGGAAATGCCGAAGGAAACGGTGAAAAAAGTAATGCGTGGTGTAGAACCTAAATTACTCATGGATATTCATAGTGTGAGCGGTGTAAACAATCCTGACATTCACTTAAGTGAAATAAATGGACCGGCTCATTCGTCAGATTTTAAAAAATAATTAGATGCTTTTAGCAATCGATTTTGCTTTATTGTTGGAAAAATTAATTTTAGTAGTAGTGGTGGTATTCGCTTCATTAGGCATTGCGATGTACACCACTTTCGCTGAAAGAAAAGTGGCGGCTATTTTACAAGACAGAAGAGGACCTAATCGTGCTGGTCCTTTTGGACTTTTACAACCGCTTGCCGATGGAATGAAATTGTTTTTTAAAGAAGAAATTATTCCTGATTTTTCCTCGAAATTTTTGTTTGTAATGGGCCCAGCTTTGGCAATGCTTACCGCTTGTATGACAAGTGCAGTAATACCTTGGGGCGATAAGATTGATTTTTTTGGAAGATCTGTAGACTTACAAATTGCAGATGTAAATATTGGGATACTATATGTTTTTGGCGTGGTGAGTTTGGGCGTTTATGGAATCATGATAGGTTCATGGGCAAGTAACAATAAATTTTCTTTGATGGGCGGTTTGCGCGCAGCATCTCAAATCATTAGTTATGAGTTGGCAATGGGAATTTCTTTGATTGCTTTACTGATGATAACGGGCACGCTTAGCCTAAAAGAAATGGTGGTACAACAACAGCATGGATATTGGAATGTAGTGCTTCAACCACTTGGTTTTTTAATATTTCTAGTTTGTGCATTTGCCGAATGTAATCGCACACCTTTTGATTTACCAGAAGCAGAAAATGAATTGATTGGTGGTTATCATACCGAATACTCTTCGATGAAATTGGGGTTCTATCTTTTCTCAGAATACATCAACATGTTTATCAGTAGTGTGGTAATGGCTACATTATTTTTTGGCGGTTATGATATTCCATTCTTTGATGAATCTGTGTTAGCTCCAAATTTAGCAGCTATTCTAGGTATTGTAGCATTAATGACAAAAGTAATTGCCTTCATATTTTTATTCATGTGGGTTCGTTGGACAATTCCAAGATTTAGATATGATCAATTGATGCATTTGGGATGGAGAATTTTAATTCCTTTGGCATTGTTTAATATGTTGGCAACTGGGGGCGTGATTTTATATTTTAATAAATAATTGATTTTTTAGACTTTTGACTTTTTAATTTGATAACATAAATGCAAGCATTAACCAACAAAGCAAAACAAGTAGATAGAGCTCCAATGAGTTTTATAGAGAAGATGTATTTGCCCGCAATTATTAAAGGTATGTCTATCACATTCAGTCATATTTTTAAAAAGAAACCTACAATTAATTATCCTGAAAAAACAAGACCATTCAGTCCTGTTTTTCGTGGCATGCAAATACTAAATCGTGATGCTGAAGGAAGAGAAAATTGTACAGCTTGTGGATTATGTGCAGTAGCTTGTCCGGCAGAAGCCATTACAATGGAGGCAGCAGAAAGACAACATGGGGAGGAGAATTTATATCGCGAAGAAAAATATGCAGCGAAATATGAAATCAATATGTTGCGTTGTATTTTCTGTGGATTGTGCGAAGAGGCTTGTCCAAAAGATGCCATTTACTTGAGTGAAACATTTACACCTGCTGATTATCAACGCAAACAGTTTATTTACAGCAAGAATGATTTATTAATCCCACATCCACAAGAAAATCCTGAAGCATATAAAAAAGCATTGGGCAATAGAGCAAATAAAATAACGGTTAATTAAATAAAATGAGCATTATTCAAATCATATTTTTATTACTATCGGTAATGGCTGTGGGCAGCGCGTTGATGATGATTACCAGTAAAAATCCTGTCAATAGCGTACTTTGGCTAATTGTTGTATTCTTCGCTATTTCAGGACATTACATTTTACTAAATGCTCAGTTTCTAGCCATAGTAAATATTATCGTTTATGCAGGTGCAATCATGGTTTTATTTTTGTTTGTGGTGATGTTGATGAATTTGAATGCAGAAACAGAACCCATAAAAAATCGTAGACTACAACTTATTGGCGTTACTTCTGGAGGAGCATTAATGTTGATTATTGTATCTGCAATTAGTAAAATAGATGTAGAGCAATTGGTTCAAATTAATGCAGGTGATTCTGGGCTAATAAAAGTATTGGGCATGAACTTGTTTAAAAATTATGTATTGCCATTTGAAATAAGCAGTGTATTGTTTTTGAGCGCAATGATTGGCGCTGTAGTGATTGGTAAAAAAGAAGAAATCGATATTAAAAAATAGCAACTATTAACATGGACATCAAAGCATATATTATTTTATCACTTGTATTGTTTACCATAGGTATTATTGGTGTTTTGGTACGCCGTAATGCCATTATTATTTTTATGTGTGTAGAGCTTATGCTAAACGCAGTAAACTTATTACTCGTTGCGTTTTCTAAAATGCATGCCATGAGTAGTGCAGCAAAAGCATCAACAAATTTTGCAAGTGACGCACAAATTTTCGTTTTTTTTATAATGGTGGTTGCAGCGGCAGAAGTGAGTGTAGGACTCGCTATTATAGTAATGATGTATAGAAATGTACACACCATAGATGTAAACTTTTTGAACAGGTTAAAAAATTAAAACAACAATAAAAAGCGAAAGCTTTATTGTTTAAACTGATTATGAACAATATTTTAAAGTTAGTTTGGTTGATTCCAATAATGCCATTACTTGGATTCTTGATAAATGGGTTAGGCCGAAAAATGCTATCCAAAACTATTTCAGGTTTTGTAGGTAGCGCTGTTGTATTCGCTTCTTTTGTATTAAGTGTTTTGGTTTTTCTTCAAGTAAAGGCAGGGAATACCAGCACGATACACTTTTTTGATTTCATACATTTAAAATCATTAAACATTGCTTTTGATTTTAAAATTGATCAATTATCATCTTTGTTCCTATTAATCATAACAGGTGTAGGGTTTTTAATTCATGTATATTCCACTTCATATATGCATGATGAAGACGGAAAGGATTTTGCAAAATATTTTGCATACCTAAATCTGTTTGTGTTTTCTATGTTGTTGTTGGTGATGGGTGGAAATTATTTAGTAATGTTCATTGGTTGGGAAGGTGTTGGATTATGCTCATATTTATTAATCGGATATTGGTTTAAAAATGTAGATTATACCAACGCAGCTAAAAAAGCATTTATAATGAATCGCATTGGCGATCTTGGTTTTTTATTGGCTTTATTTTGGTTGATTTCAAAAGTTGGTACCATAGAATATAATCAAGTTTTTACAGCTTCTAGTTTGGCGAAGCTTTCTACATTTGATATTACCGGAATTACTTTATTAATGTTTGTAGGGGCTACCGGTAAAAGTGCACAGATTCCTTTATTTACATGGCTTCCAGATGCAATGGCGGGTCCTACTCCGGTGAGTGCCTTGATACATGCTGCAACAATGGTTACTGCAGGTATATATATGATTGCAAGAAGTAACGCGCTTTTCACTTTAGCTCCAATTACACTTAATGTGATTACGATAGTTGGTTTAGCTACAGCAATGCTTGCAGCTTCAATTGCCATCAAACAAAACGACATTAAAAAAGTATTGGCGTATTCTACTGTTAGTCAACTTGGGTTTATGTTTGTAGCTTTAGGCACTGGAAACTATGTAGCTGCTGTGTTTCACGTAATAACCCATGCATTTTTCAAAGCATTGATGTTCTTGGGTAGTGGCTCCGTTATTCATGCAATGGGTGGCGAACAAGATATTCGGAAAATGGGTGGCTTACACAAACACATGAAAATTACAAGCATTACTTTCTTAATCGGCTGCTTAGCAATCGCTGGTATTCCAGGGTTTTCAGGGTTTTTCTCAAAAGACGAAATATTAGCCGGAGCATTTGCGCATAACCCAATA
>CANKLV010000012.1 GCA_947483415.1 Chitinophagaceae bacterium
ATGGGTTGTCAGCTTTTAAAATTTCAAAATAATGGCTCCATGTCAATAAGTGAGACAGCGTCTCACTTATTGGGAAATGTTGGTATAATTTACGCATATACAGTAAGTTAAATCTACTAAATCCTTTGCCATACGCACTAGTTAAATCTTTTGAAAGCCGTTCAAAAAGCTGGGTGCCATACTCGGCTCGTTCATTTCCCTTTTGCTCAAACTCAACAATTTGCTGACCAATGTGCCAGTATGTTTGTACTAAAATGGTATTAACAGACAGAAGGGCTTGATGTCGGCCGTTTTTCAATAGACTCCCTATTTGAGTGATGAGTTTTTGGTATGAGGTTTTATCTATCTTCATGTTTTAAGTTGTTTAATAATTCATCATATGTTAGGATTGATTTCTCAATTTGATTATTAATGACTAAAGTAAAATATAAAACACTTAAGTTTCTTTAGTAAAAAAAAGCCTCACATTTCTGTAAGGCTTTTTATTATGAGTTAAAATTTTCTTTAAGGTTTCGCTGTATCTGTAGGGGCTACATTTTGTACAGGTTGATTGTTTAGTTGTTGATTCATCATTTTGAATTGATCTTTCAACTGACTAATTCCTTTTAGCATATTATCGTTACGATCAATTTCTTGACCCAAACTTTCACGTTTGTTATCTGGTAATGAACGATAATAAGATGCTTGTTGTTCCATATCTTTTTTAAGCAACTTACTGATCTTTTCAGCCAAAGTTATTTCGTCTGCTTTGTAACATGCGTAAAGCATTTGCATTGAAATTTGATTGTGTTGTTGATAACGACTAGGCATTGCATAAGGATGAACATCTTGGCCTAGCATTGAATCGCATTTGTGCAATAATTTAATCGCATCTTCTTTTCTGTTTTGATCTGCTAATGAACCAGCAGCTTGAGCATAAGCCAAACGGATGCTGTTCAAATGACGACGATTTTCTTCATCATAATAAACAGTTCCTTTTGGTGCTTTGCTAAAAGAAAATTTGTTCATCATTTTATCTAAAACCCAATCCGCATTAGCTTGTGTACCGTTACCCCCATTGTTAATTGGCACCAAACGATAGGTCATACCATCTTGACGTAAATAATTTTCAAATCCCAATTCTCCATAAGGCGATGTGAAATAAATTGGACGCTTCCATTTGTTAGCTGCAATGATATTTAAGATAGCCGCATCATTTTTATAAATGTAATTTTTGTTGATTTTGAATGAAACTTTATTTACAATTTTATCACTTACATTTACAGTTCCATTTTGGTAAACCAATTGAGAATCAACAGGGATAAACACATTCTGACTAGGGAAAATATTCATAGCGTCACCACCATTGGTAATTTCAACTTTATTTTCATCGTCAGATCCTGCGTAATCTTTCATCATCGTGTATAGATCCATAGATTGATTAGGGTCGATACCTGAACCTGCAGAAGCAAAATGAAGTACATCTCTTTTAGATCCTTCGATTTGATCAGCCGACCAAATGGCATCAATCGGATCGCTTCCGTTTACTTTATAACGCAATTGATTGATGTACCAATCTGTACCCAATAAGCTACTGTTGATTACGCGCACATCTTTTCTTACGCCTTCAACTTCCTGCGCATACCAAAGCGGGTAAGTGTCATTGTCGCCAAAAGAAATGAGGATGGCATTTGGCGCACAACTTTCTAAATAGTTTTTTGCTAAATCGCTTGCAATTGTTTTTTGACTTCTATCATGGTCATCCCATTCTTGACTAGCCATTAAAACAGGAACTGCCAATATACAAACTGCTCCAGAAAGCATACTGGCCATTTTACTGTTTTTTAATGGAGCTATCAAAAGTTCTCTTACAAACAAAACACCTAAACCAATCCAAATTGCAAATGCGTAGAAAGAACCTACAAACGCATAATCACGCTCACGTGGCTGATTACCGGCTTGGTTTAAGTACAAAATAATAGCTAATCCCGTGAAGAAGAAAAGAAGCGTGGTTACAAGTGCATCATTCTTATCTTTTTTAACTTGATAAATGATACCCAAGATTCCCAAAATAAAAGGCAACATATATAAGTTGTTGTTGGCTTTATTATTTTTCAATGTATCAGGCAATGACTTTTGATTCCCTAAACGCGCATCGTCATAAAATGAAATGCCTGTTTTCCAGTTCCCATCTCTAACATTGCCCATGTTTGTACCTTGTACATCATCTTGTTTTCCTGCAAAATTCCACATGAAATATCTGAAGTACATCCAATTTAATTGATAACTGAAAAAGAATCCGATGTTTTCAGACATTGTAGGTTTTCTATTCCAAGAACCATCTTGTCCTTTTTCTATTGGATCATCTGGGCTTACTGAGTTTATCCATGAGGTGTAATAGTCTGCATGTCCTTGATCATTGCTTTGATCCCACATTCTAGGCAGAATATGCTTGTCTTCAGGAGCGTAAACGTATTCTACTTTTCTGCCGTTTTTCTCGTATTTGCCATTTGATTTTATGTAAGTTTCTGTAGTTTTTGCATCAATGATTTGAGCGGTATAATCTTGTCCATAAAGAATTGGCCAATCTCCATATTGTTCACGACTTACATATCCAACCAAACTCACCGGATTGTCTACATTAAACATATCTACACTTGGGTCAGCATTACTTCTTACCAATGTTGTAAAGTATGTTGAGTATCCCAATATCATAAATGTAAAAGACCATAATCCAAGTCTTAAAAAGTTCCAATTGTTTTTAACCGCAATTCTTAATCCGAAGAATATTAAACCTGCAATCAAAACAAAGAAGAAAGCAAATCCACTAAAATAAGGAAGTCCAAAATTGTTTACAAACATGATGTCCATATTTCCAGCGCCTGAAATGCTCCATTGGATAACCGCTTTTTGCACTACACCCGTAATTACACATCCTAATAAAAAGGCGCCTATAGTTCCCCAAGTAGTAACTTTATATCTTTTAAAATAATAAATGACTACAATGGCAGGAATGGTTAATAAGTTCAATAAATGCACGCCAATTGAAAGTCCCATTAGATAGAAAATGAGAATAATCCAACGATCTGCTTTGGTAAAATGACCTTTAATGCCTTCCGCTTGTTCGTCTGTAACTGCTTGTTCCCATTTCAACATAGCCCAGAAAACGATAGCGGTAAAGAAAGAAGAAAGCGCATATACTTCTCCTTCTACAGCACTATACCAAAATGAATCAGAGAAAGTATAAGCAAGCGCACCAACGATACCTGCAGACATAATCGCGATTATTTTTCCGTTGTCCATTTCAGTTCCGTCTTTTTGTACAATTTTTTTAGCAAAATGCGTAATCGACCAAAACAAAAACAATATGGTAAAACCACTAGCCAACGCACTCATGGTGTTAATTCCAGTAGCTGCGTGTTGAGGGTCGAAAGGAATCATAAATAAACGTCCTAATAAAACAAACAAAGGCGCCCCAGGTGGATGCGGAATTTGAAGTTTATAGGCGCTTGAAGCAAATTCGCCACAATCCCAAAGACTGCCAGATGCTTCCATTGTCATTAAATAAACGGCACAGGCAACGATACATACCGCCCATCCTGTAATCATGTTGATTTTTTTAAATTGCATAAGTGTTATTTAAGTAGTGACAAATATACTTATGTTTGGCTTTATTTTTTACATTAAATACGTAGAAATTCAAAAATCAATGTTGTTGTTTTGAACTATTTTAAATTATTGATTTTAAAGGTTTTAAATTTTACTTTTATTCCTACTTGGAAAGTTTAATTTTATAACTCAAAAATGTAGATTTTAGCGAATCTCAATTTATTCAACTCCATTTATGCAAAAAACATGCATTGTTATTTCTGGACCTACAGCTGTTGGTAAAACATCCGTTGCTGTTGAACTAGCTTCGCATTTTGGCACTGAGATAATTTCTGCGGATAGTAGGCAATGTTATAAAGAACTAAATATTGGTGTTGCAAAACCTGATGAATCAGATTTGTTGAAGGTTAAACATCATTTCATTAGCACTCATTCCATTCATGAATCAGTCACGGCAGTTGATTTTGAAAAATACGCGTTAGATTCTATTGATAATGTCTTTAAAAATAATGATGTTGCGGTTTTAGTTGGTGGAACCGGACTATATATCAAAGCCTTCTGTTCAGGGTTTGATTCCATTCCGCCCGTTGCTCCTGAAATAAGAAATGCTATTATTCAACAATACGAATTGTTGGGCATAGACTGGCTTACAGAATCATTAATTCAAAAAGATGCCGAGTTCGCAAAATCAGGAGAAATGAAAAATCCCCAACGCATGATGCGTGCGCTCGAAGTAATTGAGTCAACTGGAATGTCCATTTTATCTTTTCAATCTCAACAAAAAAAAATCAGAAATTTTAATATTGTGAAATTTGGTTTGGAATTGCCTCGCCCCGAATTGTACGACAGGATTAATTTACGTGTGGATTTAATGAAGCAAGCTGGGTTGTTTAAAGAAGTTGAATCGCTAATGCCATATAGTAAGTTGAATGCACTTCAAACGGTTGGTTATACCGAGATTTTCGATTTTATAAATGGCAATCTATCATTGGATGAAGCGGTTAATTTAATCAAACAAAACAGTCGTCATTATGCAAAGCGTCAAATGACTTGGTTTAAAAAGGATGAATCTACAACTTGGGTTGAACCTGATTTTAAAAAAATACTTTCTAAAATTTGATTGGTTTAAAATTTCAAACCAAATGTGGCGTAAATGTTCCCTTGTGTTTGGGTTGTGTTCGCAAATGTATTTGCTCGGTCTGATAAACGATAGGGTAGGTCTACATCTTTTTTTACAGAATGTACATACGTTAAATCGATGAAATAGCCATTGTTTCGATATCCTATTCCTCCACTAACACGCATATTATTTGCTTTGAATGCCAAATCTTTATAAGGATTTGAATAATACGCAAAACCAAGTCTGCACATCATTACATTGAATTTCAATTCGCCACCTATTCTGAAATTTACAACGCTTTTATACTCATTTTTTACAACTTTATTTAACTGGTCATAATAACCAGTTTCGCTTTTGGTTGGATTTTCATTGTTGCTAAAAAAACGACTAGCCCTATGACGAATGTATTCAAGGTCGGCAGAAATAAAAGCACGTTGTTTTTTTACATTTTCTATTTCTCTAAAAACATAAGACCCGCTGATGATTGCTTTCCATGGCATATTGAAAAGATATTTGCTTTCCCCAGGCTTGTCGTTTGTAAAAGTAGTTGAGCTAATTGTGTAGGTTTCTATTGGATTTTCCAATGCCGTTGTTAAAGTTGTTGTTCGTGTATCCTTTAACGCCATAAAGTTAGGTGTATGAACAGCTAAGCCCAATCTAATATATGGTTTTGGTCGATATATTACACCCAATTTCAAATTTACACCGGTACCATAAGTTTCGAAATTGTCGGTATGAGTAAAAGAATTAAAACCATTTGATGTGTCGCCCGATACGTCGGATTCTGTAAAAATGGTATTGCTTTTGTAATTAATAATGGGTATACCAAGGGTTACACCATAAAGCCATTTTTCTTCATAATTGGACGCATAGCTAATGGCAAATTCATAGATTCCTCCATTTGTTGTTTTTTGCATGTCCTGCATTAATGCTACGCCAGAATCGAGTAAATATTCTGGTGCTGTTTTTACTTGTACGAATCCGTTTATGGTAGCCGTATCCATCAAATAAGTGTAAAGTGCAGGTGCTGATGTATATGCCAATGGTGAATTGCTTGATAATACTTCGTTTATACTCAAATTACTTTTCGCAAATTCTTCCGCAAATTGCTCACTGAATGAACTGTAGTTATTCATTCCCCTATAATGTAAATAGTTATTGAAACTGGCATTTTTATTAAATGCAAATGTGATTGAACTGCTATTCGCAGAATTGTTTAAATGTGGGATTCCTATAATTACACCCATTGGCCCAAATTGTAAAGCGTTTTTTTCTGATTCGGTAGAACTTGATCTAAAATTGGTTTTGTTCTTAGTCTGTTTGTAAAATGGAGAAAAAACAAATTCGCCCGTTTTAAAAAGTCCCAAACCCGCAGGATTTACATAAGCTGCTGTAATTTCTCCACCCAATGAACCCATTACACCGCCAGTAGCCATAAATCTTGCCGAACCATTTAATGGTTGCCAACTATACCGAATGGCATCTTCAGGCACTTGAGCAAAGGTTTTCAAACAAAAAAGTAATGAAAATATGAGTAGGAATTGTTTCATAAAATGATTTTTAAGTCAAAAGTCAAAATTTAAAATTCAAAAAAAGTAATCAACAATTTTTACTTTTTACTTTTCATTTTGAATTTTTACTTTTTAATTTAATTACCCCTCGTCGGTCTTGATATCGTACTACCCGAACCAGATGAAGAACTTGATGAAGGCGTATAACTTCTGGTATTATTATCAGTTGAATTGTTATTTGGAGAAATGTATTCCCTTGTATTGTCACTAGAGTTGCTGTTATTGTAAGATCTTGTTGAGCTTTTATACTTAACTGGACTAGTATTGTATTTAGGGTTTACCGTGTTTGTATTGTTATACTGGTAACTTGATAAATTGGTAGTTCGAGGTGTTGAGTTGGTTGTTGAGAAACTTAAACCATTATTATAAATCGGATAAGCATAATAGTAAGGGTTGTAATAATATCCGTATCCATATCCATAAGCGTAAGGACTATAACTGTAATCGTAATTTCCATTTATTGTTCTCCATCTGCTGTCATATTTACTCATCGTAATTTCTCGATTGTCTGAATTTTCAGATATTTTATCTTCTTTATCAACTAAGTCATTCATTTCGCGAACAGGCGAATAATAAACATCATCCGGAGTTTGTGTTAGTTTATACGTATTGTTACAGCTGATTAAAAAGAAACTTAAACATGTTAATAATAAAAAAATTAAGCGCATAATGTCAAGTTTAAAAGGATTGTAAATTGAAGTTATTACTTTTGTGCGATTATCAAATTGAAATTTCTTTACAAATCTAAATGTTTAAAGGATAGATTTTGTTTAGAGTTTGTTAATTTGATGGTTTTTTAAAAGTATTAATTTAAAATATTTACAATCTAAAAATGAGTAAAGAAATAACAACGAGAGAAGCGGATTATTCACAATGGTACAATGACTTAGTGATAAAAGGGGAGCTAGCCGATCATTCATCTGTTAGAGGTTGTATGGTTATAAAGCCGTATGGTTATGCATTGTGGGAAAATATGCGTGATCAATTGGATAAAATGTTTAAAGCAACCGGGCACGTTAACGCGTACTTTCCATTGTTTGTTCCGAAAAGCTTATTTGAAGCGGAAGAAAAAAATGCAGAAGGATTTGCTAAAGAATGTGCTGTAGTAACACATTATCGATTAAAAAATGACCCCAATAATAAAGGCAAATTAATCGTAGATCCTGAGGCAAAACTTGAAGAAGAGTTGGTAATTCGTCCTACTAGTGAAGCCATAATTTGGAACACGTATAAAGGCTGGATTCAATCTTATCGCGATTTGCCTTTATTGATCAATCAATGGGCAAATGTGGTTCGATGGGAAATGCGTACAAGATTATTTTTACGTACTGCTGAGTTTTTATGGCAAGAAGGACATACCGCTCATGCAACAAAAGAAGAAGCCATTGAAGAAACAACAAAAATGTTGGATGTATATGCGGAGTTTGTAGAACATTATATGGCGGTGCCAGTAATTAAAGGAGTGAAAACACCAAACGAACGTTTTGCTGGTGCGGAAGATACCTATTGCATTGAGGCTCTAATGCAAGATGGTAAAGCGCTTCAGGCAGGTACTTCACATTTTCTTGGACAAAATTTTGCAAAGGCTTTTGACGTACAATTTTTAAATAAAGAAAATAAAAAAGAATTTGTTTGGGCTACAAGTTGGGGTGTTTCTACAAGACTAATTGGCGCATTAATTATGGCGCATAGTGATGATCAAGGTTTAATCATGCCTCCACGTATCGCACCATTGCAAGTAGTTATTGTTCCAATATACAAAGGCGAAGAAAGCAAACCCATCATTGATGACAAAGTAGCTTTATTGACAAGAGATCTAAAAGCATTGGGCATTTCTGTAAAATACGACAATAGTGAAAATGCACGTCCAGGTTGGAAATTTGCTGAGTATGAATTAAAAGGTGTTCCAGTTCGAGTAGCCATGGGGTTGAGGGATATTGAAAATAATGTGGTAGAATTGGCTCGTCGGGATACCAAAGAAAAATCTACCGTTTCTTTTGAAGGTTTGGCATTACATATCTTACAATTGTTGGAAGAAATTCAACAACAAATTTTCAATAAAGCGCTTGCTTTTAGAAATGAAAATATCCGTGAAGCAAATACTTGGGATGAATTTGTAGAAATTTTAGATGCTAAAGCAGGTTTCGTTTCGGCTCATTGGGACGGCACCAGTGAAACAGAAGATAAAATTAAAGAGCAAACTAAGGCTACCATTCGTTGTATTCCGCTTGACAATAAACAAGAAAACGGCAAGTGTATATTAACTGGAAACCCAAGCACACAAAGGGTTTTATTTGCTAGGGCTTATTAATGTATTAAAAATTTGTTTTGAATAATAAAGGAAGTTACCGATCAAAATTTAATGCCAGAAATGAATCTGCTCCTACTGATTCAAATGTACCTAAACGCGCATTTGTAAAAATTAATGCCGACACTTTAGCTGCGTTCGAAGATGGTAAAGTGTTGTTGATTGATAAAACCATGCATTGGACATCTTTTGATGTGGTTAAAAGCATCCGTAGTTATTTAAAAGTTAGAAAGGTAGGTCATGCGGGAACTTTAGATCCGCTTGCTACAGGGTTGTTGATTATTTGTACGGGTAAATTTACAAAAAAGATAAATGAATTTATGGCTTTGCCAAAAGTCTACACGGGTAGTTTTACACTTGGTGCGATTACACCTACCTACGACTTGGAAAGCTTGCCCGAATCACCGAAAGAATGCTTACATCTTACTAATGATGAAATCAGAAATGCTACCTCAGCTTTTTTGGGGGAGATTGATCAAGTGCCTCCAATGTATTCCGCCATTAAAAAGCAAGGTGTAGCCTTGTACGAATTGGCGCGTAGGGGAGAAGACGTGGATTTGTTGCCTCGGAAAATTCATATTGCACAATTTGAAATCACATCCATTGATTTACCATTGATACATTTTAAAATAGAATGTTCAACGGGCACATATATACGAAGCTTAGCACACGATTTCGGTCAAGCAATTGGTTGTGGTGCTTTTTTAAGTGAATTAAGAAGAACCAGCATTGGAGACTTTGATGTAAAAGATGCGATGATGATGGATGGTTTTTTAGATATGATTGAAGAAATGCAAAAAGATAAACCTGCAGATTAAAACCAATAATAATTAAAAGGAGTAACCAATTCCAATGGTGAAATTAAAATTCTCATAACGCCATTTTTTATAGACGTCATTATCGCCTCTAGTAAATAATTTTTTCAACAAATCATTAAAGCCAATATCTGGCATTTTCCACCCGTCATTGTTGTAGTAAAATTCTGGTCGTTTAAATCTAAATCCGAAATCCAATCTTAATACAATATAGTTGAAATCCAAGCGCAGTCCTGTTCCGGCAGCAACACCCAACTGCTGATAAAATGTTTTGAAATTAAATTGAGTGCTGTCTGTAACTCCAATTGCTTTTGTACTTCTAATGTTCCAAATGTTTCCAATGTCTGTAAACACTGCGCCACGAAGGGTTAGCGTATTGGGTATAATTCGTGCGATATCATAACGGTATTCGATATTCGCTTCCAATTGCATATCGCCAGTGCGGTCGTTAAAAACAGTTTTATTTGAAGAATAGGGTATTAATGGTCTGCCACCTGGCCCAATCCCGCGCACTGGCCAAGCCCTCATACTGTTGCTCCCGCCACCAAAATATTGTTTAAAAAATGGCAAGGTTCTATTGGTATCGGTTCCCAATAAAGGCACACCAACGCCTAGAAACCCGCGCATGGCTAAAGTTGATTTTAAGTAAACAATGGTATGTTTTATTTCGAAATCAGTTTTTATATATCTACGCTTTATTTTATTGAACAATGGAATTAATCCCCATGTTAATCCCGATTCTTCCGTGTTCATCAATATGGTCATTTCCTTTGACAAGGAATTTGGATGGCCAAAATGATTCATGGTTTTTGAAAAACTAACACGCATGCCATTTACCAAAGCTGTATTGTACGAATAATTTAAAAATGGATTGTCACTTAATATTTTTCTAAAGCTATCACTCGGGTTCAATAAATTACTATATCCAATATTTAAAGGCGTCCATACCCATTTCCAATTTTTTCTGTTTGTGCCAGTCCAACCCAATCCCGCATTTATGTTTCTTAAATTAAAGAGATTAAGTCGTGTATTATATGCTATACCAAGATTGATAAAAGTTTCGCCATTATTATAAGCCGATTTTTTATTGAATAAATTGGGAATGCCTGGATAGATTAATCTTGGAAAAGAAGTTGAATTGGTGTAACCAATTTCATTTGAATTAATCAATCTGTTTTGTGCACCAGAATTGTTATTGAATTCAATACCTGCTCTAATGTTATGCGTCATTCGTATGGATTCTCTTCCCAAATTTCTATTTAGCAATGAAATGTTCCCGGATAAACCAAATAGATTTCCTGCCAATACATTACTTGTACTGCTTGCAGCAGAATAACTTACTTCCAGTGCTGTTTCAAAACCCAGCTTTTTTAATGGTACCAATTCAATGTAAACATCCACCAAATTATTACTGTCTTTCACATCTAATAGTTGAATGTTTACCGATTGCCAAACTCCAGATTTCGTGAAATTGTAAATGGTTTGATTATAAGCATCTTGGTTTAAAATGCTCTCTTTTATTATTCTAAGATTCTGTTCAATTAATTTCGTTTTGTAAAGTGGAACATGGTATTTAAGATTAAATCTAGACGTGATAATTTCTTTTATATTTTTATCTTCAAATTGATCACCTGGTCTAAAATCACTGAAAATAAAAATATTGTTTACCTTATACTGATTGAATCGCGAGGTATCTAAAGTTGGATTTAAGTTGAAGGTTAGTCGTATTGAAGGAATGTCTTTTTTCTGTTGGGCTTCGTTTAATAACCGAAGCTGTTCAAATGGATCACTATTTAAAGTTGAAAGTGCCTCTAAAGTAGTATCCCCCGTTAATTTTAATTCAGAAGCAGTGAATTTATAATATCCATTGTTTCTAAAACTATCTACCAATCTTGATATTTCAGTAATGACACCAGCCTTAGTGATGGGTTGATTTAACTTCAGATAACTGTCTTTTTCGAAACGGGTAATCAACAATTGTAAGTCGGGCTTATTTAATTTATAATTAATGCTTTCGATTATGGTTGTTTTCCCTGGGTTGATAATATAATGAACGGTGATTTTTTTACGTGTTGTATCCGTTTTGTAAATTACATCTGATTGATAATAACCAAGATGAAACAGAGATCCACGCATATTTTCGCAAGAGGCAATAGTATAATTCGTGTCGTATTTTATTGGCAAGTTAAGTGTTTTTAAAATGCCCCATTTTTTTGTGATCTTTACTTTTGAGCTATCCGATAGTTGACCAAGCAATCGGTTTTCAAGTGTATTTTTTTCTGATTTGCTAAGTTTGACTTCGTTAACTTCGATTTTATTTTTGTAGAGATAAAATTGATTTTTTGGTGGGTTTTTTACAAATGGTTTACCACATGAGGCCAATGCCAAAATTCCCAAAAGTATCAAAGCTCTAGAGAAATAAACGATATTTAATTTAATTATTGATGGCATAAATTCAGCTACATGTTAAGCAAAGCTAAAATCAAAGATATTCAAAGTTTACAGCACAAAAAATTTAGAAGTGAAAGAAATGTATTTGCAGCAGAAGGGCCAAAAGTAGTGGACGAATTTTTAACCACAGGATATTTTGAATGTGAACAGGTTTTTGCAACTCCAAAATGGAAAGGTTGGCAAGATGAAAAATTGTTAGCTACATTAGGTGGAAAAGTTCAACTTATAGAAGAATTTGAACTTGAGAAAATTGCCTATTACACAACACACAATCAAGTTGTGGCTCTGTTTAAAATGCCTGAAACACCTTCAATAAAGGCAGAAAAGAATAACATTACAATTCTATTGGATTCCATTCAAGATCCAGGAAACCTGGGCACCATCATCAGAACAGCAGATTGGTTTGGTATCAAAAACATCATTTGTTCAGAAAACACAGTAGATCAATACAATAATAAAGTGGTTCAAAGTACAATGGCAAGCTTGGGTAGGGTAAATGTATACTACACTAATCTTGAAAAATGGGTTGATGAAAATCACCATGTACCTCTTTTAGCTGCTATTTTAAATGGGAAACCAATTTCATCTCAAGCACCTTTATCGGAGGGCGTTTTAATGATTGGAAATGAAGCCAACGGTTTATCTCAAGTGTTAATTGAAAAAGCAGATGAACACATTACCATTCCAAAGCTAGGAGGTGCAGAATCGCTGAATGCTGCCGTTGCCACTTCCATTTTTTTGTATGAACTAACCAAGCGTTAATGAAATTATCTAAAAGCAATTGCCTTCACCGGGTTTATTTTTTTAATTAAAAACGTTGGAATAATTAACGTTAAAAAACAAACGATTAGTGTAATCGCATCAATTAAAATAACTTGCCACCATACAATCAAAACTTTAGCTTCAGATACAAAATAGGCTTCCTCATTTAATCGTATAAAACCTGTTTTTAATTGAAGCCAGCAGATGAACAAACCGAGGATGGTGCCCAATAGAATCCCAACGCTAGCGATTAATGTAGCATTGTACAAAAATATCTTCTGAATATCCCAATTTTTAGCACCGATTGCTTTTAATATGCCCGACATTTTTGTTCTTTCCAATACCAGAATTATCAAACAAGTGGTGAGGTTTACAATGGCAACAATCAGCATGATGAAAATCAACATGTTTTTTATCTGTCCTTGCAAATTCAGCCAGTCAAATATGTTGGGGTAAATTTCTTTTATGTTTCTACTGTACCAACTTTGCGGTAAATTTTCATAAGTTAATCGAGTAATGCTATCTGCTAAAGTGTAGTCTTTTAAAAAAACTTCATATCCACCAATTTCAGTTGAGCCCCAATTGTTTAATTTGCGTATTAAATTTAAATCACAAATCGCAAAGTTCTTGTCGTATTCATCTATTCCAGTTTTAAAAATCCCGGATATTTTCAGCTTTCTTGCACTTCTTGTTCCATCTTGTTTGAAGAAAAATACAATCAAACTGTCATTTGCTTTTAGGTTTAATTGTTTTGCGGTATTTGTGCTCACCATCATTTCTTTGCTGTAGCCACTGTCTTTAAACTTAAGCCAATTTCCAGAAGTTAAAAAACTATTCATTCTTTCAAAATCAAAGCTTTGGTCAATGCCTTTAAGTAACACACTTTCAATATCGGAGCCGAACTTTAGTATGGCAGATTTTGTGGCAAATCTCTCAACAGATTTAATGGAGTTTATTTTTTTTAGATAATTTTCTACAGAATCATTGCTTAAAATGGGGAATTCTTCCGAAATGCCACTGTTGCTTTCAAGGTTTTGTTGAATTCGAATATGACCCCAAAAACTAAAAACTTTATTGCTGATGGTTTGTTGAAATCCGTTTACAAAACTCAAAGCCACAATCATAGCAGCCACACTGATGCAGGTA
This sequence comes from Chitinophagaceae bacterium, assembly GCA_947483415.1. Taxonomy (GTDB): domain Bacteria; phylum Bacteroidota; class Bacteroidia; order Chitinophagales; family Chitinophagaceae; genus Ferruginibacter. The sequence goes on from CANKLV010000012.1 coordinate 13,762, forward strand.
GCACCAATGGCCAAATTGATGATAAACCTTGAAAAACTATGTTTGTTTTTTAAGGCGATACGTTTTGCGATAAAAAGTGATGTATTCAATCAGTGAATTTTTGCTATCTTTCAAAAGTAAAATATTTAAATTACTAAATGAATTTCAATTTTAAACTCACGGTTATTTTTTTCCTGAATTTTTGTATAAGTGTTGCCCTTGTTCACGCACAAGTTTCGGAAAAGATTTACAAACCATACATTCGTACGGCACAATTATATGTTTATGGCAATCAACAAAGCTTGCCCGTAATTGCCCTCAATTCCAATACCAAACTAGAGTTGGAGTTTGATGATATGGACGGCAATTATAAAAACTATTACTATACTTATGTACTTTGCGATTATAATTGGCAGCCAGCAAAACTAAGCGCTTTCGATTTTATTAAAGGATTTACGCAAAGCCGCATCAATACTTATCGATACTCAAATATTGCGTATAAAAAATATACCCATTATCAAGCTTTTTTGCCCGATCAAAATTCAATGCCTTCAAGGTCGGGGAATTATTTATTGAAAGTTTATTTAGATGGAGATACATCTAAATTGGTATTTACCAAACCCTTTTTAGTGTTTGAACAAAAAGCCAACATTACCGCTACCGTAGTACAACCCTTCACTCCTGAAAAGTTTAATTCACATCAGCGTGTTCGATTTTCTGCCACATTAAAAGATGTAAATTCTTTTAGTGCTGCTCAACAAGTAAAAGCGGTCATCTTACAAAATAATCGTTGGGACATTGCAAAAAAAGACATCGCACCAACATTTGTTAGAGGTAATGTAATGGAATATAATAGCGAATCTGTTGGTGTTTTTCCTGCTGGCAAAGAATGGAGATGGCTAGATATGAGAAGCTTTAGATTGCAAAGTGATAAAGTAAAATCTGGTGAGTATTCAGTAGATAAGGCCGAATTTTATTTGAAAACAGAATTCGATAGAACCGGCGAACGTTACTTGTATTTCCCTGATTACAATGGCATGTACAACATTGTAACTTATGAAAGCATTAATCCATTTTGGCAAGGTGATTATGCAGACTTAAATTTTTCTTTTGCTCGAAAAGATGCACAACCTTATTTGGATAAAGACATTTATTTGTTGGGTGCATTTACTGGCTATGAAATAAATGATAATTGGAAAATGAAGTACAATACAGAAACGGAAACCTATGAATTGAAAACGCCATTAAAACAAGGTTATTACAATTATACTTTTGTTGCGGTAGATAAAAAAAATAGTAATGACAAAGTAGAATTGGAAGGTAATTATTGGGAGTCAGAAAATAATTATACCATTTTGTTGTATTACAAATCATTTACGGATAGAAACGATCAACTCATTGGCGTATCTACAATTGATTCCAGAACGGATAAACCAGGGTTTTCTTTTTAATAAATTCAAAATTAAAAAGTGAAAATTCAAAACATGAACCAATGATTTTGACTTTTGATTTAAATAAAATCTCATGAAAAATTTTTTTAGCTTCTTATTTTTTATATCAGTAAACATTAGTTTACATGCACAAATCAATTATGTTGATGACGTAAATCCATTTATTGGAACTGGTGGTCATGGACATACCTATCCTGGCGCTACATTGCCACATGGCATGGTGCAGCTGAGTCCGGATACAAGATTAGAAGGTTGGGATGGATGCAGCGGTTATCATTATTCGGATAGTTTTATTTATGGATTTACACATACGCATTTAAGCGGCACAGGTTGTAGCGATTATGGAGATGTTTTAATCATGCCAGGAAATGGAATTCCGAATCCGTTACAATCCAAATACCGATCAGCATTTAGTCACCGCAAAGAAAAAGCAAGTCCTGGTTATTATGCGGTGCAACTCGAAAAAGATGATATTTATGCAGAACTAACGGCAACAGAACGCGTAGGGTATCATCATTACTTATTCAATTCAAAGAAAAATAATTTTATCCTTATTGATTTAAAACATCGGGATGAAGTAATAGAATCATCCATAAAAATTGAAGACAGTGTAACCATATCAGGATTGAGGCGGAGTAAGGCTTGGGCAAATAATCAATACGTTTATTTTGTGATGAAATTTTCGCAGCCAATAAAAAATTGGGGCATTTGGGAAAACGACATTGAAGATGAAAATCAAAAAAATGAAGCTTATGGTAAAAACATAAAAGCATACATTTATTTCGAACGTTCTGTTGCAAATGATGTGTTTATAAAAGTGGCCATTTCGCCAGTAAGTGTAGATGGGGCAAAAAGAAATTTAGATGCGGAAGTTGGTAACCAAACCTTCAATACAATTAAAACCTTTGCAGCATATAAATGGAATCAGGAGTTGTCTAAAATTGACATAAAATCTACAGATAATAATCAACGGAAAATATTTTATACGGCTTTATATCACACCGCCATTGTACCCAATATTAATATGGATGTAGATGGAAGTTATCGTGGCATGGATAATGAAATTCATCAGGCAAAAGGTTTTAAATATTATTCGGTGTTTTCCTTATGGGATACGTATCGTGCTGCTCATCCATTGTACACGATTATTGATAAAAAAAGAACACTGGATTACATCAAAACATTTTTGGTGCAATATCAGCAAGGTGGGAGGTTGCCGGTTTGGGAATTGGCATCTTGCGAAACGGATTGTATGATTGGATATCACAGCGTGCCTGTAATTGTTGATGCTTACATGAAAGGCATTACTGAATTTGACACCAAATTGGCTTTGGAAGCTATGTTGAAATCTGCAAAATGGAATCATTTAGGATTGCCTGCATTTATGAATCAAGGCGTAATTAATATTGAAGATGAACATGAAAGTGTAAGTAAGAATTTGGAATATGCCTATGATGATTATTGCATCGCCATTTTTGCAAAATCATTGGGTGATGATAAAACATATCGTGAATTTCTAAAACGTGCTCAAAACTATAAAAACCTGTATGATGCGAAATCTGGTTTTATGCGCCCTAGAAAAAATGGCGGTTGGTTAAATCCTTTCGAACCTCGTGAAGTAAACAATCATTTTACAGAAGCCAATAGTTGGCAATATACTTTTTATTTTCCGCAGGATATAAATGGGTATATAAAAATGGTAGGCGGTAAGAAAAATCTAGAGAAAAAATTAGATGCTTTGTTTACGGAAAATTCAAAAACAACAGGAAGGGATCAAAGCGACATCACGGGTTTGATTGGTCAATATGCACATGGAAATGAACCAAGTCACCATATTCTATATCTATACAATTACACCAATCATCCTTCAAAAACGCAATATTATGCACACAAAGTGATGAAAGAATTTTATAAAAATGAACCGGATGGATTAATTGGAAATGAAGACTGTGGTCAGATGAGTGCTTGGTATGTATTAAGCGCATTGGGTTTTTATCCAGTAACGCCTGGAGATAACACGTATATGATTGGTACACCACAATTTTCAGAAGCAACCATTCATTTGGAAAATAGAAAGTCGTTTGTAATAAATGCGCCAGAAGTAAACAATGATAATATCTACATTAAATCGGGTTTATTAAGTAATTCCAAAAATGAAAATTCAGTAAATCTAAAGTTTGATTATCTAAATCATTATGATATTTCTGAGGGTGGAAAATTATTGTTTAATATGGTTGGCAAACCAAAAAATCATTTGCAAATGTATGAAATTCAAAAGCCGTTAAACGAATGGGATGGGGGAGATTTTTTAGCCAACCCAACAATAGAAGGCGGAATGATATCATTTAAAGACAAACAAAAAATTTGTATCGAATCTATTCAGCCCAATGTGAAATTGTATTTCACAACCGATGGTTCGTTTCCAACACAACATTCGATTTTATATACACAGCCTTTTTATATAGATACCACAACTACAATAAAAGCAATTGCGATTGATGAAAAAAGCAACAACAGTTTTGTAACTACATCTACGTTTAAAAAAGCAAATAACAACTGGGAAGTGAAATTAAATACACCCTTTGAGCCTCAATATGAAGGAGGCGGCGCATCGGGTTTAATAGACGGAATTTACGGTACTACAAATTGGAGAATGGGTAATTGGCAAGGATATCAATTGAATGATTTTGATGCAGTAATAAATTTAAAAGAAGAAAAAAATATTTCAAAAGTAACGGCTAGTTTTTTACAAGATATTCGTCCATGGATTGTAATGCCAAAGCAAGTTATAGTGGAGGTTTCAGTAGATGGAAAAGATTTTCATGAAGTGTATAATGGAACCAATTTTTTAAAAATTGAAGATGTAAATCCACAAGTAAAAAAAGTTGAAGCTGTATTTAAAAATCAGCCTGCTCAATATATTCGAGTAGTTGCCAAACAATATGGTAAACTCCCATCTTGGCATGAAGGTGCAGGCGGAGATACGCATTTATTTGTGGATGAGATTGAGGTAGAGTAGGGGAAAAGGTCGTAGGGGTTGAAAATATTCAACCCTTACAAAATATTCAACCTTACGAAATTTTTAAGAGAATATTGGCGCCGGTTTCCAAACCAGTGTCAGCTCAAGCATTCGGTTTCTAACCGAAAGTGAATTGTATTTATTCTCGCATTTTTCAGTAAATAACTTCGGTTTCTAGCCTATTTAATTGAATAAATATATCGACGGTAATTATAGCGTTACAAAACACTACAACTTTCAATCAACTTGTAAATTCTACAATAGAAAATACTTCCAACCTTAAACCATTAAACAATAAACCAGCGTAGCGATTTAAACCTGTTTACTCCCTCGCTTTCTTAATCATTTCATCATCAACATTAACAACTTGATAATATCCTTCTTTATTCCATGTATATCTAGCGATTGAAGATTTTAGAATTTGAATGATATATTTTTTGTCTGATGAAGTAATGGTAGAAATGTCAACAGAATCTTTTTTTGTAAAGGAAGTAAAATCATTCCAATCATTATCAGAAAAATTGAATTTTTCAGCAAATAAAATGGGGGTGTTGAATTGCTTTAATACCGATTTGAAACGATTGCTATACACCAATGCGTAATGGTTTGCCAATCCTTTTGATAAAACTAAGCGAACTGCACTGCTCATTGATGTAGAGTCTGGTGCTTGAAAAACATCTGGTGTAATGCCGCCACCGCCATATAGTTTTTTGCCTTTTGGTGTGGTGAAAATTTTACTGTTTTTACTTTGATTTGATTGTTGCACACTATCGATTCCATCATACATTCGAGATTCAATTTCTTGGTAATAAGCTTTGCCTCCATTAGTGTAATCACGTTGAATACATCTGCCCATTGGTGAATAATATCGAGCTACAGTTAAGCGAAGAGCTGCTCCATTGCTTAAGTCGTATTGTTCTTGCACCAAACCTTTCCCAAAGCTTCGTCTACCGATTATGGTTGCACGATCCCAATCTTGCAATGCACCCATTAGTACTTCACTTGCGCTTGCTGAACCTTCATCACATAGAACAACTAAACTGCCCGTTTCAAATTGACCTTTTCTTCTACAACGGTATTCTTTTTTCGGTCTATGTTTTCCTTCTGTGTAGGTAATTAATTTATCGTCAGTTAAAAATTCATCAGCAATTTCAATGGCTTCATCCAAAACGCCACCACCATTATCTCTAAGGTCTAGAATTAATTTGTGCATCCTTTTTTTATTCAATTCAGTTAATGCAGTCATGAATTCTTTATAAGTATGTGTCGAAAATTTATTGATTTTAATGAAGCCCGTTTCACGGTCAAGCATATACGAAGCGTCGATGCTGTTAATTGGAATTAAATTTCTTTGAATTGGAATTTTAATCATTTTTTTATCCCTTAAAATGGTAAGGGTTAATTTGCTTTCTCTAGCACCTCTTAATAAGTTTCGGATGGAATCGACATCCATTTTAGCACCTGCAATTACGATGTTATTTGCTTTTATAAATTGGTCTCCAGATAAAATACCTGCTTTTTGTGCAGGGCCATCTTTTAAAATTTGAGAGACATTAAGTGTATCATTAAAAAAATCGAATTCTATGCCAATGCCATAAAAACTTCCTTCAATATCATTGTTAATGTCTTCCAACGCTGACGCAGGAATATAAACGGAATGTGGATCAAGTTTAGTCAGCAAAGCTTCTATGGCAGTATCTGAAAGCTGATTCAATTTTACGTCGTCAACATACCGCTCTTTAATCAATCCCATAATTTCATTGTAGGGGGAAGACTTCTCTATTGAGAAAAACGGAATAGATGAAAATTGATCGCGCATTTTAAAACCTATAAAAATGCCTATGGCCATTGAAATACTAAAAAGTAATGGAAGCCAAACTTGTGTTTTTTTGTTGCTCATGAATATTAATGTAAGCGATTTGAAGATTTCTAAAAGCCCAAAGTTAATTTTTTGTTTCCAACTCAATAATATTTATAACAATTGAATAGAATTGGTTAATTTAAATTTTAAATCATTAAGTATGTCTATTAAACTAATTGCAGATAGTGGCTCGTCAAAAACAGACTGGTGTTTGCTAGATGGAAAGAAAAAAATACATGTGTCAACTCAAGGTATAAGTCCTTATTTTCTTACCCAAAATCAAATGGTTGAAATTTTCCAAAACGAATTGTTGCCAAAATTGAAAAAGAAAATGCCTGAATTCATTTATTATTATGGAACAGGTTGTAGCAATCCGGAAAACGTATTATTGGTTAAATCTGCATTGAAAATGGTTTTTAATAAAACTAAAATTTTTGTAGATACGGATTTATTAGGCGCTTCAAAAGCTTTGTGTGGTAATGAAAAAGGAATTGCTTGTATTTTGGGTACTGGTTCAAATTCGTGTTATTATAACGGCAAAAAAGTAGTCAAAAATAGTCCAGGTTTGGGTTATGTGTTGGGAGATGAAGGAGGAGGCGCATATTTAGGTAAAAAAGTGTTGCAACATTATTTATATGTTACATTTGAACCGGATTTGATGGATAGATTTGCCAATAAATACAATACAAGTGCTTCTGAAATTTTAGAAAATGTATATAGAAAACCTTTGGCCAATAAGTATTTAGCCTCATTTGTTGAGTTTTTAATTGAAAATCGAGGTCACTTTATGATCGAGAATATTATAGAAGATGGATTTAATGAGTTCTTTTTTAATCATTTATACAAGTATCGCGAAAGCTGGACGATGCCGATACATTTTGTCGGTAGTGTGGCATTTGGGTTTAAGGATGTGTTAAAAGAAATTTGCAATGCGTATGAATTGCAATTGGGCAAAATAATCAAAACCCCTATCGATGGGTTAATACAATACCACAAAGATTGATGTTGATTTTTACTTCAAAAACCTAATTTGAATAGATACTCAAAAACAAATGATTTAAACTTTAAAAAAAAATAAAAAAAATATTGGAATGAATTAAAGTAATTCGTATTTTTAATTTCTAAACAATTAAGATAAATTTTTAAAACAAACCTTCACTTATGAACAACAAAATTTTACTTACAGCGTCGTTGATTGCTACTAGCTTGTTAGCTAATGCACAACACAACAAAACTACTTTTGCGATTACTGGAGATGGAAACAACGATTTCGTTTGGATGAATATTCGTCAAGTGGATATCAATAGCGGTGAAGTGATTAAAACATTATTTGAGCGCAACAAATCTACTTTTACCATTACGGATGTAAATTCAAAAATTACAAATAATCAAACTGCTTTTCCTAACGAAAATATTTTCACATCTTCTTCATATCCAACAGGAACATTAGTAGCTGCTGCAGCGTATGATAAAAGAAGTAATAAAATATTTTTCACACCAATGCGCAAAAACGAATTGCGTTGGTTGGATTTAGGTTCTAATTCAGCAACTCCTGAGTTTTATACCATGAACTTTGAAGGAAAAAGATCTTTAGATCCAAATGATGAAGCAGCAAATATCACCCGTATGGTTATTGGTGCTGATGGAAACGGATATGCAATGAGCAACGATGGTAATCATTTTTTAAGTTTTACTACAGGAAAAAAACCAGTTATTACTGATTTAGGAAATATCATCGATGCTGCTTCAAATGGCGGTATGTCTATCCACAACAAATGCTCAAGCTGGGGTGGAGATATGATCGCTGATGCTTTTGGAAAATTATATGTAATTTCTGCAAGTCATGCCGTTTATGTAATCGACATCAACACACGTATCGCTACTTACAAAGGAAACATTCAAGGATTACCTGCTGGTTACACAACAAATGCTGCTGCTGTTAACGACGAAGGAGAAATCGTTTTAGCAAGTGCTAATTTATTTGATGGTTACTACAAAATGCAAATCAACGATTTGAAAGCAGTTAAAATGGCTGGTTCAAATGTTAAGTACAATGTTTCTGATTTTGCAAATTCAAACTTGTTGTTGCAAAAAGAAGCAGATAATTTATTAAACAGTAAAGTTGTTACAGCTTCAAATATTCCAGTTGATGCAAAAGTGTTCCCTAATCCGGTAACGACTTCATCTTTTAACGTTTTATTTGAAAATGCAAATGCTGGAAGATATAGAATCGTGTTGACTGATTTAGCAGGTCGTAACTTGTTAAGCAAAACAGTAAAACTTGGAAAAGGTACTCAAGTTGAAAAAGTAAATACAAATGCTAACATGGCTAAAGGTGTTTATTTTGTTAGAGTATTAGATACCAACAACCAAACCATCATCAACGAAAAAATTGTTATTCAATAAATAATTCTGGGTTAATAAGTCAGAGGCTGTCGATTGACAGCCTCTTTTTTTTACCACTAAAGCCCCCATCCCCAGCCCTTCCCCCAAAGGTGAAGGGAGCTTGAGCATTCTGAATTTCAAAAAATTCATAAATTTGAAAATTCCAAAAACGGAAAATACTTCCAACCTTTTGAACGCATTGAACAAATTGAACCTTTTGAACCTTAGAGACATCTGAAACTGTACAAACCTCTCAAACCTCACAAACCTCTTGTAAGGGTTGAAGATTTTCAACCCCTACAAACCTCTCAAACCTCATCTCTTTTAATTAGATTTGCACTTTATAAAAAGTACTACTTATGAAGTATAATCAATTCGTTGCCATGTGGGCTATTACTAAGGCTAGCTTTAGGTCTATAACTCGTAATCCATCGGCTGTTATTTTTAGCTTTGTATTTCCTTTTATTTTCATTTTGGTATTTGGTTTTATTGGCAAAAATGGTGCAAAGCAAACCTTTAAAATTGTAATAGATAAAGCATCAGATACATCAAATATTGTGTATAAAACCATGACCCAAATGGAGGGGTTCAAAATTGTAAGTTTTCCTGATGAAGC
>CANKLV010000013.1 GCA_947483415.1 Chitinophagaceae bacterium
TTGATTATAGCGGACCAGCATTGGACATTGACCAAATTGCACTGGGACAATCAAAAAACACAACGAACTTATTTGGTTACAAATTCAATAAGGACACTTTATCCATTTATAAAGTAACCTGTACTGATTATGACAGCACCAATAATATGTGCGGGGTGGTTGACTACGGAGAATTAACTTACAAACTATGGCGGACAGAATAACTACGCATAACAGCACCTACAAGAAATTGGCGGTTCAGTGTTACGCAGAAACATTTGTAGTTAATGGAAATTTGGTTCTCCGCGACTACATTTGTGCTGAAAGGCGCCAACTTCTTGTAGCTGCAAAGCGTTATGCCTCATTGTAGGACGACACAACAAACAGACAAAATTAAGAATGAAAAAAGCTATAATAATTGGGGCGACATCTGGAATAGGTAAAGGACTTGCAAAACTTTTAGCTGACAACAATTATAAAATTGGCCTGACAGGAAGACGTGTTGAATTACTAAATGAATTAAAAAACGAGAATCCAAATTTTTATATAAAATCATTTGACATCAATGACACAAATGTTGTTGGACAGAAATTAGATGAACTTACGACAGAACTTGGCGGACTTGATTTATTAATTATTAGTTCGGGCATTGGCGACATAAATGAAAGCTTAGATTTTGAAATAGAAAAGCGGACAATAGACACGAATGTATTAGGTTTTACTTGTGTTACAGATTGGACTTTTAACTATTTTGAAAAACAAAAATCAGGACATTTAGTTGCAATAAGTTCTATTGGCGGACTACGTGGTAGCAGACAAGCACCTGCATACAATGCGACAAAAGCCTATCAAATAAATTATCTTGAAGGGTTAAGACAAAAGGCTAAAAAACTTAATACATCAATTTTTGTGACAGATATTAGGCCTGGACTTGTTGACACAGAAATGGCGAAAGGAGAAGGATTATTTTGGGTAATGCCTGTTGAAAAAGCAGTTAGACAAATTTTCCAAGCTATAATCGACAAAAAAAAGGTGGCATATGTAACAAGACGCTGGGGACTTATTGCGACAATATTAAAACAAATTCCAAGACCGATTTATGACCGAATGTAACAACATAAAAGAACAACGAAGGCATAACACGGGTTTGGCAAAAGTGGCGGTTCAGTGCTCCGCAGACACATTTGTGGTTAATCAAAGTTTAGTTCTCCGCATCAACATTTGTGGTGAAAATCGCCACCTTCGCCAAGCCCGAAAACGTTATGCCCAATTTTAGGACGACATCAAAACTGACAACAATTTGACCAGAATGAAAAACTCTTTCAGAAAAACATTCAAAATATTTAAGTATTTGGCAATAATATTTACAGTTGTATTTTGGATTTATATGTTTTATGATGACTATATTTTCATTGAAAAATACGGATTAAGACTTGAATATATTGGGCTTTGGTTTTTATGGTATTTTGTATACTTCTTGGGATTTGCATTTTACTTTTGGGTCATTACTTCTATTATAATTTTAATCTATCACAAATTTGTTAAACGATCTAGAGTTATTTAAAAGAAACAAACAAGTTGACAAAAGAACTTTACATATTTAGCGGACTTGGAGCAGACGAAAGAGTTTTTCAACGACTTAACTTCTCTGACTACTCGACAACGTTTATAAAATGGATTGTCCCGAAAGACATTGAAACAATAGAACATTACGCATCACGACTTCTAGACCAAATCCCGACAACAAAACCAACTCTAATCGGACTTTCATTCGGTGGACTTATTGCTGTTGAGGTGGCTAAACAGATTGACACCGAAAAAGTAATTTTAATTGCTTCTGCCAAGACAAAAAATGAAATTCCATTTTACTATCGTTTCGCTGGACAACTTAGACTGCACAAACTTTTGTCGACAAGACTTTTAAAAAGTTCAAATTTAATTACAAACTGGTTTTTCGGCACAAGTTCAGCGTTTGACAAACAGCTTTTAAAACAAATTCTTATTGACACCGACCCGACTTTTTTGAAGTGGGCTATCGACAAAGTTGCACGGTGGACAAACCAAACTCAGACCAAAAACCTATTTCATATTCACGGAACAAGTGACAGAATTCTACCTTTTAAGTTTGTAAATTGCAACTCGACAATTAAAAACGGTGGACACTTAATGACACTTAATAAAGCAGTCGAACTGAACAAATTTATTAGAGAACAACTATGACGGAAGAAAGAAAAACTGGGCATAACATCGGCTACCCGAAAAAGCCGCACCAATATTTATAGTTAGAAAAAGCGGCTCTTCGGGTAGCCGTAAACGTTACCACCAATGTTAAAGACATCATTACAAATCCAAAATGAGCTCCGACAAGAAAGTATTTGGACTTCTTATTTAATCGGACTTCCTTTCGGATTATTTACTATTTTCCTAGTATTCTCTACTCCAGTTATGTTGACAGGTGAAGGCATTGCTACAATGGCGTTTGTAGCAATATATGGTAAAGCATTATTAGGACTTATAATATCCTTTATCTTTTCATTATGGCTAGGCGCAATTATCGCATCTAAAGACACTTTTAGTAATGAAAGTCTATTAATAGTTTCGACAAGGTATTCATTAACCTTAAATCTCATTATCTGGACAGTGTTTTCAGTAATTACTTATTTGGATAATTTGGAGAACGATTCAATTAAAGTATATGTTTTTGTACCAATAATTATTGCCTTTGTAATTTGCAATATTTTGACACCATTCACTTTCGGACTGCTTATCAGCTATAGAATTAGAAAGCATTATAAAAAGTTGACCAATGAAGTATAAAAAAAACACTGGTGGTAACAACACCTAACCGCAAATGGCCCTCGGTTGTTCGCTTGGAAATTTTTTCTATATTTGATAATCAGCTATCACGTAAAATGGTCCGCAAATGGGCCATCTGCGGCTAGCTGCAAAACGTCAGACTGTCTAAAAACTCCACTGTATTTGTGGATTAGTTTGCAAGTAGTTTTTATGTGATATGTAGCTTATGAATTAAATTTGCATATGCAATTTATTCAAGGAAGAGATAGAGATCAAAGTGTACTGTTCCCTCAAACTTTAAATCAAATTATTGATGGTGAGCATGAGGTGAGAGTTATTGATTCTTTCATTAACAGCATTCAGATTGAAGACTATAACTTTAAAGTTAAATCTAGCTTTGAAGGTCGCCCCTCTTATGATCCCAAAGATTTATTGAAGTTGTTCTTATATGGATACTTGAACCGAATACGTTCTTCACGTGCATTGGAAAAAGAGTGCTACAGAAACATTGAAGTAATGTGGTTGTTGAAAGATTTAGCTCCAGATCACAATACTATTTCTAATTTTAGAAGGGACAATCCGGTTGCCATTAAAAACTATTTAGATACACCGTTAGTATTGCCAAGAACTTTGATTTAATTGGTGGCGCATTGGTTGCTGGCGATTCCACGAAATTGCGTGCACAGAACTCTAAGAAGAACAATTTCAACCCATCCAAACTTGAGAAACATCTTGCATATATTGATGCGAAACTTGACGAATATACCGAAGCCTTAAGTGATGCAGATGGTGATACCAAAGCACAAGCAGAGATTGAAAAGAACATTGCAAAACACAGCAAACAAAGAGGCAAGTATGTCAGAATGCAAATAGAATTAGAAGCAAGCGGAGACACCCAAATATCTACCTCCGACCCAGATTCTAGACAAATGATTACGCGCAATAATATCACCGAAGTAGCATACAATGTGCAAACAGTTGTTGATGCGAAACACTGCATTCCTATTGAGTATAAAGTAACCAACCAAAACGATAGCAAGGCCATGGGCGACATGGTAGAAAGAACAACAGAAATTTTAGAATCAACCGATTTTGTTGCCCTATACGATAAAGGATATCATACAGGATCTGAGTTTAAAACAGCTTTTGATTTAGGTGTAGATGTATTGGTGGCAATACCTGAGGTAGCGAGCAATGCACCCGATATTAAGTTCAACATTTCAGAGTTTGTATATAACAAAGAGAATGATACATTCACCTGTCCTGCACATCAGATATTAACCAGCAATGACAACTGGTATAAGAAAGATAGGGGCAAATCCATCAATATGATGAAGCAGTTTAAAACTAGCCAATGTAAAGAATGTCCGTTCCGAACCCAATGTACAACACCCCCCCCAAAGGACGCATCATAGAGAGAGGTTAATTTGCAGACTATATTGTGAACTGAACCGATTAAGTGTAGAGCAGGAAAAGTAATTCTACAGGCGCAGGCAGGCCATTGTGGAGCATCCTTTAAACCCAGATAAACACATCCAATCATTTTTAAACCACCCTATTTTTGCAAAAATAAATCTCAACTATTTTTCAAGCCTCCGCCAAATCGCCTAAAAATACCCTATTTTTGAGTCAACGAAACGTAAATTTTAGACAGACTGACGTTATAGGCAAGTTTAAAGAACGAAATAGCGGTCAGACAGGAAAAAATATTAACTTTACACTTGTTAGCAAGCATTTACAACTGACAAGAACTAAAATAAAAAGTTGAGACCAGAAACAACTCAAAAAACGCGGTAAAACTGAAAAGCCAAACGATTAAAAAATAATAATAGATAAAATGAAAATAACTTCAAATTTAATTCTAACAATAATTTCCCTTCTGTTTTTTCAAATGCAGGGTAAAGGACAAAGTGCTGAATGCGTTACGGATTACATTCATAAAAATAGGATGCAAACTGATTCTGCTTATCGGAATCAAATTGTTACCCTTGAATCGCAAATAGAAGCCATTACTCAAAATCAAGCAAATAATAAATTAAAATCTACCCTTTTCACCATTCCCGTTGTTGTTCATGTTATACATTTAGGCGAGCCTATTGGAGCGGGTTCTAATATTTCGGATATTCAAATTCAACAAGCTATTGCAGGACTTAATAACCGCTTTAGAAATGTAAACGGTTTAGGCGTTGATGTTGAACTGGAATTTTGCTTAGCAAGTAAAGATCCAAACGGAAATTCAACCAATGGCATTAACAGGGTTGATGGATCAAGTATTCCAAATTATTCGGCAAATGGAATAAAACCAACGGGTAATACGTGCAGCGGAGCAGTTGAAACTGCCATAAAAGACTTAAAAAGATGGCCTGTTTCTGACTATTATAATATTTGGGTAGTTAGTAAAATATGTAACGGTGGATTTGTTGGATATGCATCGTATCCAGTTGGGGGACTTTATGATGGATTAGTTATTGTTTCCACCTCAATGACAAGTACCAGTGGAACATTACCTCATGAAGTTGGTCACGGTTTTTTTCTTTATCACACCTTCAATGGAGATGGCGGTAATGTTTCTTGTCCAATAGACACTAATTGTATTATCAATGGAGATCGTATATGCGATACGCCACCTCATAAACAAGGCGATTGCGCTACAACTAATCCGTGTTCTTCTGCTAGTGAGTGGGATAATAGCCGGTATAATTATATGTCTTATTGTCCCTTAGTAACCAGATTTGCGCAAGGGCAGAAAGATAGAATTAGGGCTACAGCCATTGTTTCGCCCAGAGCAAGTTTACTAACTTCAGTAGGTTGTGGGCCATTAGGCATTAATGAAATAAGTAGTAATAATATATTTTCTATTTTTCCAAATCCAGCTCAAAGTGTAATCAATGTAAAAGCAGATATAAAACTTTTAGGCTCATCTTATGTGGTTTACGACAATACAGGTAAAACAATTCTAAAAGGAACAATAACTTCTGAGACCACAATCATTGAATTAGGCAATTTATCCGGAGGTATTTATTTGTTAAGTGTGGGAGAAAATTTGAAACAATCATTTAAAGTAATAAAAGAATAAAGCCAGCCCATAACAGCAGGTACAAGAAATTGGCGGTGCAGAGGTTAAATGAACATTTGTGCTTGGTGTCTAGTTCATTGTTAGCAGATAGTTTTGTGCTTCGAAATCGCCAACTTCTTATAGGCAAACCGTTATGATTCTACTAAACTAAACTGGCCTATACATGCTGGTTAAATGTGGATGTTTTTGGGTATAAGTAAAGCCTGAAAATATCAGCACAAACAAGTGATTGAAGTATATTTACTCTGTGAAAAAAAAGCATCAAATATTAGTTGATGCTGCAACCTATTATGGCTTACAAGAAGCTGTTAAAACCCTTCAACTTCAAAATGAATTATTAAAGCAACAGTTTGCGCAGTTGCAAAAAATGATGTTCGGCTCCAAACATGAACGTGTTGTGTTGCATTGGAATGACCTTATAAGACTCAACCATTAATGATTGGATAATAGGAAGTGTTAACTTGTAACGGCCTTGCACGACAGACAAACACACATACTCTTATCACCTGCCTATATCCAAAATGATGAAACTCCCATAAAGGTTTTGGATGGCGAAAAGAAAGGGCAGACACATAGAGGGTATTTTTGGGTAAGCCACTCACCCCAGCAAAAAGTAGTGGTGTTTAATCACAGCAAGGGCCGCTCGGCTCAGTTCCCAACAGAATTCCTCAAAGATTACCGCGGTTACCTACAAACCGATGGATATGGCGTATACGATACCTGCTCGCAAAGCAAATAACATCCACGTTCTACTGCCACAAAATTGGAATCCTGAATTACAAGGTGTACTTTAGCGAGTGCTTAACTAACACTAAACTGCTGGATAGATAGAAAAATTAAGGTGTCATAAGAAAAAATATTGTATTGTTGCAACCAGATTACAAAAAATCGGTTGGAAAAAATTATACCTAATTTTAAGAGACTATGTTTACAGACAATTCAGTTAATTTAGCTCTTTTAAAAAAACGCGCATACAATCTGCGCTGGGCAACTTTCCCTTCAGATGTTATTCCTTTGACAGCAGCAGACCCTGATTTCCCCAGTGCACCCGAAATAGCTGAATCTATTTCTGCTTTTACAAAGGACAGATATTTTTGTTATGGACCGCCTGAAGGTCTTCCTGATTTTAAGGAAAGTGTTGCAAATTATTATCAGAAAAAACGAAATGTCCCTGTTTCCCCTGCATTTACGTTTCCGGTAGACAGTGCCGCTTTCGGTATATTTTTAACATGTAAAGCTTTTCTTTTACCGGGCGAAGAAGCAATTATCTTTGACCCTGTAGATTTTTTATTTCGTTATTCAATCGAATCTGTGGGCGCTGTAGCAGTTCCTTTTGCAATACCTCCTGGCTGTTCAAAAGTGAATTTTGAACAAATGGAAACCTTAATCACTAAAAAAACAAAACTCATTTGTCTTTGTAACCCCTTGAATCCCACAGGTAAAGTTTTTACGAAAGACGAATTGATTCAATTAGGAAATATAGCTTGCAAACATAATTTGATTATTTTATCTGATGAGATTTGGAGTGATATTGTTTTTTATCCAAGTATTTTTACAAGTATTGCTTCAATAGATGAAGAGATCAGAAATAGAACTATTACTATAACGGGTTTCAGTAAATCATACGGATTGGCTGGATTGCGGATTGGAGCAGTTATGGCTCACAACCAAAATCATTATTTAAAATTGATAGATGCCTCTTTACATAATTCTACAGTACATGGGGCAAATGTATTGTCTCAGCTAGCTGCAACTACTGCATTAACAAAATGTGAATATTGGTTAAGCGATTTTTTGAAGCATCTTACATCCATGCGAACAATGCTTGTGAATGAACTCAATACTATACCAGGATTTAATTGCATTGCGCCCGAAGGGTGTTACGTTGCTTTTACAAATATCACAGCCACAAAAAAATCAAGTCAAGAAATACAGGAATTTCTTTTAAAAGAAGCTAAAGTGGCCGTTGTTCCTGGTTTAAAAAAATGGTTTGGTGATGGGGCAGATGGATATATTCGAATGAGTTTCGCAACATCTAATCAAATATTAAACGAAGCAATGTATCGAATTAAAAGTGTAATAAAATGAAAGTTGTAATAATAGGAGGAGGCGTTGCTGGTCTCACATTAGGAATTTTGTTACACAGAAAAAATATCGATGTAGTTGTAAATGAAAAATTTATTGGAATTGAAGGAAGAGGGCACGCTTTTTTAATGAGTAATGATGGTTATTCTATTTTAAAAGATTTCTTTCCTGAGACCAAAGTACCATTCCTATCTAAAAAGGTAAATCAATTTAGTTTAAAAAGAATTGATAAAGAAGAATTGATAAAAATTCAATTAGATGGCTGGTATTGTATAAAGCGTGCCAGTTTAATCTCTTTCTTTTATTCATTGTTAGATAGTAATACGTTAAAACAAGGAAGAATTTTTTCGCATTTTATTTTCGAAAACGAAAAAGCAGTTGCCGCTGTATTTGAAAACGGTGACGTTGAATATGGTGATATTTTTATTGGAGCCGATGGAAGCAATTCTAAAGTGCGTGATACTCTTTTTGGTAAAGTAACTTTTAGCAATATAGATGTCAAGGAAATTGTAGGTATTTCTGGTAGAAGTTCGATAGAAAATCAGCAAGCATCAGTATTTCAAAAATATCAAAGCATAGAAATGGGATTAGCTTTTGGATTTATTCCCATTTCTGCTGATGAATTAGTTTGGTTCATGCAATATGATGCCACTTTCAGTGATGGACAAGAAGAAAATAGTCCAGAAAAATTGAAATTATTTTGTAAAGAAATGCTGAAAGATTTTCCAGTTGAAGTAGCAGAAATTCTTGACGCTAATGATTTTTCGAAGACATACATTTGGAATACACGCGACTTTGACGTACTTCCCACTTTCCATAAAAACAACATCGCTCTTATTGGAGATGCCGCTCATTTGGCATTGCCTTTTACAAGTGCTGGAACAACAAATGCTATTTTGGATGCAAATTCACTTGCTTCACTTTTTGAGCAATTTGATGACAGTGAAAATATTTTCACTACCTTTTATAATGAAAGATCCATCAACTTAGCGAGCCATACTGAACAAGGAAGGGAATTGAAAAAACTATTTTTAAATCCCAATTTGCACAGCGAGCGAGGATATATTGTCCCTTTAGTTTCTAATCTAGAAAATAATTATGATGCATTAATAAAGCCCCTAAAAGTATACTATTTCACAGATCCCGTTTGTTCTTCCTGTTGGGTGATTCAACCAGTGCTAAGAAAATTAAAATTAGAATATGATGAATATCTAGATATCGAATATCATATGGGAGGATTACTTCCGTCATGGGTTAATTACGACAAAGGGAATATTAATAATCCTTCAGACGCTGCTCATCACTGGGAGGTTATGAGTAAAGGATTTTCCGTTCCATTGGATGGAGACGTTTGGATTGAAGATCCGTTATACTCCTCTTTTCCTCCTTCTATAGCTTTTAAGGCTGCGCAATTGCAAAATAAGAATAAGGCTGTTTTGTTTCTGAGACGATTAAAAGAAATGTTATTTCTTGAGAAAAAAAATATTACCAACATTGATTGGATTGAAAATGCTGCATTGAGTTGCGGATTGGATTCGTCAGTTTTACTGAAGGATATGAAAGGGAAAGCAATTGAACTTTTTGAAGAAGATTTGCGATTTACTGCAGAAAATAAAATCAATTCTTTTCCAACATTTATTTTTATTAGTGGATCAGGAACAAAAATAACCTTAGAAGGTATTCAATCGTATGAAAAATTTGAAGACATAATTCATCAGTTAATTCCTTTTGCAGTAAAAAAGAAACGAAGTATTATTCCTCTTAAATTGTTTGAAAAGCTTGATAATATGACAGTTAGTGAATTTGCTTTTTTAAACGATACGTCAAAGGAAAATGCAGAATTAGCTATAGGAGAGCTTTTTGACGCAGGATTAATCGAAAAATTCAATACTAAAAATGGAGTTATTTGGAGGCATAAGTTTATGGATTGATTTTTTTGTTTCAAAAAATGAAAAAAGTATTAGTAACAGGAATTTCAGGGTTTGTAGGACAGCATTGTGCCGCCGAATTATTAAAGAAAGGTTATGCTGTAAAAGGTTCGGTAAGGAGTTTATCTAGAACCGATGAAGTAGTAAATGGCATTAAAAAAGAAATTGACTCCAAAGGCAATTTAGAATTTTGCGAACTTGACCTGATGAAAGATGCAGGTTGGGATGAAGCAATGGAGAGCTGCGATTATGTATTGCACATTGCGTCTCCTTTTGTAATTAAAGATCCTAAAGATGAAACCGATTTAATAAAACCTGCTGTTGAGGGTACATTAAGAGCATTGAACGCTGCAAAAAAAGCAGGCGTTAAAAGGGTAGTGATTACATCCTCTACTGTTGCTATGACCGGTGGAAAAGAAGGTGTGATAAAAATAAATCAAGACAGTTGGACTGATGTAAATGGGGAAAATGTAACTGCTTATTTAAAAAGTAAAACACTTGCCGAAAAAAGTGCTTGGGATTTTATAAAAAATCAAACAGGCGATTCCAAATTGGAATTGGTAGTGGTTAACCCAGGACCTATATATGGCCCAACCCTAACAGGGAATTTAGATGCCGAAGCAATGGATTTCTTCAAAAAATTAATTACGGGAAAAGTACCCATGTTACCAAAAGCCTATACTGTTATGTCGGATGTAAGAGATATAGCAGCAATTCATGTGGCAGCTTTAGAAAATGAAAAAGCAAACGGCAAGCGCTTCATTGTAACGTCAGAAAAACCATATGCTATGCAAGCAATCGCACAAATTTTAAAATCAAATGGATATGATAAATTAAGCACCGCGTTGGCGCCAACCTTTTTACTAAAATTGATGGCCAATTTTAATAGCGAAATGAAAGGAATGTTGCCTTTTATTGGAAATACTATAGAAGCTGACATTAGTAATACGATGGCTACATTTAATTGGAAACCTATTCCCTTTGAAAAAACAGTTCTCGACACGGCTAAATCTGTGGAGGCAGCGCTCAAGAAATAAATTGAAGTGTATAGAAATAGTTTCTAATGAGACTTTTAAAAATTGACAAGTCAAAATGCCAGCCGCTAAAATGGGTTTGGCAATAGTGGGGCTTTTGTAATGTATTTTGCATTCAAACCGACCATATATTTCTTCAAAGCTTTGTTTCTCTCTAAATGCTTAGGTCAACAAAGTTCCATGATTGATTGGTGGTAATGTATTATTTTCCATAATGGAAATTAAAGCACTAAAACAATTCTATTATATTTGAAAAGGTCAACGCTTGAGCATAGTATAGTTCAATAGGCGTCTGGCTCAATTGCCGGTGATGGAGTTAATTATAGATGCTACCTCGCATCAACTTTTTTGATATATTTACAATATTGTGCCCAAAAATCCGTCACTGAGCCAAACAGCAATACTTTAAAAGCAAACCTAACAGACGATACAGAATGAAAAAAATTATACTGACATTATTCTCACTTATTGCAATCCAAGCACTGACTTTTGGGCAACAGGAAGTAAAAACAAACGATGGTAAAACTATTTTTTTGTATGAAGACGGAACTTGGTTATACGCCGACAGCATTCCTTTGTTGAACATTAAGGCAACTGCTATAACAAAATTAGAACTCCCTAAAACTAATTCAAAAGATAAAATAATCACCCATACAGGATATTCGCTTCTATACAACGAACTACACGAACAAGCAAATTGGGTTGCCTACGAGCTTACCAAAGAGGAAACAAATAAACTTTTTGAACGAACAGATAAATTCATACCAGACCCAAAAGTAAAAACAGGAACTGCCTCAGACAAAGATTATGAGGGTTCAGGTTATGATAGAGGACACTTAGCACCTGCATCTGATATGGGTTGGTCAGCTACCACAATGGCTGAATCTTTTTACTATAGCAATATGAGTCCGCAGGTACCCAGTTTCAACAGAGGGATTTGGAAAAAGCTAGAGGAATTAGTTAGAACCTGGGCAATTGAAAACAATACTGTTTCCGTTGTTACTGGACCCATATTAACAGAAGGGCTCGGAACAATTGGACCCAATAAAGTTTCTATTCCAAATTATTATTACAAGGTAGTTTTAGATTACAGCGAACCAAGCATTAAAGGCATTGGCTTTATTCTTCCAAATAATGGCTCTAAGGAACCACTTCAATATTATGCACTATCAATTGACAGCCTTGAAAAAATAAGCGGAATTAACTTCTTCCCACTGCTACAGGACGACCAAGAAGAATTGATTGAAAAAACACTTTGTATTAAATGTTGGTCGTGGAAGAACGCCAAAACAACAAGTGAAAAGAATGAAAAAAAAGCAACAGAATCTGTTCAATGTAATGGAATAACAAAAGCTGGAGGGAGATGTAAAAACAAAACATTGAATCTTAGCGGATATTGTTATCATCATGAAGGACAAATTAATAGCGATAACACGAGACCCAATATTGGAGAAATTAAAAGCTATTCAAATGCACCTGAAAAAAGCAGAGCAACCTCGGTTCAATGCTCTGGAACTACTAAATCTGGTAATAGATGCAAAAGAATGACCACCAGTTCAAGTGGAAGGTGTTATCAACATTAAATAAAAACGTCATGGCCTGAATAGGTTTACCTAAAAATGTAAACGCTTTGGATGGCTAAAATAATTGTGTAATCTTGTATTAGAAATTTAGACTAATAAGTGTAGATTTTTTGCAGGATGAGTCATTTTTTATATCCGACAGGCCTTGGCTTCGAAAGCCTGTCAACAAGCAAAGCACAGAGGTTGGCAGCGATAGTAAAAACGAAAACAACAACAGATTAAACTTTAAAACATGATTAAACAGATTTACCGATTTTTGAACCCAAAATTTCAAAATTTATTTCTTGATTATAAAGTGGATTTCAAACCACGATATGGACACGGAAAGCCGGCCCATACTGATTTATACAAGATTATTGATTTAAATCGTGATAAGTATAAAGATTTGATTGGAAAAGCTTTGTCATACAAAGACAAGTTATGGGCCATTCAAGATTCGAAAAACGAGACTGATAAAAACAAACCATCATGGAATAACGGATTCTTGCCAGGACTTGATATTATTGGGATTTACACGTTGATTTCAGAGTTTAAACCTAAAAAATATATTGAGATTGGTTCAGGTAACTCAACAAAAGTAGCATTTAAAGCAAAAAATGAGCAAAATTTGGATACTCAAATTATCTCGATTGACCCTATGCCTCGCGCAGAAATTGACAATTTAGCGGATAAGGTGATAAGAGAACCTTTTGAGAATATTGACTTCAACATTTTAGACGAGTTAAATGAAAATGACATTTTATTTGTAGATAACTCACATAGGATTTTACCGAATTCCGATTCAATGGTTTTTTATTTGGAGATCCTGCCAAGGTTGAAAAAAGGAGTGATTGTTCATATACACGATATCTATTTGCCTTATGACTATCCTCAATTTATGTGTGATAGATTTTATTCTGAGCAATATGGATTAGCAATGTATTTGTTAGCTAACCCTGAAAAATATGAAACGATTTTTCCAAACTATTTCATTTTTGAAGACAAAGAGCTTTCTGATTTGATTTCCCCAATTTGGAACCACGATAATTTAAATGCAGTAGAAAAGCATGGTGGTTCATATTGGATTAGGATCAATAAATGATAAAAAAACCACGATTGATAGCATGCGCTCAGATGTATATTTTTGTTTTATCAATAGACGCCACCACGAATATTGTACAAAATGTGCTTAGCAAGATTGGGGCTTTAGTAATACCCTAAACAATTTTAATTTATAAACGCTACACTTATAAGGTCCAAAACATTCATAAATTGCACAACATAGAAAATTATGACTCTTGAGGAAAAAATGAATACAAATTGACCTCCAAATATAAAACCTAACATAAAAATAACAACAATGAAGAAATTTATGATTGATATTCTTTTACAAGGAATAGATGATGAAACAAGACTGAGATTATTGCCGAAAGAGCAAGAAATAATAAAAGAATGGGAGGACAATGGAACTCTTTTGGCTTCTTATATTAAAAGCGACATTGCGGGAATATATTTGGTGTTAATGGCTACCGACAAATTAGAGGCAGACAAAAAACTTTCAATGTTACCTTACTATCCGTACATGAAAATTGATATTATGACATTGAGGTAATCTTGTTAAATAAAATGAAAAAAATAGCATTACAATTTCTTTTATTCAGTTGCTTTAGCGTTTCAGTTTTAGCACAATGGCAACAATCTGCAGGAACGGCTGGATTAAATATGCAGTCACTATTAACAAATGGCATCTCCAATTTTGCAGGAGGACAAACAGGAACTTATCTTTCTACTGATAGTGCCGCGAATTATTCGCTATCAAATACCGGAAACGACAATGTTGGTCCCACAAGATGTTTTACAAAGGATAACAATTATATATACACTTGCACAAGCCAAGGTGCTTTTAGAAGCTCTGACAATGGGGCAACTTGGGTTTCTAAAAGTGTTGGATTAACCAATTTACTTGGTAGCGGAATTCTTAAGGTAGGTACAAGATTATTTTATGTAGGACCAACTGGTGTTTTTATGTCAATAAACCAAGGAGATAATTGGAGTGCTGCAGGATTATCTTCAACCGATGTAAGATGCATTTCTGCAATAAATGACACGTTATTTGTTGGCACTAATGGTTCTGGAATTTATAAAAGCATTGATTGGGGGGCTAACTGGACTGCTATAAATAATGGCTTAGGTGGTTCTACAAATTTTAGAGCCATTGAAAGCAAAGGAAACACACTTTTCGCTGGTGGCCAAATTGGAACAGGCGTTTATCGCTCAACAGATTTTGGATTAAATTGGAAATTATTGGGAGGAGGGCTTGTATCTGGATCTTATAGGGGGTTTGCCAGCAACTCACAGTTAATTGTTGCTGGTTCTTTTGGCGCAGGTGTTTTTTACTCAACAGATAATGGCAATAATTGGACAAAAATCAATACTGGCTTAACTGATTTAACTATTTTTGATTTAGAACTAAATGATAATTTTATAATTGCAGCCACAAACACGCAGGGAGTTTTTAGATTTCCTTTTTCTAACTTAAATTTATCAACGGGCATCCACGATATTGATACTTTAAGCGCAATTTCTATTTTTCCAAATCCAACTACTAACCAAATAAATGTAAGTACAAATTTAGAGTTAATTGGATCTATCTACAATATTTATGACTGCACAGGCAAATCTGTTTTAACGGGAATAATAAATTCGGAAAAAACAACGATTGAATTGAGTAGGTTAGTAGGTGGGATTTATTTTTTATTTATTGGAGAAAACCAAGAAAAGGCATTTAAAATAATTAAAGAATAAACCAGCCAGACCATATAAAAGTGCAAGGAATATTGCCTTACCGCTAGCGCAACAAAAGGCACCTCCGCCAAGCATATAAAACCCCTAGTGAACAGGCTGTAAAATAGATTTTTAAAAAGGATATCCATTTTTTAAACTATTTTAATAATATCAGTTAATTCTTATGAAAAACAAAGGCCATAAAAGCAAATGAAAATATCCGCCACATCTACACTAGTATTAAACTGGACAGATTCCCAACTATGGCAAAGTCAAGAAACATTGGCATATAACCAGCAGCTTGATTTAAGCGAAGGAGAACAGCTTTTTAAGTTATTCAGTGAAGAAGACACCTTTATGCACAGGCAGGCTGTATCAGGAAGGAAATATTTCATGAAACAGACCGTCAGTGGTTTCTTGAAAGAATTAAGAAAAAAAGGTGAATCGGGCCAAGTTATCATTCTTGCAGCCGGGTTGGCTCCTCTGTCAATTGAAATAGCCTCTATTTTCACAACTTGCACAGTATTTGATATAGATAAATATTTGATGGATGAAAAGAAAGAATTAGTAAACGGGAAACCCTCAAATATTGAGTTTATTGGTTGTGATATAACGGATTTAAATTCACTAAAGGACAAATTATTGAATCATAATTTTAAATCGGATAAACCTTCTATTGCTGTTATGGAAGGTATTATTTATTACCTCCCTACGGATAGTTTGAAAAATATCTTTCATTTCCTGAAAAAGAATAATGTTGCTATTGCAGGCGACTTTTGCCTTAAACCTGAATTAGTGAATGAGAAAACACGATTTTATTTAACTGATGTTTTTCGAAAAATAAAAGATGAGGTTCAACTAGATTTTATTAATTTCTATTCAGCAGAAGAAATCACCGAGCTTTTAAAAGAAGCTGGATACAAAAAAGTAAGCGTTTCAAATATGCAGGAAATTCAAGAAGAAAGAGTCGGAAATAAAAATCCGTTTTCAGAAAAAAATAGTTGTTGGGTCATGAACATTTATGCAGAATAAGTATCAAACCCTTCGATAATATGCAAAACACCCTTTAAAAAATATATTAAAAGGCTGATTGGTGTTTTGTACTTTTTCGAAGTTCAGAGCTAGTTGACAGTTTTGTGCTCAGAAATCTACCAAAACTTAAGGCACACGAAATTTGCACAACTTAAAAGTATAAAAAACTTTATCATTGTGGAAATTTTAAAAGTGTGTATTGAAATTATGTTAAAAAAAGTGAAAGTATCAGTGTTAATGACTGTTTTTAACACCAATTTATTGTATACAAAAAGAGCGATTGACTCGGTGCTAGATCAAGATTTTCATGATTTTGAGTTGATTATTATTGACGACGGTAGCAAGGAAAATGACCGGAAATCATTAATGGATTACATTGAGAAATACGAGGACAAGATCAGCTATATCCGCCATAGCAATCGCGGACAATCTGAATCAATTAACCGCGGCGTTTTATATAGCTTGGGTGAATTTACCACCATAATTGACAGTGACGACGAATATAAACCAAATCATTTGAGCACCTGCCTGCGGCAAATGAACGAGTTGGACTTAATTTGTTCAACCTCAGAAACTATAGTGGATAACGATAATGATTATTATGTGCCCGATAAAAATGACCAAACGAAACTCATACACTTAGATGAAGTAATTTTGTTTGGCACCCTATTCGGTCGGAAAAAAGTATTTACCAGCATTGCTTTTAAAACAGGGTTCGCAGCTGATGCCGATTTTTACGAACAAGCAACTAAACTGTTTCGTGTAAAAAAACTAGACTTACGCACCTATGTTTATCACAGAAATATTCCGAATAGTATTTGTGCAACGATTAAAGAGGCTAATTTAATCAATAACTAAACATGGCTGTTGAGTCGCGTCTATTTGCGCCAAATACAAATTTAGTAATGGCCTGTCACATCACTGGAGTGCATGATGTAAACCGCAACATAACTCTAACAAACGATACTTATCATTTGGTTAAAGATTGGGCGGAATCGGTAACAGCAGCGTGTTTAAAAGGTATTGTTTTTCATAATAATTTCTCCGAAGAAACTTGTAAATCATTCAATAATGATACGATTTCGTTTATTAAAATCTTGTACAACCCAATATTCAATCCCAATGTATTTCGTTATTTTGTTTACCGGGATTTTTTACAGCATCACATCCACCAAATCAATGGAATTTTTATTACCGATGTTACTGATGTTGTAGTCGTTAATAATCCATTTACGGATCCTCTTTTTATTGAAAATCCATCTGCAATTTTTTGTGGCGACGAGCCCAAATCACTGCAAAACGATTGGATGATTGCTCATGCTGACAATTTACGGAAAAACATTCCAGATTATGCCGTATACGAAAATACGTTTGGAGATGAGACCTTGTTAAACTGCGGAATTATTGGAGGTTCAGCTTCCGTTTTTTTTGATTTTTTACAACAGCTTTGTGCGATTCACCAATATGCAAATTGCGAAAATAAAACGGCATACACCGGCGACATGGGCGTATTCAATTATCTGGCACGTACGCAATTTAACGATCATTTAATACATGGAGCGCCAGTAAACACGGTTTTTAAACTTTATGAAAACGAACGAAACGATTGCTGGTTCAGACATAAATAATTTCATTCATTGTAAACTTAACTTTCATATCCAATTCTAGCCTTATTCAAACAATGAGAAAGCGCTCAACAGAATGCCAAAATAGTTGAATTTAATTTTTTATTTGAGGATTCTGAGCATTTACCTAATCGAAATAAAATAAAATGGTACTTTTTGAAATCCCTGATTTACACTTGGAAATAAGCGTAATATCAATGAACTTGCTTCTCAATTAAAACTATTTGGCATACTACTAGAATTTTTACAAAAAATAAATAAATAATGATTAAAAAAATATTTTTACTTTTCATTGTATTTGCATTTACATTAAATACACAAGCACAACGCAATACCATTTTAATAATTGCAGATGATTTAGGCCCTGATTATTTGGGGTTTTATGAAAATTCAGTTGACACGGTTGATGCGCCCAATATTAGAAGTTTATTAGCAAAAGGCGTGCGCTTTAAAAATTTAATGAGTAACCCAGTGTGTTCTAGTACGCGTACTACAATCCTTACGGGTCGGTATAGTTTTAGAACAGGTGTAGGCGGAGTTGTTGGTGGAATTAATGGTAGCAAGCAAATAGATACCGCTGAAATTTCTATACCTAAACTATTAAAAATACATAACCCAAATATTGGAAAAGCAAATATTGGAAAATGGCATTTAAAACTATCAACTCCCGCTATTAATTTAATGAGTCCTCTCGCATTGGGCTACAATTGGAGTGAAGGACCATTTATTGGTCAACTACCAAGTTTTACCAATTGGACAAAATATACCAATGGCGTTTCAAGCACGATTACAACATATGCCACTGCTGAAAATGTAAATAATGCTGTTACATGGTTAAAAGCTCAAACTCCTGGAAATCCTTTTTTTTTATGGTTAGCATTTAATGCACCACATGAACCTTTGCACTTACCACCAGCCGGCTTGCATACTTACACAAACCTAAGTGGCACAACTGCAGATATCAATGCACAACCTAAACAATATTTTAAAGCCATGATACAAGCAATGGATCATGAAATTGGACGTTTGTTTGATAGCTTAAAAGTGATGAACAAATTAGATAGTACCGATATTATTTTTATTGGAGATAATGGAAACACAGCACGCACCGCACAAATTTTAGACCTTACCAAAGCTAAAGGAACAATTTATGAATATGGTGTGCGTGTGCCTTTAATCATTGCAGGACCATCTGTAGTAAATAAAGGAAGGGTGAGTAATGCTTTAGTTAACACAGCAGATTTATTTGCCACCATAGTTGAAAATTTTGGATTCACCAATTGGCAAAAACAAATACCCACTAACAAACCAGTTGATAGTAAAAGTTTACAGCCAATAATTAAAAACACAAGCGACAGCGTTAGACCTTGGATATTTAGTGAAATATTTAAACTTACCACTGATAGCGCCGATGGTAAATGCATGCGCAACAGAAATTATAAATTAATAAAATTTGATTTTGGTAAGGAAGAGTTTTATAACCTAGCATTAGACCCATTAGAAAGTAACAATTTATTAAAGGGAATCTTAACCGCAACCGACATTAGCAATTATTATTATTTATGTACAGAAATGACTAATCTGGTTGGCGGCACATCATTTTGCCAAAATGGAGTTGGTATTAAAAATATAGAAATGAATAATGTAATTGAAATTTATCCTAACCCTACAAGTGAGACATTGAATTTAAAATTGAGTGAAAATATTTTTGACAATTTTAATTTTACATTAATAGATTATTTAGGCAGAATAATCTACGAGAAAAAAAATCTACTTCCATTAAATACGTATGCTATAAATCTTTCTGAATTTCCAAAAGGATTATATTTTGTTGTAGTAAAAATAGATGGAGTTTCATTAACAAAAAAGATACTAGTAGATTAAATTATGATTTAGCCATTTACTACTTTTATAAGTATTACGATTAAATTATTGTATAACATTTAGGAAGGCAGTTGAGGAATTGAAGAGTGAGCAAATAAAATATTGTGTGGCCGATGTTTCAAAATCGAGAGATGTGGAGCACTATGTAAATGAAACTGTACAAGAATTTGGCAAA
>CANKLV010000014.1 GCA_947483415.1 Chitinophagaceae bacterium
AAATTGTTGAAAATATTTGAAGATTGGTATGCCCCATTATTTATACTGTATGTATACGTTCCGTTTGGAGTAGCGGTTACTGTAATAGAACCATTGCTTTGTCCGGTAGTTGGAGCGGTTTGGCTAGCGTTTATACTAATAACAACACCAGTGCATGGATCCGAAGGAGGATCTACGGTCTCTTTTGTACAGCTAAAAATTATACATGTTGCAAATAAAAACATTGCAGTTAATAAAGATATCTTTTTCATTTTTTTATTTAAAATTATGTGTAATTGATTAAACTACAAAATACTATTTTGAATTTTTCCAGTGAAATCAGCTTCATGCATTTTACAAGCAATGTTGATCATATTTTTAAATGCATTTTCACCTGAAATACCATGGCCAATAATTACGGGTTTTGCAACACCTAAAACTGGAACTCCACCATACACTTCAAAATTAAATCGGTTAAAATAATCGTCGTTTATTTCGCGTCTCTTAACAATATCGTAAATGCTTTCCGCAAGTTTTAAAACCACATTTCCGGTAAATCCGTCGCAAACCATCACATCGGATTTGTTCAATAAAATATCTCTACCTTCAATATTTCCTACAAAATTAATTTGTGTATTTTCTTTCAGTAAAGGATAAGCGGCTTGAGCAAGTAAATTACCTTTTCCTTCTTCTTCTCCTAGATTAACCAGCCCCACTTTAGGGTTTTCAATCTTTAAAATTTGTGAAGCAAACAAAGAACCAAGTATCGCAAATTGATTTAGATTTTCTGGCTTACAATCTGCATTTAATCCAACATCTACCAATAAGCCAAGCGAACCATCTTCTCTTGGAACATAGGCGCCAATGGTAGGTCTTATAATCCCTTCAATTGTTTTTATACTAAACAATGCACCCACCATCATTGCCCCAGTATTACCAGCACTTATAAACGCATCAATCTCCCCATTGGCAAGCATTTTAAATCCCACTGCAATAGATGAGTCTTGTTTTTCTTTAAGCGCTTTTGTAGGATGCTCATGCATTTCAATTACTTGAACAGTATGAATTATGGTATAACGATTTTGAGGTAAGCTGTATTTCTTTAATTCAAACTCAATTTCTTGTTGATTGCCAAACATAATGACTTTTATATCATCGCTGTTTTCAGATAGAAATGCAACAGCGCCTTTTACGGCTTCTGCAGGAGCAAAATCTCCCCCCATCATGTCTAATCCAATTTTCATATCGAGTTGTGTTTAAAACAAAAAAACCAAAATCCAGTTTGATTTTATTCAAACTAGTTTTTGGCATTCACATTTTTAATCATTTATAATTAAGCTCTTGAAGGTGCTTTTTCAGCAACTACTTTGCCTTTATAATATAATTTTCCTTCACTAACGTGCGCACGATGACGAACGTGTGTTTCACCTGTAGTTGAATCAATGCTCAACGTTGTTTCAGATGCTTTATAATGTGTTCTTCTTTTTGCACTGCGTTGTTGCGAATGACGCCTTTTTGGATTTGGCATGACTTTACTTTTTTATTGTTATAACGGTTTATTAATTATTTTTAAATTTATCTAATCCTTTCCAGAGGTTATTTGCATTTTGTCTTGCAAAATTATCCTCCATTTCTTTTAATTTTTCCAATACTTCTTTATTGCATTTCGGACCACCAATTTCTTCGTTTGTACACATTTTTTGCATCGGCAAACTGAGTAAAACAAATTCGTAGATCCAATTTTCAACAGATAGATGACTTTCATTTCTGGAGATGTAATAAATATCGGGATCTTCTTCCTGATCATTCATTTCATCTGGGTTATCTACTTGTTTTACCAATATTTTAAACTCATCCCAAAGTGCTAATGTTATAGAATTTCCACAACGATCGCAACTTACATCTGCTTGACCACCAATTTCAAACTTTAAAAGCATGAAACCTGTATTTTTCTCAAGCATCAATCTTACTTGAGCCTTTGGATTTGCAAAATCTTCGGCACCTTTTTCCACAAAGAACTGTTCATCTAAATCATATTCAAACTCATGAACACCGAGCTTCAATCCAACAAAAGCAATTTCAAATGCACGCTTCTTAGCCATTGCGTTCAGTTTAAAGGAGGGCGAAGGTATATTTTTTTTATTAAAAATGGAATAAAAATTGGGATTATTATAATTTAAGCCCTAAAAAAGGAAAGTTATCGTGTTTTTAAACCAATATTATGAATGAAATTCAGGGTTTTAAAGCCAGATTTTACGCTGAAATATTTAAAATGTATTCTTCCACATCATGCTTTCTACAGGCATATTGGGTTGACTGTTATATTTAGCATTTTTCTTTTCATTGTATTTTACTTCGATTTCTCCATCTACTGGGAAGTAAATCAGTTGTCCGATAGGCATGTCTTTATAAACCCTTACTGGTTGTTTTACAGAAATTTCTAAGGTCCAGTTGCCACAAAATCCAACATCACCTTTTCCGGCAGTAGCATGAATGTCGATACCCAATCTACCGGTTGATGATTTACCCTCTAAAAAAGGAACGTGCGCATGAGTTTCTGTGTATTCAGCAGTTACACCCAAATAAAATTTGTTGGGCAATAATACATAGCCCTCATCTGGAATTTCGAAATGTGAGATGGTATTGTGTTTTTTAGCATCCAACTCTTCATTGTCGTACATCGCTAAATTTTTTCCAAGATGTACATCATAACTATTGCTACCTAAGCAATCACGTAAATAAGGGACAATTTTTATCGTGCCCTTTTCCATTTCTTCCAATATTCTTTTATCACTTAAAATCATTTCTGTGTTATTATATGTTATTTTGTAAAAGTAATTTTAAAAAAAGAGAAATTAGATTATTTTATGCCATTGGTTTATCAACAAAATATCAACGAACACACAAAAATAGGGGTGTGGCATATTTTGGAGACGGAAGATTTTTTTTTAGAAAAGGCAAAAGAACAATACAAAATTAATCATCCCCAAAAAAGAATACAGCATCTCACAGGAAGATATTTGTTACTGGAAATGGCGAATGATATTTCTTTAAAAAATATTTTACTAACTAAAACAGGAAAGCCATTTTTGTCCGATGAGTCCTATTTCTTTTCAATTTCTCATTCTGCTGATTATGTTGCTGTAATTATAAGTGCAAAATCAAATGTTGCAATAGACATTCAACATGTAGCGCCTAAAATTGAAAGCATTAAACAAAAATATTTGACCGAAGAAGAAATAAAACTACTTTCAATCTTATCTATTTCTCCGAACGAACAATTTACTTTTGCTTGGACGATAAAAGAGGCGATGTTTAAATACTTTGATGAAGAAGGAATTGATTTTAAACAACATTTAATCATCTCATCTGCCATTTTTGAAAATGATGTTTGGGTATCCAAATCAACATTCAATAAAAATAAAGTTCATTCAATAGCTATAAAATCAATTCGATTCAATGATTTTTTTATCAGTTGGATTCAATAAAATTGATGTGTGTAGCTAAATCTCCAATAAATTATCAGATTCATCGTCATTCAATTGCATGTCAATAGAATCTTGTCCGGCGATTCCTTCTATCGATCCAGAAATATGTAATGAATTTTGAATGATTAAGTCGATTTGCTTTTCTTTCTTCTTCCAGTTTTTTTCAAAATCTTCACGTTCTTTTTGAAGCATACTTCTTAAGTTTCTGAAGCCGTCGCGCATGGCACCCCAGTTCCCAACAAATTCCTGACTGGTTAAATAATTATAAAGAGAAACCATTTTTTCGCCTTTATTTTCTTCACTCTTTTTCGCTTCACTTATTTTTATAATGGCATTTCTTAATACTGTTGTTAAGCTTTTAACTTCTTTAAAACTACAAATGTAAACACCATTTTTTTCGCCAAATTGTTCCATATCTTTTGGCATTGATTTGGTAACAATTACGGCGATGTCTGCTTTTTGAGAAAGCATATCTGTTTTTAATTTTTCAATCCAGTCGGCAGTAAAGTTTTCAGTGCGTTTGCTTTCAAAAATAATTCTACCACATTCCATGGCCATTCCATTTCTAACGGTTAGAATACAATCAGCACCTCTAACACCTTTTGCAACTTCTGTAACCAAATCAAAAGGAAAGCTTGATTTTAAAAGTTCTTCAAGGGCCAATTCCTGAACCTCGCCTTGAAGCTGCATAGAACCTTGATCGGCTTTGCGTTTCATTTCATCCGCCAGTTTTTTTTGATCTTCCAATTGCTTTTTCAATTCCTCCATTTTCATCAACATTTCATCTTCCTTCATTGCTGTTTTAGATTGCTCTTGTTGGCGTATGGTATCAGCAAGTTGATTGCGTTCTTCAGCTAATTTTTTTTGAATAGTAATATCTAATTCTGCTTCTTTATTTAATAAAGCACTTTCCTTTTGCAAAAAACTCAGTTCTTTTTCTCGGGCTTCTTTTAATTTAATTTCAGCACCAGCATTGTTTTCTTCCAATTGTTTGATTTTGTTTTCGAAATCAGAAGTGATGGATTTTGCTAATTTTTCTTGGATTTCTTTTTCCATCTTGCTTTTTTCTGCATTCATTCGTTCCGAAAAAATGTCGTTTGCTTTTTTCTTGTTTTCCTCAAAGCGCAATAAATCTTCTGCAAGCTTTCTTTTGTCTTCATCAACTTTTTGTAAAGATTGGTTTAACTTATCTTGATAATCTTGTTGGAATTTTTTCTCTAATTCAATAGCAATAACGTTTTCAACATCGAAAACTTCTCCACAATTCGGGCATTTAATATCATTATTCATTTTGTTATTTTTAAGAAAGTAATTTAAAAGTAAAAAGTGAAAAGTAAAAATTAATATTATTTCTAATTCGCTTTTGGGTAAAATTTTTATAAAAAAGGGTAAATATTTAAAACAAAAAACCTGCAAAATTGTGCAGGTTTTTATCAAGTGCGGCAAAGGAGATTCGAACTCCCAAGCCCTTTCAGGCGCTACCACCTCAAGGTAGTGCGTCTACCAATTTCGCCATCGCCGCAAGTATAAAGCTCTTTACTTAATGAGGAAAACAAAGGTAGATTTTATCAACTAATTTCAAAATAAAAAAAATGAACTTAATAAAAAACTTATTGAAGTTTTTTCAAAATAATTCTGAACGTGGTTCCTTTACCCAATTCGCTTGATTTTACAAAAAGTGAACTTTTATGGTATTGTTCAATAATTCTTTTGCATAATGACAATCCCAAGCCCCAGCCTCTTTTTTTTGTGGTAAATCCAGGTTTGAAAATGTTTTGCAGATTTTTTTTGCTGATGCCTTTTCCAGTGTCAGATATGTCTATTTTTATTTGATGAATTTCATCTTGTATATCAATGCTAATAATACCTGCGCCTTCCATTGCATCCAATGCATTTTTTAATAAATTTTCAATAACCCAATCAAATAATGGGGCATTTATTTGTGCTAATAATGTATCATTATGGTGATTGTCTAGTTTGAATATTACCTTATCGCTGGCCCTTCTTTTAATATAAAGCACCATGTTTTCAATTTGTGCAGAAATTAAAATGGGCTCTAATTGAGGTGTGCTTCCAATCTTCCCGAAACGGTCGCTGACTAATTTTAATCTTTCAACATCCTTGCTCATTTCAAAGGCAATTTTCTCATTTTGTTTATCGTCTTTCAGCATTTCAACCCAACCTTCCAAAGAGGAGATAGGTGTTCCCAATTGATGTGCGGTTTCTTTTGCCATTCCCGCCCATACTTGATTTTGCGTTGATTTGTTTCGTGTAGCGATGGTCGTTAACGTAATGAATATAAAAAGTGCTACTATGAAAAGTTGAATCATTGGGTAATAACGAACTTCTCGTAAAAGCTTGGAATCGCCGTAATAATA
Organism: Chitinophagaceae bacterium; assembly: GCA_947483415.1. Lineage (GTDB taxonomy): Bacteria > Bacteroidota > Bacteroidia > Chitinophagales > Chitinophagaceae > Ferruginibacter. Next base: position 5,846 of record CANKLV010000014.1, read on the forward strand.
TTTATTAAAAATCAGTGGTTCTGCGTTGATGACTACACGAATACTGTTGTGTAGTTTCATGAATTCCTTTAATTTTTGACGAACATAACCAGTATCATTTTTTATTTTATTAGAATCCAGATTTAGATAATTTCCTGTGGGTTGGTCATTTTCATCCGTTTCAATAATGGGGATTTCGGTGTTTTCGCTAGTAATAATATTGGTCAGGTTTAAAGCAGATTGATCTGTAGTTAATCCTTTTGTTTTTAAAGATTCTGCCCAAACATGTACTTTTTTACGTTCATCATCAGCTATTTTTTTAGAAAGATAGTTTGAATAAAAAATGGTTGCAATTACAATTGAAATTGCAACAGCAGCCAATGAAGTACGCCAATTTAAAATAGAAGAAAACATAAGTAAAAGTAATGATTTGGTGGTTAAAAAATGTAAGTTTGCGTTTGAATAAAATCACAAACCCAATAAATATTAAAAAATCAATCATGTCAAATTTGCCTTCGGTTGCCGTTGTGATTTTAAATTGGAATGGGAAGAAATATTTAGAACAGTTTCTTCCTTCGGTTATGGCATCGCGTTACGAAAATTTGCAGGTTATTGTCGCAGATAATGCCTCCACGGATAATTCCATAGAATTTTTACAAGCACATTATCCGAACATTCGAATCATCAAAAATCTTTCCAATGAAGGATTTGCAAAAGGGTATAATTCGGCATTAAAACAAGTGGAAAGCGATTATTATGTTTTATTAAACAGCGACATAGAAGTAACGCCCAATTGGATAAGTCCGATAATAGATTTGATGGAATTGGATAAAAAAATTGCAGTCTGCCAACCGAAGTTGTTGTCGTTTGCCAATAAAGATATGTTTGAATATGCAGGAGCAAGTGGGGGATGGATCGATAGATTTGGGTATCCGTTTAGTAGAGGACGTGTATTTGATGATTGTGAAAAAGACAATGGTCAGTATGATGGAGCAACGGCATGTTTTTGGGCAACAGGAGCTGCGTTATTTGTACGTTCATCTGTTTATCATGAGATGAAAGGATTGGATGCGCATTTTTTTGCACATCAAGAGGAGATTGATTTGTGCTGGAGAATGCAATTGTTTGGATATAAAGTATATGTGGAACCCAAGTCTGTTGTATATCATGTTGGTGGGGGCACACTTCCAAAAGGGAATTCAAAAAAAGTATATTTAAATTTCAGAAACAACCTCATAATGTTGTGGAAGAATTTGACTTTGTTTGAAGCAATGTATATCATCCCCATTCGATTTTTATTAGATGCCATTGCTGCATATAAAGAATTATTAAATGGAGATATGGGTTATTTTATGTCTATTGCTAAAGCGCATTTTAATTTTATATATTGGTTGGTATTTGTAAAAAGAACAACACCAAAGCCTAGAAAATCAACTTTAAAATTGGTCGGTTTTTATAATGGAAGCATAATCTGGCAATATTTTATAAAAAAACGAAAATTATTTTCAGAAATTATTTTAAGTAATTAGTTTATTTAGCACATTGCCCTTATTTTTGCAAACAAATTAAAAAGAACAATTAGGATATTTATTGTTTAAAACTACAGTGTGACATTATAGTATAAGGAGTATAAACATTATACGTAGAAATTCGTTTTTTTTTTGTTTTTTATTAAAAAGTTATTTTATGCAACAAGAACAACAAGATATTTTAGAAAATAATAAAAAAGATTTCACCCACAATTGGGTTTCTTCATCAAGATTTTTATTCTATTGTCAGGTTTTTGTATTTATAGCATTTGTATTGGGCGGTTGTTATAGTTTATATACACATGGCTACAAAGGAAAGCCAGAAGTAAATGTACCGGATAATACGTTGTACAATCCTAAATACAAGTAAAAAATAATTTTGTTTTTTTAGATATGCAACCCTTATTTTTGCATTCCTAAAAAATTAGTTCTTAAGATAATTGCGGAAGTAGCTCATTTGGTAGAGCACGACCTTGCCAAGGTCGGGGTGGCCGGTTCGAGCCCGGTCTTCCGCTCAAAAAAAAAGTCCCGACAGCGTCGGGATTTTTTTTCAAAATTTGTTTTGCAATTTTGCAACTCAAAAGTGTCACTCGGGTGGTGGAACTGGTAGACACGCAGGACTTAAAATCCTGTTCGCAGTAATGCGAGTGACGGTTCGATTCCGTTCCCGAGTACAGTGTTGTTTTATAATACAACATACAAGCCGACCAATTGGTCGGCTTTGTTATTAATTTGTGGTTTAAATTCCTAGCGATGCCAAAGAAATTACATTGATACCATCTTGTCGTGTGTAACTAATTCCTGTTCCTGTTATAATGTTGAGCGATTTAGGCTGCTTTATTTTTTGGGTATCTAAAATCGAAACAAATTTATTGAGAGTAGATGCAGCCTCATCAACTTGTCCAGTGCCCAATTTAATTTCAAATGCACACCAGTCGCCATTATATTTTTGAACGATGGCGTCAACTTCCAAACCACTCGAATCGCGATAATGATATACGTTGGCGTCATTGGCTTGACCATACACACGGAGCTCATGAGTGACAAGTGATTCAAACAAGAATCCTGAAAATTTCAAATCATTTAAAAGTGAGTTTTCGTCAGCCCCCAATGCTGCAACTGCTAAAGAAACATCAGTAAAATGACGCTTTGGAGATTTGCGTAAAGCATATGAAGAACGAATATGGGTGTTCCAGGCAGTTTGGTCTTCAACGATCATCAAGCGGTTAAGCGCATCAAGATAATCGTAAACAGTAGGGCGGGTTATGCCCACATTTTCCTTCTCACGAATGTCAATTTCCAACGCAGAAATATCAACCAAAGTTGAAGTGTTTCTGGCAAGAGAACGCAATAAACATCTGACTTTTACTGGATCTCGTTTTACATCAGAAACTCTGCTCATATCCACTTGCGCAAGTAATTCCACATAAGCACGATTAAGGTCTGCCGCTTGCGTAGCGTTTTTATTTAAGAGAGTAGGGAATCCGCCAATAACGATTTTGTTGATAATAAATTCAAGATCAGTAGGGCTATCATATATGTCTATTTTTTCGCCCTCAAAAAGTTTTGCCAAACTTACTTTTCCGGTTGAAAAACCCAGTTCTTGCCAGGACATAGTGCGCATTTCAACAATTGTAAATCTTCCAGCGCCGGAGTGCATTTTTACAGACTCTTCAGGGTTGGCTGAACCAGTGAGTATGAATTGTGCCTTTTCTTGGCGGTCGTCTATTTCGTGACGAATGTAATCCCAGAGTTTAGGTTGAGCCTGCCATTCGTCTATGAGTCGTGGAGTGTTTCCAAACAACAATCTTTTTGGAGCAGTATTTATTAATGCCTCTACTTGTTCATCTCTGTCAACATTCAACACACTTTTGGCTAATTGCTTTGCTGATTCAGTTTTACCACAGGCTTTGGCGCCTTTTATCAGCACTCCACCAGAAGCATTAAGTTTGCGTTTTAATTCCTTATCTGAAATACGTTCTTTGTAAATCATTGATTTTTATTGTAAATATAGAGTTGTTTTACAAAAATAAAGATATTTGCTTTACAAATTTAAGCATTTTTGGTTTACAAAATAAAGATTGCGCCAGTGTATTTTAAACAGCATTAAAAACTAAATTGATAAATTTCAATTAAAGAAGATTGTTAAATCTGCTGACTATATTATCATTTGAAACAGGTATAAATTATCAAATCAATCACATCCCGGTTATATAATTGTCCTCCTAAGTGTACTAAAAGTCAGAACGAAAATGAGCGCGAGAGCGATCATGGAGTTCTGACTTTTTTCTTCATTTTCATTCTGTTTCTCGCACTAATCAAAACAATCACATTTTTTTTTCCGCTACATACTTATCTTCTTTATTAGTAATTTATTTGGTAAGGATAATTGTTTCATTTGGGGATAAGGATGCCCAAAAAATTGGTGAAGGCATTCGGGTAAAATCGCTGACAACTGAAATTCATGAAAAAGAAATCTCATAACAAAAAAGACTGACGTTGAAAAGCAGTCTTTTATTTTTTAAGAACTTATGTTTATCAATATTTAAAAATGGAATGGAAATATTTTAATTAATCCACTTTAAAGAGATCCTCCTTCAATATAAACCGATTCTACAGTAAGTTCTTGTATAAATGTACTTCCTGATAAACAAGCAGACATTCGGTTGTAGGCCAACTTGCCAAGTTTGTGTCCACTCGTTTCTACATAACTTATTTCGGGTGAATATAAATTTGGTATAAATCCATTGCTATGCGCAATGATACCAATTGATTCTGGGACTTTTAATTTTAATTCCTGAACGGCTTTCATTACTCCTGTTAATATTTCATCACTCATACAAAATATAGCGTCTATTTTTTGCAGTGGAGTTAAGCATTTATGGACTATTTTTCGGGCAGCTTCAGCAGTGAGCGCATGCTTTGTTTTTAATTGAATAGATTTACCTTTTTCAGCTATTTTTTGGCTAAAAGCATCTAACCTTTTTTTAGTGATTGACATTTCTGGATCTCCAAATATGCCGAGAATATTTTTTTTGTTATTTCGCAACAGCACATCTGCAGCAATCGTTCCTGCTTTTTCATCGGCGATACAAACTTTATTACAAGCCTGAAAACTAGGTACTTTATCAAAAAATATTACAGGCACATCTAAGTCATCCATTTTTAAAAAGGGTTGTATATCTTTAGTGGCTGTTCCAATAGCTACAAAAATTCCTGCAACCCTGTTTTGTCTGCAAATTTTTAAGTTGGCAATTTCAATCGCAGGATCTCCTCCAGACTGCAATATCATTAAAGAAAAGCCATATAATCGTGCTTCCTCTTCCACAGCTGAAATGAAAGAATGATAAAACAAATTAGAAATCTGAGGTACCATGATACAAAAAACTTTGCTGTTGTTTGTACGTAAACTGATGGCATAATTGTTAGGTTCGTAATCCATTAACTCTGCCAATTCCTTGACCTTTTGTTTGGTATGCTCCGATATATCTGGATGATTTTTAAGGGCTCTACTAACAGTTGAGATACTTATTTGTAGTTTATCTGATATCTTTTTTAATGTTGCTTTCGGTTTCATTAAGCATTTTTTTAAAAATACAGATAATCTTTTCCACCGCAAACATTTTCGCAAACATTTTCGCAAACGTTTGCGGCAAAGTATATTTAATTATGCGTTTATCATCATTTTGCTTATTAATACTTTAGCTACACAAAATTTAAACCAATTAAACTGCATTATGAAAAAATTAATTTTACTTCTAACAATTGTGGGCATTACGCTCGTTTCTGCGGCCCAACAAACATCAAGTATCAAAGGAAAAATTATTGGACCCAATCAAGAAGGTCTATCCGGAGCTACCATTATTTATTCAGCAACTAACAAAACAATCTTAGCTGATGAAAAAGGCAATTTTGCCATAGAAGGTTTGCCCGTAGATCAATCTGTTCTTTTAAAAGTTTCTTACACAGGTTATGTAGCCATTGAAAAGTCTTTTAGCTTAACAGCTGCTGGACTTTCTGATGTTATGATTTCTTTAAAATCAGATGCCCTTTCTCTTACAGAGGTTACGGTAACTGGCGTTTCTAATTCTAAGTCTAGGTTATCTTCTAGTGTATCTACAAGTACTTTACGTTCAGAAGATATTTCAAAATCTGCAGCAAGAACAACTGCTGAAATTTTTCGATCTATTCCAGGTATTAAATCAGAAGCTTCTGGCGGTGATGGTAATACAAATATTACGGTTAGAGGGGTGCCAATTTCTGCTGGTGGTTCTAAATACTTACAATTGCAAGAAGATGGATTGCCTGTTATGCAATTTGGCGATATCGCATTTGCTACTCAAGACATTTTCTTAAGAGCAGATCAAAGTTTGTCTAAAATAGAAGCCATTAGAGGAGGTTCTGCTTCAACCATGGCTACAAATTCACCAGCTGGTATTATCAACTTTATCAGTAAAACTGGTAACACAGAAGGTGGTTCTCTTTATACTACAACTGGCTTGGATTACAATGATTTTAGAACTGATTTTAATTATGGCGCACCAATCGGAAACGGACTTAGTTTTAATGTTGGTGGTTTTTATAGATTAGGTGAAGGGCCACGTACTGCTGGATATAATGCCAACAACGGTGGCCAATTGAAATTTAACATGACTAAACAATTTAAAGGCGGTTTTGCGCGTGTTTATTTTAAATATCTTAATGATAGGACTGCAGCCTACATGCCTATGCCAATACAAGTATCTGGTACAAATGCAAATCCAGTATACAGTTCACTTCCTGGTTTTGATGCCCTTAACGGAACAATTCACAGCCCATATATTTTGCAAAATTTAGGTACTGGCGTAAATGGTGATTTACGTAGAAGTGATGTGGCAGATGGCATGCATCCCATTTCTAAATCAGTAGGTGCTGAATTTAATTTTGATTTGGGTGAAGGATGGAAAATAGAAAACAAAGGAAGATTGGCTATTAATAACGGAAGATTCATTACTCCATTCCCTGCATCTGTAAATACCACTGGCAACATTTTAACTTCAATTGCAGCAGCAACAACTTGGGATTTAACAGGTGCTACAGTAAAATACGCAAACACAAGCACACCTTATACAGGAACCAATGCAATGATGATGCATATGTTTGATGTTGAACTTAATAACTTTGATAATTTCGTGAATGATTTTAAATTGAAAAAGAAATTTACTAAAGGTGAAATCAATTTTGGATTTTATAAATCTTACCAAAACATTTCAATGTCGTGGTTGTGGAATTCATACATGACTGATGTAAACGGAAATGGTACAAGACCATTGGATATTTACAATGCAGCAGGAGCCAAATTAACTCAAAATGGACTATTTGCTTATGGCGTACCAGCTTGGGGTAATTGCTGCACACGTAGCTATGATACTAAGTATTCTATTTCTGCGCCTTATGTTTCGATTTCTTTAAATCCAACAAAAGAATTGTCATTAGATGGTGGATTAAGATGGGATATGGGTGATGTAAATGGCAGTTATGCTGGCGCAATTCAATCTTCTAGAGATGTAAACAATGATGGTGTTATATCTGCAAACGAACAAAGCGTATCATCTGTAAACATTGCTTCTCCTTCTGCTGTAAATTATAAATACAATTATCCTTCATTCAGTATTGGAGCAAACTATCAATTGAGTGAATCTAACGCAATTTTTGGTAGATTCAGTGATGGTGCATCTGCTAAAGCGGATAGATTATTATTTACACCAAATGTTTTTGCGGATGGAAATGCAAAAGGAGTTTATGATAAAATTACTCAAGCGGAATTGGGGTATAAAAACAATTTCAAAATGGGTGGAATATTTGTAACTGCTTTTTATGCTAATGTAAATGAAGCTGGCGGTTTTGAAGCAACTACTCAAAAAGTAATTGAAAACCATTACAAATCTTTTGGTTTGGAGTTGGAAGCAAATATTAATGTTTCAAAAGAATTCAATGTTAGGGCTAATGCTACATATACTAAAGCTGAAATTACAGATGGTGCAAATAAAGGCAACAAACCAAGAAGACAAGCACCATTCATATATAATGTTGTGCCAACTTATTCTAAAAATAAATTTGTTGGTGGATTCAGTGTTATTGGTACCAGCAGTTCATTTTCACAAGACAACAACAAGTTGAAATTTAATGGATATTTTATTGTAAATCCATTCATTACTTACAAAATGACCAAAAATTTATCGGCTTCATTAAATGCCAATAATATTTTCAACACCCTTGGTATTACCGAAGCAGAAGAAGATGCAATTGTAGAACAAACTACAAATATCATTCGCGCTAGGTCAATAACTGGCAGAACGATTTCTGCAACCATTGGTTTTAATTTTTAATGATTAACCCCATAAAGAGCGTAGTAAATTAATTGCTACGCTCTTTTTTTTTAAGAAAAAATATGTAATGGAAAATGTGCGAAATGTTTTAATGAAAGAAAAAGCCATAGAAGTGCTTACTAAAGCGGCTTCTGAGGAAGGCATAACAGCATCTGCACAACAAACAGAAAATTACAATCGTATTTGGGCAAGAGATGGTGTGGTGTCTGGTTTGGCAATTTTGACCAACGAACTCACCGAGCTATATGAACCATTCCTCAACTCATTAAAAAAATTGCAAAAGGCAGCTGCCCTTAATGGACAAATTCCTTCTAATATTTCTATTGATCAAGCTGGAACCATTCAAGCGGTAAGTTTCGGAGGCCCTGTGGGAAGAACGGATTGTAATTTTTGGTGGATGATTGGAGCCATTAGTTTTTTACAAAAAAAACAAGATGATGATTTTAAAGTCATTGTTTGTGAGCAATCTGTAAAAATATTACAACTAGCCAACAGTTGGGAATTCAACCATAAAGGATTGATGTATTTACCCGTAAGTGGCAATTGGGCAGATGAATATGTAACTGGAGGTTATGTATTGTATGATCAAATTTTACGCTACTGGGCTTTGTCATTAGCCGGTGATTTTTTTGCACAAGCAGATTGGACTTCGCAAGCTGGCGAAATTAAACTTAAACTGAAACAGCATTTTTGTTTTGAAACGCCAACAACTAACTCATTATTTACAGAAGCACAAAAACTACAAGTTGATCATTTCGATATAACACAACATTTCATCAGTAGTTTTTCTCCTACTCAACTTATTCAAAAATATGATTGCTGGTCTATTGCGTTACTTTTACTTTTAGATATTCCTTCAAATGTCACAAAGAAAAAACTAATAGATGTAGTTCAATCTGCTTTTGTAACATACGGCAACAAAGGCATTCCCGCGTTTTGGCCTCCAATAGAGCCAGGAGATGAGCTCTATACGCAGTTGACTTCAAATTTTAGTTATCGTTTCAAAAACAAGCCCGGTCATTTTCACAATGGTGGAATTTGGCCTGTTACAAATGGCTTTTTGATAACGGCTTTGTACTGCATCAATGAAGTGGAAACAGCTACAATGTTGCAAGCTGCATTAGAAAAAAACTTGAGTAATAACGAAGGTGAATATTTATTTTCGGAATACTTTACTTTGGAAGATGGATTAGCACAAGGAGTATCTCAATTGTGTTTTAGTGCATCAGGATTTTTATTAGCAAATAAAGCCAAAGAAGACATTACACAAATGAAAAAAGTATTGGGGTTGACATATGATGATCAAGAATCTAATGACCAGTTGACAGCTAATTTATTGGCTACAAATATTTATAATGACATCGAATTTGAGAAAGAAAAAGTGGTTGTTATTTCCATTGCTGGCGAATCGGGTTGTGGCAAAACAACGCTGAGTAACACGCTAAAAAATTTGCTGGAATCCAATGGGCACAACGTTTTAGTTCTTCACCTAGATGACTATTTTAAATTACCACCTCGTAAAAATCATGAACAAAGGCTGATTGACTTTAATCACATCGGTACGCATGAAGTAGAATTGGAAAAATTGGATCAGGATATTTATGTTGTAAAAAATAAGTTAGCCAATTCACTTCAAATACCTGTAATGAATTGGTCGAGCGACACAAAAGAATTTAAAGAAATTAGCATCAGTACTGCAAATGTTGTTTTAGTAGATGGTACATACACAAGCTTGTTAAAGAATGTGGACATTCGTATTTTTATGAATGCCAATTATGAAGCAACAAGAAAAAATCGAATTGCTCGAAATAGAGAGGCAGTAACTGATTTTATAGAACGTGTTCTTTGCAAAGAAAGCGATATCATTCAGCAACATCAACAAATGGCTGATATTATCATTGATGAACAATTTGCTATAAAATATCCTTAGGTTCGTTTCTTTTATTTTTAATCAACTTCTTTTAAAATCATATATGCAAACTCCAAAACCTCAATTGTCTTTTCGCCAAATCATAAATATGAATGTTGGTTTTTTGGGCATTCAATATAGTTTTGGTTTGCAACAAAACGCCATCAATCCGCTATATACTTTTTTACATGCAAGTCTAGAAGATTTGCCTATGCTGAATTTGGCAGGTCCATTAACTGGATTGTTGGTTCAACCTATAATTGGTGCAATGAGTGATAAAACTTGGCATCCTAGATGGGGTAGAAGAAAACCTTATTTTTTAATTGGGGCTTTATTGTGCAGCATCTGTTTATTTATTTTTCCATTTAGTAGTTCGTTGTGGATGGCTGTAGGGTTGTTATGGGTATTGGATGCTGCAAACAATACTGCAATGGAGCCTTACAGGGCTTTTGTTGCAGATAAATTGCCCGACAATCAACAAGCTGTTGGTTTTTTATCACAAAGTTTTTTTACTGGATTTGGTATTACTTTGGCAGCAGCATCTTTATGGATTTTCAAACAAATCATGGACGGCGTTACCCCTTCGGGTATTCCTTATTGGGTGTTTGGATCTTTTTTTGTTGGTGCAATTTGTTCCATTGGTTCGGTGTTGTGGTCGGTTATTAAAACGCCCGAAATTCCACCATCTGAAACCGAATTAGCTGAAATTAGATCTGAAAAAAAAGGATTTCTTCAACCCTTTTCAGATATTTTCGTAGCGATAAAAGTGATGCCCAAACAAATGTGGCAATTGGCATTGGTTTATTTATTTCAATGGTATGCGCTGATGTGTTATTGGCAATATATCTCTCATAGTATTGCTCAATCTGTTTGGCATACCAGTTCCGAAAAAAATCTTAAACTTTATGAAGACGCTGCTGCGTGGACAGGTTTAGTGAATAGTTTTTATAATGTCATTACTTTTTTATCTGCATTTGGGTTGGTTTGGCTAGCAAAAAAATATTCTGCAAAAATGGTGCATGCTATCTGCTTGATTATGGCAGCTATATCGTTATTTATAATTCCAACGATAGAAAATAAATATTTGTTGTTTGCTCCAATGATTGGCTTTGGCATAGCATGGGCAAGTATAATGGGGGTACCATACATTATGGTTGCCAACAGTATTCCTAAAAAAAGATATGGTGTTTACATGGGTATTGTAAACATGATGATTGTAGTTCCGATGTTGATTCAAAATATTACGTTTGGTAGCATTTACAAACACCTATTAAATCAAAATCCTGCTAATGCTATTTTGTTTGCAGGGGTACTGCTTTTATTGGCTGCTTGTGCTACATTAATGATGCGTTCAAAAAAATATACTGAAGCTTAAATCCAGGTTATATAAAATCTGGGTTTAATGAAAAAGCATCCCAAAAGGGATGCTTTTTCATTTGTTATAAACATTTCTATTTTATAGTTTCCCCACCATATTAGCTGGTATTACCCATGCGTCAAATTCTTCTGGTGTAAGATATCCCAATTTCACCGCCATTTCTTTTAATGTAGTGCCTTCTTTATGTGCTGTTTGCGCAATTTCTGCCGCTTTATAATAACCAATTTTTGGGTTTAATGCCGTAACAAGCATCAATGAATTATCGACGTGTTTTTTAATGTTTGCTTCAATTGGTTCAATGCCAACGGCGCATTTATCATTAAACGAAACACAACCATCTCCAATCAATCTTGCACTATGTAAAAAATTAAAAATCATTACGGGCTTAAACACATTCAGTTCAAAATGTCCGTTGCTTCCGCCAATACCAATGGTAACATCATTTCCCATTACCTGTGCTGCAATCATGGTTAATGCTTCACATTGAGTAGGATTTACTTTCCCAGGCATTATAGAAGATCCTGGTTCGTTGTCCGGAATAAACAATTCGCCAATTCCACTTCTTGGACCTGATGACAACATCCTAACGTCGTTTGCAATTTTCATCAAACTAACAGCAACGGTTTTTAATGCGCCATGTGCTTCTACAATGGCGTCATGTGCGGCCAATGCTTCAAATTTATTTTCTGCGGTTACAAATGGCAATCCTGTTAATTGTGCAATATGTTTGGCAACATTTACATCGTAATTTTCAGGTGTATTAATTCCTGTTCCTACAGCAGTTCCACCTAAAGCTAATTCGCTCAAATGCGCCAAAGTGTTTTTTATCGCTTTTAATCCATGATTTAATTGAGATACATATCCGCTAAATTCTTGTCCAACCGTAAGCGGGGTAGCATCCATAAAATGGGTTCTACCTATTTTTACCACATGCATAAATTGTTTGCTCTTAGCATCCAATGTATTTCTTAGTTTTTCAATTCCTGGAATGGTTGTTTCCAAAAGCATTTTGTATGCTGCAATGTGCATCGCTGTTGGAAAAGTATCATTACTAGATTGTGATTTATTTACATCATCATTGGGATGAATAAATTTCTCTTTGTCTGTTAATTGTCCACCATTTAATACATGTGCACGATAAGCGATAACCTCGTTTACATTCATATTACTTTGTGTGCCACTACCAGTTTGCCAAACGACCAATGGAAAATAATCATTTAATTTTCCTTCTAAAATTTCGTCGCATACTTTTCCTATTAAATCACATTTTTCTTTGCTTAAAATGCCTGCATCAAAATTGGTTAATGCAGCAGCTTTTTTTAAATAAGCAAATGCGCCAATAATTTCTTTTGGCATTTTGTTGATGTCTTGTGCGATTTTGAAGTTGTCGATACTTCTTTGTGTTTGAGCGCCATAGTATGCTTCCATTGGAACGCTTACTTCACCCATGGTGTCTTTTTCGATTCTGAATTGCATGATTTTTTTATTTTCCTGTGAATATTGCTTTTCTTTTTTCTAAAAATGCAGTGGTGCCTTCTATCATATCTGCTGTTTCAAAACAAGCACCAAATGATTCCACTTCTTTTTCATATCCCGATTTGCCATTGGTATACGCGCTATCGCTAACCACAGCTATATTTATACACTCAATAATTTTACTGATGGCAATTGGTGCTTTTGAATTGATTGTGGTTAATAATTCAATGGCTTTTGGTAAAAGATTTTCGGATGTAGTGATGTGATTTACTAAATTTAATTTCAACGCTTCA
>CANKLV010000015.1 GCA_947483415.1 Chitinophagaceae bacterium
CCATGTGCAAAACCACCTGCATTTGTATTGTTGGATCCAACTGATCCCAATGCCCTATCTGTGCTACCTGTAGAACCGAAATTATAACCAGCACCTGTATTTCCTGATCCTATACTTACTAAATAAGTGGTTAGCACCCCAGTCCTTTGCGAATACCAATTTGGAATGGTAGAATTATCCAGCCAATTGATTGTTCCGCTATTGCCTAACCCGTCAAAAGTTTCTGTATTAGAACCCGTTGCACTCATCAAAATTTGTGCATCTAATTTTTGCGTATTGAAAATGATAAAGCAAAAAAACAGTGTAGCTAAAATGCTGTTTCTTTTAATTTTTACTAAACTCATTTTGTTTATTTTTTTCATTTTTTACATTTAAATGCTTGCAATTTTTTCTTTTAAATCAATAAGGCCACAATGAATGTAGCCTCAATGATATTTTATTTAATTGATGTTACTATTGTACATCCCCTGGATTTCTTATTAAAAATTCTTTGGTTGTTCCGTTATAATTTTTTGCATGTCCTGTCCAAGTTCTTGCGCCTCCTGGCAATGCTTGTGCAGCAAAAGTTGCAGCTGTTGCAGTATACAAAATGATATTTCCAGATGCGTCTGTTAAAGTATTATTGCCAGAGTATGTTGCATTTCCAGTTGCAGTTCCACTTACAACTCTAACAAGAGACTGCTCGAAATTTTGAGGTGATTGTAGTGGTAACCCAATTGAAGCATTAATTTCTGCAATTGTTTTTACCAACGGAGTAACCACTCTTCCTGTTGCAATGGGTGTTGGAACGGTAGAACCAAATGGCTTTTTAACTTGTAATGAACCTCTGTAATTTAACAATGAATCATTTGTTATATCAAAAACCAAAGAATCTCCAATACTACATGTTAAGGTTCCTCCAAGATAAATGGTAATTGCTGCACCACTTCCATCTTGTAAAATCAATGACCCAGTAGAAATATTTTTACTTGCTGCATCTGAAGTTACTACACCAGCAATTGATGCTGAAGTTGTTAATTTGATGCCAGTGCCAGTGTACAAAGCACGCAATGCTGCAATGGTAATTCTTCCTCCTGGATTAGGATTTGGGTTTGGATTTCCACCACATCTTACGCTGTCAAAACGAACGTCGTTTTCACTACGAAGCAACATTTGTTTTGTTGTGGTGTTGCTCGTTGGTGATGAACGATAAATGGTGTAAATCGCTGCGATACTTCCATTTCCTTTTGGAATTTTCACTCCAGCAAAACTTGCATATCCACTATTACGAACAACTAAATTTACATTACTGCCACAACCTTTATTGATGTTTCTGTTTACCGTACTCTTATATGAAGATGTATCTCCATAAGTTTTTGCTGTATCCGCACTTGAAAATTCGTATCCTTCTAATTTTACTAATGCATTGATATATTTGTTGTTCATTGTTGTACCTAAATCAGCTACAGTTACCGTAATTGGTTCTACAGGATTATTCAATGTTCCGCCAATTAAATGATTAGATACCATTGCTCCAGGAATTCCCTCTATTGAAGGCAATCCATCTATTATAGCTTTGTAACCCAATACCATATTACTGTATGAATCTGTTAAGGTTAATCCTTTACATTTTACAAATATTCTTCTTCCAACTGGATAGCTTGCATATAAACTATACGCATCTACCAAGATTTGCATGGCTCCAGTTGAATCTTGAATAAACAATTGCTTGTAAATATTACCACTTTGGTCGTTTGCAGTTACAATACCTGAAATAATTACATCTTCATTAATCAAATCATACACACCTGGAACAGTGTGATATGTTTTTAATGCTTGAATACTTGTGTTGGCTTCAATATTCACTTCTCCTGCTCCTGGAGGCGCATCAAATGTTTTTTCACATGCACTAAATACTCCAATTGCAACGACAAATAAGATTGTGTGAAACAGTTGTTTAATTTTATTCATTTTGTTTATTTTTTGATTGTTGAATTATTTGTTTAGAATCTTAATGATACACTTGCCATGAAATTTGTTCCAAATGCATAGAATTTCCTGGCTGGGAATTTTTCAGCATTTTTTTCAGCGAAATCATATCTCAATTGCTCAAAACCGCCAGAGACAATATTTGTATTGTTTAAAATGTTGTTTATGCCAACGTTGAACATCAAGAATGTTCTCTTTTCCATTCCTTTAAATTTGTTATTCATCAACCAACTCCATCCAGCAAATACATCTACAGTATGCTGTGGTTTTAATCTTGTTTGATCTAATATGCTATGCCAAAGTGCCGTTCCTGGTTCTAATCCATTTACAGCAGCTTCAGTTCTTCTTACTGGATTAAAATCCAACCACATGTCGTCAAAATAATTGAAATTCACATTTACAAACCAATAATTTGGAGAACGATAATTCAAACCAATATTGTAAGCTTGTTGTGGTGTTGGTACGTTATAATTTTTTGAATAAATCAATTGATCTTTTGCAATGACTTGAGAATTATTATCAGAAGTAACCGTTGCTACTTGACGGGTGTCGTATCTAAATTTACCTATTCCAGCCGCGGCGGTTGTCGTTAACCCTTTGTATATAATCACTTCAGTTCCCAACTCCAATCCTTGATGCACTTTCCCAATATTACTTAATGCATAATTCACTACAGTTCTCAATTGATCATTATAAAATGTAAGTACATTGGTTTGATTCTCGAATTTGGTATAATATGCAGTTGCTTTAAATTTCACAGTTGGAGAAATCAATGAATAACCTCCTTCTACTGAAGAAATATGTTCGCTTCTTAAATTGTCTTGTACAAAATCTCTTGTTCTTGGTGACAAATATGCATTATCAAAAAATGGTGCCCTTGTTTGATATCTAGCGTTAGCAAACAAATAATTCATCTTGGCTACTTTATAAGTCAACCCAGCTTTAAATGAATAGTTATAAAATTGATTTTCTGCAGAATTTCCAAAAGAGTTATTTAGAAACAACCCTGATTTTACATTTCCTGTTCTACTAAAGTTAGTATACGAATTTTCCATTCCCACAAAAAAATCAGCCCCGTGCAATTTTACATTCGTTTGAACCCAACCAAATGCTTTTTGAATATTGATATCATAATTATAACCAAACTTATCTCCTACGCCTAAAATTCTGTTGGGGTTGTTTACATCATTTTGTCCGGCTACTTCATTAGAAGGGAAATCTCGCTCTGCGAATTGATTCAAATCCACATAAAAATCGCCACCCAATAAATCATTTACTCTTTTGAAATAATTATTTTTTTGTTTTTCGTATCCTAAGCCCGCAGAAATATCAATGTGCTTGTTGATGGTAGCGTTAAATGTTGTATTTGCAGTAATTTTTTTAGTATTGGTTACCCTTTCTTCTAAAATATAAATCGATCTTTTCCCTGAAACATTATTGCCGATTATGCCATTAGCATCCTGAATGGTTTGAAAGCTTCCATAATTGGCATTATACAATGCATCCCAATTTATCTGGCGTTTTGTTACATCATTTTTCAAAATATCATAAACCTGTCGTCTTATGAATGGATCTTCTTGATAACTTGGTAAATAACGATAATAATCTGGTCTTGGATCAGGTGCATTGTACCAATCTAAACCAGTTGTACTTCTTTCTCCAGAGGTAATTGATACCGCAGTAACTAAACTTGTTTTGTCGTCAATTTTCCAATCATGGGTTAAAATTCCAATTGGTTGGAATGTATTTCCTACACTTGAATTTCTTTTTCTGCCGTTTTGATATCCCCAATATGGATTGTAAAAATTAGTTCCAGATATCTCGCGCATCTCCTCAACCGTAGAACCTTGTCTACCAATTTTTGTTGGTGTAGCAAATGCAACAAATGAAATTAAATGCCTGTCATTTATTTTCTTATCAATTCCCACGTAACCAGACCATCCATCATAAAATGTTCCGTCAGCAAACCCTTCATCCGCCCAACGACGTGAACCTGAGAAACTAAATGCCCATCCTTTAGCATTGAATCCTGTTGATTTTGTAAAACTGAATCGGTGTAAATATGTTCTGTTGGAAAGAGAATATCCTATTTTAGTTTGCTTCCATTGCTTTGAAGCCCTTGTATCAATATTTGTTGCGCCACCTAATGGACCAAAAGTAAATTTATTGGATTGCAACCCAAAATTATTTGTTCTGCTACGCATTACATCATTCAATCCACCCCATAATCCATAAGGTGTAAATCCATTATCCAAGTTTTCCATTGGAATACCATTCATTGTAGTTCCAAACAAGTCTGCATCATAACCCCTGATTCTAAAACGAACCACATTAAAATTAAACAATGCTGAACTGTAAAAAGGATTTCTTCCGGTATTAAGCTGACCTGAAATATTTTGAGCACTACCATCAATATTGTCATTCTCATCCAATGAAACCACTGGGATATTGTCTAAAATATTGTCTTTTGCTTCGTCTAAAATGGACGTGTCTGATGCAGCCAATATGGCGTCAACTTTATTTTTCTCTTGTGCTTTTACATTATTTAAAGAACAAAAAAATATTGTAAGGAGTCCAAAAACAAATTTCTGAGTATTCATTATAGAATTTTATTAGATTGTGCAAGTTAAAGTTTTAAAACAATAAAAAAACATCTAAATTTAAAGATAATTTTTTGTTAAAGTTGACAATTGCACAGTCTTATCAAAAACGACTAGCTTCGCTTAAAAATTACAACTATGAATAAAAGGTTCATTACTATATTATTTATTAGCATTTTGCTATTTAATTCAAATGTAAAATCTTTTGCTTGGGGCAAAACAGGACATAATTTAGTCGCAGAAGTTGCATTTAAATTCCTAGATTCTACCACTCAAAAAATTGTAAAAAAATATTTAGGTAACCTCACTATTGAAGAAGCGGCAAATTGGATGGATGAGCAAAAAGGAAACAGCTACTACAATTACATGCGTTCGTGGCATTATATAAATCTTGATAAAGGAACCAAATACACTCCAAGTGCAGAAAGAAATTCAATGACTGTTATACATTCTGCTTATACTGAATTAAAAAACAGACATGAAACGGAAATGTCTGACAAAGAAATTAAATACCGTTTACTGCTTCTGTTTCATTTAGTTGGAGATCTTCACCAGCCGCTACATAATGGATATGCTATTGACAGAGGAGGAAACTCCATACAAATAAGTTCAAAACACGTCTCAGGAAATTTGCACAGTGTTTGGGATACTCAAATTCTAGAATACAAAAGAATTAATTTAGACACTTGTATGCAATATTATGCTTCTTTAAAAAGTGATGAAATAGCCTCATTCAAAAAGATAAACGAGCTCAAATGGATGTACGAATCTCGTGCTTATCTAGATCAGGCTTATGATTTTGAAAAAAACTTTTTAGATGATAAATATCTAGATAAAAACATTGAAGTAATCAAGAAACAATTGGTTGTTGGAGGTATAAGATTGGCGAGCATGCTAGATGAACTTTTTAATCCAGCAGGGAATAAGAAGGTTAATCCGGATTCTACGTTTTAAAGGCGTTTAAATCGCTTCGCTAGTTTAAAGGTTTAATGGTTTAAGGTAAAGCTTTCTCCCTTTGCGTCTTTGCACCTTTGCGAGCTTTGCGGGAAACCCAAAAAAAATTCAAAAGGTTGACAGTATTCAAAAGTTTTAAAAGTTCATTCCATATTGAATTGGCGCCGGTATCCAAACCGGTGTCTATGAGAGATTTCAGTTGTAGGGGTTGAAAATATTCAACCCTTAAAAGATCATTCCATATTAAAATAGAGAAACGTTTTAAACCAGCGTAGCGTTTTAAACCCTTAAACCAGCACAGCAACTTAAACCATCCTTAATCAAAAAAATGACCAAACTCCTCCTTTCCACAATCAACTTTTTTATCTTGATATCGACCTCTTTCGCACAACTCGATATCAAAAAAGATTCAAATTATATTGAAATGCCAGTGACGTTGGAAACTAAAACAGGCAATATTTACGGCACATTAACCACGCCAATTCAAACAAAATCTTCGCTACTTGTTATCATCATTGCTGGTTCGGGACCAACAGATAGAGATGGAAATACAATAATGATTAAGGGCAAAAATAATTCCTTAAAATATTTAGCCAACGAATTGGGAAACGCAGGTATTTCATCAATCCGGTACGACAAACGCGGAATTGGGGGAAGTAAACTAGCCATGAAAAGCGAGGCAGATCTTCGGTTTGATGATTATGTAAACGATGTTATAGAATGGATAAATAAGTTTAAAAAAGACAAACGTTTTAGTGAGATCATCATTGCCGGACACAGCGAGGGCTCATTGATTGGCATGATTGCAGCAAATGGACTAGCAGACAAATACATTTCCATCTCAGGTGCTGGAGAAAAAGCAGGAACCATTATCAAAAAACAATTACAAGCACAATCTTTAGAAATTCAAGATTATTCAAACCTTGCCATTGACAGCCTTGAAGCCGGTTTAATGGTAAAAAAAATCAACCCATTATTGTATAGCTTGTTTCGCCCGAGTGTACAACCCTATTTAATCAGTTGGTTTAAATACAACCCTCAAACAGAAATCAAAAAATTAAACATTCCTATATTAATTCTACAAGGTGATAACGACATTCAGGTTTCGGTTGAAGATGCGCAATTGTTATACAAAGCCCAACCAAATGCAACTTTAACGATTATCACAAATATGAACCATGTTTTAAAAATTGTGGAAGGTGATAAATCCAAGAATATAAAAAGCTACAGCGATGCGTCAATGCCAATATCATATGAAATGGTTAGAGCGATTGTAGGGTTTGTTTTGTAGGGGTTGAATATTTTCAACCCTTACAAAAGGTTGGCTGTATTCAAAAACTTTAGAAGTTCATTCCAAATAGAAATAGAGAAACGTCTTAAACCAGCGTAGCGATTTAAACCCGCGTAGCAACTTAAACCAACGATGTGATTTAAACCAGCGTAGCGATTTGAACAGCGCATCTTACGGCTTCTTCCCTTCTTTTGGCTTTGTCGTTGTGGTTGGTTTTGCAGTAATGGCTTCCTTATACATTTTAGCTTCTGCATCATTTGGATCCAATGCCAATGCTTTTTCTACATAACTCAATGCCATGTCTTTATCCTTTTTGATGTTGGCAAAAAAAGCAACAAAATATTTATACGCTGTCATCAATTGAGGTTTGTATTTAACGCTATCAACCATTGAAAGTTGAATGGTTTTTTCAAAAGCAGCATTTGCCAAACCTTGTTCCATTGTGGTATCTATTGCCCAGCTTGCTTTTCCAATCATGTTGTACGCATAAGGATCATCAGTAAATTTGTTTGCAGAAGCTGTGAAAGCAACAATTGATTTTTGATAATCGCCTCCTTTGTAATAATTAAATGCTGTTGTATTCAAATCAAATTTTGAAGGATTCTTTTTTAAAGCAACAATTTTATTGTACCAATCAGCTGCTTCAATAAAACGCTTTCTGCTTTCGTACGCTTGTGCTACGGTTTTTAAATACTGTACTTTGTTTGATTCTATCGAATCCATCGAAACCGCTTTGTCTATAATTAAACCGGCCTGCGCTTCGTTTCCAGGAATTTTCAATAAATTTTTTGCATATTCAACATAATCACCTGAAGTTATTTTTTCTGGAGATTGACGCTTAAAATATTCTGCATAACTTTCAACAGCATGAACTGAATCTTTTAATCTATTATATGCATTTGCTTTCAATCCAAATAAGTTCGGATAAGGATTATCTTTATTTTCATTAATGCATTCATCCGATTTTGTTATAGCCTCCATGAAATATCCTTGTGCATATTTTAAGGCAGCTCTATAATAACAAGTTTTATAATCTACATCAGAATTTGACTGCCATTTTTCAAAATACGCTGCGGCTCTCGTTACGTTTGTTTCATAAAAATAATTAAACAACGTAGAATAAACGGGTGCAAAAGCAGGATCGCTAGCAATTGCTTTATCATAAAACTCCATGAAAATTGATTCCTGTCCCCTGCCCTGTGATTGATATAATTTACCCAGTCTATAATTTGCCCTTGCATAATTTGGATTTAATGTAAGCGCTGCTTTGTAAGATTGATCAGCATTTCCACCATCCATGTTTTTTCTATACGCATCTCCTAAGTTTACCAAAACTTCAGGATCATTGAATTTTTTTAATTGTGTAGCTTGTTTCAATTTTTCAATTGCATAAGCAGCATCTCCATTTTTAGAATCCGGATTTCCATTGGCAAAACCAATCGCATTTAAAACGGCTAAATTCTTTCCAGCAGTTAATGAAACTGCAGTTTCAAAACGACTACGCGCATCTTGCATTTTTCCTTCCATCAATTCTATTTGACCAATACCAACCATAATTAAAAAATTGTTGGGCAAAGCCAACTTTGATTGGTATAAAGCTTTTGCTGCTGCAATATCTTTTGAGGTAACATCATCTGGTAAAATCATCGATTGACCTAGCCAATAAATAGCAACATCATCATTCGGATTTGCAGCCACTAATTTTTGAAATGTTTCTTTTGCAGACTTATAACGCTCGTAATAAACTTGTTGTTTTCCCAACTCGATGGTTTGTGCAAATGCAGTATTTAAAACCAATAAAGCAATTACTATCAAACCAATTTTTAACTTGTTCATTTTTTTAAATTTTTATTGTTCTTGTATTAATGTAAAAATAATAGAATAACCCATAAATTATTGCTTATTTTTCTAACAACTTTTCGTTAATATTTATTTTCCTTACTTCAAAATCCATAATCGGACCCAAATAAGCCCTTCTAAAAATCAATTGTCCACGCTCCGATTTCAAAAATGCCACAAACCCGGTGCCCAATCCTTTGTAATTTTCTTTATTGATATAAAACATACTTCGCACCAACGGATACCTCCTCGTTATCATACTTTCCTGCATGGGTTTTACAAAAGGTTTGTCTTTACAAACTTCACATTGTACAAATGCAATTTTTACAGTTTCCAATAATTTAATCTGAGCAGCTTCTTCTGGATTTCCAATCCAACTTATTCCTAAAAAACCAACGGCATTTTCATGGGTAGAAACATAATTCAACACATCCTGACTATTTTTAACGGCCTTTACTACAGCAGTATCGTAAGTATCTCCTTTCAAAATTGAATCTTTAATATATCGAACAGTGCTTGTAGCATTTAAACCATCAAATACATAAGTTTTGTTGTTTGCGTTTTTTCCTTGAAGTGCCGTTTTTAATGAAGTCGGTGTAAATAAAGTATCTGTAGAATTTTTGTTTACTACTATGGCAATCGCATCCGAAGCAACTGCATTACAACCTGGATTATATTTTAATGAATCGGTTAAATACCTTTCTTCTTTTTTATTTAAGCCCCGACCTACAACAACAAGACGGTTTGTTGTATCCGAAAATAAATCCCTAAAACAAGCTGCTTCTGATTTATAGGTTGCAATGATATGCGCTTCTGGAAAAGACGCTTCATACATTTTAATCTGCTGTTCCATCACAGGCTTAAAAGACTCATCCACACTAATATAAATGGTTCCTTTTTCAGGCGTATCCGTTGCGCTTTTAATAGACTTATCATCAGCACAACTGATCAAAAAAACAAGAAAAATATATAAGACAATCCTGAAATTCATTCAATAATGTTTGTGGTTTATTGTTTATTGTTTGTGGTTTATTGTTTGTGGTTTGAAGCCCCCATCCCCAACCCTTCCCCCGAAAGGTGAAGGGAGTTTAATCATGTTCCGTATCAAGTATTCAATTATTTCTACTTTGATGATTGGTGAAAACACCAACATCGGCAGATGAAAATTCCCAACCTCTGAAACTTCTTAAACCTCTGTCCCCCTCTCTTTCAAATAATTCTTCTTAACGCCTCTGTAAATTCTAAAAATACCATAAATGGTACAAACAATTCCAAAAACCAACATGGTAGATGGTTCGTACCTTGCAGCTATGTCAACATTTATATGCTTGATAAACATTGCGCAAATGCCCATTGCCGTCCACATAATCCCCATTCCGAAATCCATTATACTGCGCATTCTAATTATGCCTTTTTCTCTAACCGTTAAATCTTTATTTTCTTCTGATGACATGATACTTTATTTTGTCCGCAATTTAATAAGTTTATTCTTCTATTACTCCGATATGAATGAAATTATCATTTATAGCAAAAAATAGGGTTTTAAAAAGCTGATGGGTTGATGATTATCACATAATTTTTCCATAATAAAATATGGAGTAATTATCTTTGACGTAATGTTTTTAATTCTATACATGTTTTGCTCGGTTTAATTCATTGTTTTTAATTTCAAAAAATAAAAATAACTAATGGATATATTAATAGTTTGTTTGGGCAATATCTGTAGAAGTCCTATTGCAGAAGGCATATTAAAAGATAAAGTAGAAAAAGAAGGTTTGAACTGGATCGTTGAAAGTGCTGGTACAAATGGTTTTCACGATGGCGAACATCCGCATCAATTGAGTACAAAAATTTGTTTGCAAAACGGAATTGACATCAGCAGCCAAAGATCAAGAAAGTTTATAAAAAAAGATTTATTGGAATACGATTTGATTTTTGCCATGGCAAACGATGTAATCTTTGATATTCAAAGAATTGCTCAAGATGAATACCGTGAAGAAAAAGTTCAATTATTTTTAGAACCGCTTTATCCAGGGAAATTGCAAAATGTTCCAGATCCTTGGTATGGAACCGAAAAAGATTTTGTTGAGGTTTATGCACTTATCGACAAAGCTTGTGATGCCATTATCAATCAATATGCTAACCATCAAAAACAATTTAGCTAAATGTCAAAACCAAGTTTACCTCAAGGAACCCGTGATTTTTCTGCAGAAATAGTGCATAAAAGAAATTATATTCTTTCTACCATTAAACAAGTTTTTGAGTTGTATGGGTTTCAGCCATTAGAAACGCCTGCAATGGAAAACCTAGAAACATTAATGGGGAAATATGGCGAAGAAGGCGACCGATTGATTTTCAAAATCCTCAACAACGGACTCAATGATCCTAAAAATATCGACAAAGCCAAAACCGGGTTTGAAAAAGTATTAGAAGGGAAAAACAGTCCATTGCTTACAGAAAGAGCTTTAAAATACGATTTAACCATTCCATTTGCAAGATATGTAGCCATGAATCACGGCATACTAACGTTCCCGTTTAAACGCTATCAAATTCAGCCCGTGTGGCGAGCAGACCGACCACAAAAAGGAAGGTACAGAGAATTTACACAATGCGATGCAGATATCGTTGGAAGCAACGCATTAATGAATGAATTGGACCTTACCAATATTTACCACGACGTGTTTAATAAACTGGGTTTAAAAGACTATACCTTAAAAATAAACAACCGAAAAATCTTATTGGCATTGGCAGAATCATGTGGAGGCGAACATTTATTAACCGACATCACCATTGCCATAGACAAACTGGATAAGATTGGAATCGACAAAGTGAAAATTGAATTAGAACAACGTGAAATAAATGAAACACAAATAAAATCGATAGAAACTTATCTCGGAATAAATGGTAATAATGCAGAGAAATTATTATCAATAACACAATTATTGGGGAATAATGAAAATGCAAAAAAGGGCATTGATGAATTGACATGGATTACTCAACAATCCACCACAGCGAACATCGAAATCGATTTCACTTTAGCACGTGGATTAAATTATTACACTGGCTCAATATTTGAAGTAAAAGCGCCAGACACCGTACAAATGGGAAGTATCGGCGGTGGCGGCAGATACGATAATTTAACGGAATTGTTTGGCGTACCAGGCATTCCAGGCGTGGGCATCAGCTTTGGCGTTGACCGAATTTTTGATGTAATGGAAGAATTGAATTTATTTCCTGCGGATGAAAAATATGGCACGCAAGTGATGTTCTTCAACCTAGGAGAGTCTGAATCTTTACATGCATACTCGATAATGCAAAACATCAGAAAAAGTGACATTTCTGCTGAGTTGTACCATGAGTCTGTAAAATTGGACAAACAATTCAAATATGCCGACAAGAAAAAAATATCTTATGCGGTTATACTTGGTAGTAAAGAAATTGCAGAAAAGATTTGTTTAGTAAAGCATTTAAAAACTGGCATACAAGAATCAGTTGCGATAGATGGATTATCTGATTATTTGAAAAACA
This sequence comes from Chitinophagaceae bacterium, assembly GCA_947483415.1. Classification (GTDB taxonomy): domain Bacteria; phylum Bacteroidota; class Bacteroidia; order Chitinophagales; family Chitinophagaceae; genus Ferruginibacter. The sequence goes on from CANKLV010000015.1 coordinate 12,181, forward strand.
AAATTTCAGCAGAATAATTCCAAACCATTTATTGACTTTTACTAAACGCCTTCAAATAGAATGGCAGCGCCTTGACCAACGCCAACACACATGGTTGCCAATCCGTATTTGCTGTTTCTTTTTTTCATTTCGTGTAATAACGTGGTTGAAATTCTTACCCCACTACAACCGAGCGGATGCCCCAACGCAATTGCACCACCATTAACATTTACTTTTTCTAAATCAAAACCTAAATCGTGAATACAAGCGATGCTCTGTGATGCGAATGCCTCATTGAGTTCTATTAAATCAAGATCAGTAACGGATATGCCTGCACGCTTCAATACTTTTTGTGTTGCTGGCACCGGACCAATGCCCATCACCGCAGGTTCTACCCCAGCCACTGCCATACTTTTCACAATAGCGATTGGCGTTAATCCAAACTTTCTAACGGCAGTTTCATTGGCCAATAACATCGCAGATGCTCCATCATTAATACCGCTGCTGTTTCCGGCAGTTACCGTACCATCTTTTATAAAAGCTGGTTTCAGCATGGCTAATTTATCCAACCCTGTTAATCGTGGATGTTCATCGTGCTCCACATCAAATGTATCTTTTCCAACTTGAACACGAACTGGAATTATTTCTTCTTTAAATTTATTCTCTTTAAGCGCTTTTGCATATTTCTGTTGGCTGCTCATGGCAAATTCATCTTGTGCATGACGGCTGATGTTCCATTGTTTGGCAATATTTTCAGCAGTTTCACCCATCGTATATGGAAAATACATTTCAGCAAGTTGACGATTTACAAAACGCCATCCCATTGTGGTATCAAATATTTGGGCATTTCTATCGAACGCGCTAGCCGCTTTTGGCATCACAAATGGAGCCCTACTCATGCTTTCCACCCCACAGGCAATCATCATTTTCGCATCTCCACAAGCTATTGTTCTAGCACTATCCATAATGGCTTGCAACCCACTTGCGCATAATCTGTTTACGGTATTCCCAGCTACTGTTGTTGGCAACCCAGCCAATAAAGCGGCCATACGTGCTACATTACGATTATCCTCACCACTCTGATTTGCTGCACCAGCGATTACTTCCTCAATGGCATTTACATCTACATTGGGATTTCGACTTATCAACGCCTTAATGGCAAAAGCCAATAAATCATCTGGCCTAATTGATGATAAAACACCTCCATATCTGCCTATCGGCGAACGCACCGAATCTATTACATAAACAGTTTCCATTATTTTATGATTTTATAAAACAAAAATCGTTAACACCTCTAAATTGGACATTTTAGTCAAAATTCCCAAAAGTTTAGATTGTAACTAAAAGATATTCAAATGTAGGATGATTATCTTTGCGAAATGTCATCAACTAAAAATATCAGAGAACTTTCTCTTATAGAACTTAAAGCATATTTTGAATCTATAGGTGATAAAAAATTTCGCGCCATTCAGGCTTATGAGTGGTTATGGAAGAAAAACGCAAGAGATTTCGACCAAATGAGCAACCTTTCACATGATTTAAGAAAAAAACTTTCTGAAGATTTTGAAATGAACGCCATCCGTGTAGATGCCACTCAATATAGCAATGACGGTACCATTAAATCTAGATTCAAAACATTTGATGACCATTTAATTGAAGGCGTTTTAATACCAACAGAAAAAAGAAATACCGCCTGCGTTTCGTCTCAAATAGGATGCAGTTTAACTTGTAAATTCTGCGCAACAGGTAAAATGGAACGAAAACGCAACCTCAGCTTTGATGAAATTTATGACCAAGTAGCTTTATTAAATGAACAGAGCGAAAAAATGTACAATAAAAAACTCTCCAATATTGTATATATGGGTATGGGTGAACCATTATTGAATTACAAAAACGTACTAAAATCAATTGATAGAATTACCGCTTCCGATAGCATGAATATGAGTCCGAAAAGAATTACCGTTTCTACTGCAGGTGTGGCTAAAATGATAAAGCAACTAGGCGATGATAAAGTGAGATTCAATTTGGCGCTTTCATTACACGCCCCTACCGATAAAAAACGAAATGAAATCATGCCCATCAATGAATCCAATACCATTGACACATTAATTGAGGCGTTGAATTATTTTTACGACCACACCAAAAATGACATTACTTTAGAATACATCTTATTTAAAGACACAAATGACAGTTTGGAAGATGCTGCCGAATTGGTGAAAATCTATCGGAAAATTCCAACGCATTTAATTAACGTTATTGAATACAACCCAATTGCGGGTGCCGAATTTATTAAGCCAGAAGAAGATACCACACAATTATTTACCGATTTTTTAGCCAAACATAAAGTAAATGTTAGGGTTAGAAGAAGTCGTGGAAAAGACATTGATGCTGCTTGCGGACAATTGGCCAATAAAGATAAAATTTCATCAAATTAATCTATTAAACACATTTACTAGTTTTGTAAAAATGAAAGCTTTTTTAAAAATATTTTTCTTATTTATGGTGTGCATTTCCAAAAATGTATCCGCACAACATATTGGCTTTCATGGGAAAATAGATTTAGCAAAGCATAATGGTTTTGATAAAATTTCGATTCCTGTAAACATAAAAATAATACAGCAACATATCGAAAACATTGAATTGTATTCCGAAAATCAAATCATGAAAGTTGATTCAGCGGGAAATTATTTTATGATGATTGGCAATGGTAAAAACAGTGAAGGAAATGTAGATTCCATCATTTGGTCGGATGGAAGTTTTTTCCTCCAAATTGCTTCAATAGACAACAACAAATTCGAAGAAACGATACCACTCAGAATACCTACGAGCATAAACCCCGAAAACACAGAAGGCATAATTTCAGATACAGAAAATAAAGGGTTTGGGAAATTTAGTATTAATAAATCTCCAAGTAGAGCACCAAAAAAAATCACCTTTGATTTAACCACCAATTACGTAAATCTTGATTACCCTGCAGATACGTATCCGATTTATCGACATTATGAATGGTTTGATATTGATGGAGATGGTTATGGCAACTGTTTTATGCTAACTTACAGTGATAAAACAACGCATGAATTTTGGCAAAATTCGAAAAAGATTGGCGATGTAAAATTGTATGCAAAACCATTTCAAGAAATCATCATCAACGATTTACAAAACAACATTGATTTTGAAATCACCAAACCTGAAAAAATAAAAAATTTAAGCAATACTTACGCAATAAAAAGTCCTTTTACACTGATTTACTTAATTGAGTGGTAGGCGTTAAATTTATTGATCAACTTTTTCTACGCTATTTTTTGTTGAATCCATTATTATAGGCATAGTGATTTGCATTGAATCACTGCTGGGTATTTGTAAAGGATTTTCTACTTCGGTTTTATTTTCAGGAACAAAAACAGGCGCTGCTTTTTCCTTTGATTTTGATTTTTTGGATTTAACATTTTTTGTAGCCTTTATTACATCAGTTACTTTGCTTTGCGTCGAGTCGCTGCTAGTCATTTGTGTTGGTATTTCTACATCGGTTTTATTTTCAGGAGTAGAAACAGGAACTGCTTTCTCTTGTGATTTCGATTTTTGCTTTTTAGGTTTGTCCTTTTTTGTAGAATCTATTATGACAGTCGAAGTGATTTGCATGGAATCGGAGCTTGACAACTTTATTGGAAGTTCTACAATATTTTTATTTTGAGCATCGGAAGTAGGACTTGTCTTTTCTTTGGATTTAGATTTTTGTTTTTTTGTTTTACCATTTTTTATTTGATGATTTTGTTCATCCAATTTCACCTCACTATCATCATCTACTTTTAATTTAGCATGTTGAATTACAAAATAAAAATCCTTTGTTGTAAGCTTATCTAACGCAACAATATGTTCTAAAAAATCACCATTTTTATTCCATAACGTGTTTTTCTTTTCTATTTCATAACCCACATTTGGAATAAAATGTTCTCCATCTGCCAAGCCCAATGAAAAAATCGGATTTTCTGGTGTTCTCCCCTTTCCACTAAAAATCATGGCTTCCATAATTCTATCATTCAGGCTCATGTAAAAACTAGAAAGTCCGTTGAAATAAATGGCACTATCAAATACCATGTCTTTTTCATACACTTTACTGATTTTACTATATGCATATGAAATTTCGCGAAGTACCAATAAACTAAGTGGATGACCATTTAAAAATGATTTCGATTTCTCAATAGCTTCTGAAAATTCTCCAGCGTTGTTGTGGTCGAAAATTTCAACTTCCTTTTCCATATCCTCCATTGGCTTGTACTTCGGATTTTCAGTAAAGCCAATCATTAAGGCAAGCGTTTCATAATTTGTAAGGCTAGAATCATTATCCTGAAATCTTTTTAGAAGTTTCTCATAGTATAAATTCGATTCTTGATCTTGACTATTCATTAAAATAGACTTGAAATCTTTTTTATAATTAAAGGTTTTTATGGTAGAATCAACTGAATTCTGTGATTTTAAACCATTAAAAAACAAAAAAAGCAGTAAAAAACTTAGAGATAAGGGCTTCATATTTTTAAACATGAAGCAAATTAAATAAAACTATGAAGAATCAAAAAGAACTAATGATTAAATTATTTTGTAATCAATTTGGTTTAAAGATGAATTCCATTACCTTTGCGACGCTAATTACGTCAATTTAGTTAAGTTTTCAATTGAACGAGTCAGCATATTATGAGAGCATTAACCTACATATCATAGCTGAATTGTAAATACAATTCCAAGGGTAAACCTAATTTCCCTGCTTAAAAATAAATTTCAAATAAAATCTAAAACAACAAAATAAAAAAAGATGGCAGATTTACGTTATCAACGAAACTTCGGTATTGCCGCACATATTGATGCGGGCAAAACCACTACCACCGAACGTATATTATATTATACGGGTGTTAATCACAAAATTGGTGAAGTGCACGAAGGTGCTGCAACCATGGACTGGATGGCTCAAGAACAAGAAAGAGGTATTACAATTACTTCTGCAGCAACTACTTGCTTTTGGAATTTTCCAACAGTTCAAGGTGTTAAAGATGCAAATACAAAACAATACAAATTCAATATCATTGACACGCCAGGTCACGTGGATTTTACCGTGGAAGTTGAGCGTTCACTTCGTGTATTGGATGGTTTATTGGCATTATTTTGCGCAGTATCAGGTGTAGAACCTCAATCAGAAACTGTATGGCGTCAAGCTAACCGTTATAAAGTACCACGTATTGGATTCGTAAACAAAATGGATCGTAGTGGTGCTGATTTCTTAAACGTGGTAAAACAAGTTAAAGAAATGCTTGGCGCAAAAGCTGTTCCACTTCAATTGCCAATTGGTGCTGAAGACAACTTCAAAGGTGTGGTAGATTTAATTACCATGCAAGGAATGGTTTGGGATGATGCTACTCAAGGTATGACTTACAAAGTAGTGCCAATTCCAGAAGATATGATTGATGAAGTAAATGAGTGGAGACAACATTTAGTGGAAGCTGTCGCTGAGTATGATGAAAAATTATTGGAGAAATTCTTTGATGATCCTAATACAATTACTGAAGCAGAAATGCACGAAGCGATTCGTAAAGCGGTAATTGATATCTCTATCATTCCAATGATGTGTGGTTCTTCATTTAAAAACAAAGGTGTACAAACTGCGTTAGATGCTATTTGTCGTTACTTACCTGGTCCATTGGATATTGATGCAGTTGGTGGTATCAACCCAGATAATGGAGAAGAATTATTACGTAAAGCTGATGCAAAAGAACCATTTGCAGCTTTGGCATTTAAAATTATGACGGATCCTTTCGTAGGACGTTTGGCATTCTTCAGAGCATATTCTGGAAGATTAGATGCAGGTTCTTACGTTTTAAATACAAGAACAGGTAAAAAAGAGCGTATCAGTCGTATCATGCAGATGCATGCCAACAAACAAAACCCAATCGATTTTATCGAAGCTGGTGATATCGGAGCTGGTGTAGGATTTAAAGACATCAAAACTGGAGATACGTTGTGTGATGAAAATCATCCAATTGTATTGGAAGCAATGACTTTCCCAGAGCCGGTAATCTCCATTGCAATTGAGCCTAAAACTCAAGCAGACGTTGATAAAATGGGTATGGCGATTGCTAAATTGGTAGAAGAAGATCCAACATTACGTGTACGTACAGACGAAGAAACAGGCCAAACCATTTTGAGTGGAATGGGTGAACTTCATTTGGAGATCATCATCGATCGTATGAAGCGTGAGTTTAAAGTTGAAATCAATCAAGGTGCACCTCAGGTTGCTTACAAAGAAGCATTCAGAACAATGGTTCAACACCGTGAAACATACAAAAAA
>CANKLV010000016.1 GCA_947483415.1 Chitinophagaceae bacterium
CAAGAAGACCAGCCATCTATAGTAACAATGATTTTTTTCATTTTATTCAATTCATTTAAATCCTTGTAAAGTAACGCAAATATAGGGAATTAGGGGAAAGAGGTTTGGGAGGTTTTAGAGGTTTGGGAGATTTTAGAGGTTTTAGAGGTTTGGGAGGTTTTAGAGGTTTGGGAGGTTCAAAAGGTTCAATAAGTTCAATGTGTTCAAAAGGTTGGAAGTATTTTCCGTTTTGGGCTTCTTTTTAAAATGTTGAACATCTTCAAACTTACGATGTTTATACACCCTTCACCTTTTTCGGGGGAAGGGTTGGGGATGGGGGCTTTCTTTTCAACAAAAAAAATACGCACCGAATTGAGGCGTATTGAAAATTATTTAATCTTATTCTATGATTGAGATTTCTTTTCTTTTTTCTTAGGTTCCTCTTTAATTTTAAACGTGATTTTACCATTTTCCTTATCCAATTCTGCCAACATGGTATCTCCAGGTTTAATGGTCATATTTAAAATTTCTTCTGCTAAAGGATCTTCCAAATACTTTTGAATGGCACGATGTAGAGGTCTTGCACCAAATTGACTATCATATCCTTTGTCGGCAATAAAATCTTTTGCATCTTGTGCCAATTCAAGTGAAAATCCAAGATTAATCAAGCGTTTCATAACACCTTTCATTAAGATGTCGATAATTTGATGTATGTTTTCTTTTGATAAAGTATTAAATATAATCACATCATCAATTCTATTTAAAAACTCCGGACTAAACGTACGTTTTAAGGATTTTTCAATAATAGCTTTATTATTCTCATCTTGATTATCTTGACGTGTTTGTGTTGCAAAACCTACGCCATCACCAAAATCTTTCAACTGACGAGCACCGATATTCGAAGTCATGATGATCATCGTATTTTTAAAATCAATTTTTCTTCCCAACCCATCCGTTAATTGTCCATCATCTAATACTTGTAGCAAAATATTATAAATGTCTGGATGTGCTTTTTCAATTTCATCTAACAAAATCACACTATACGGTTTTCTGCGCACACGTTCTGTAAGCTGTCCACCTTCTTCATAACCAACATATCCTGGAGGCGCACCAATTAATCTACTTACGGTAAACTTCTCCATGTATTCACTCATATCAATTCTAATCAGTGCATCTTCGCTATCAAACATGTGCTTGGCTAAAGAACGCGCTAGCTCTGTTTTACCCACACCTGTAGGACCTAAGAAAATAAATGTACCAATTGGTTTTTTAGGGTCTTTTAATCCAATTCGATTACGCTGAATGGCTTTTACTACTTTTCCAATAGCTTCATCTTGTCCAATTACAGCTGCATTCAAATCTTCTGCCATACGGCGTAATTTGTCTGTTTCTGCTTGCACCATTCGCTTTACTGGAATACCAGTCATCATCGAAACAACTTCTGCAATATCTTCTTCTTCAATAGGAAATCTTTTATTTTTACTCTCTTCTTCCCACTCATTTTTTGCTTTTTCTAAATCTTCTTGCAAACGTTTTTCTGTATCTCTCAATGCAGCTGCTTCTTCAAAGTTTTGGCTTTTAACCACTTTGTTTTTTTCAAGCTTTATATCTTCAATTTTCTTTTCAAGGTCGATTATGTTATCTGGAACATTTATATTTTTGATGTGCTTTCTTGCACCTACTTCATCCAATACATCGATGGCTTTGTCTGGCAATAATTTATCTGTCATGTAACGATCACTCATTTTCACACAAGCCTCAATCGCTTCTCTGCTATACGTTACATTGTGAAAATCTTCGTATTTATTTTTAATATTGCTCAATATTTCAATGGCCTCTTCAACGGAAGGTTGTTCAATCAACACTTTTTGAAACCTTCTGTCTAATGCGCCATCTTTTTCAATATGCATGCGGTATTCATCGAGTGTTGAGGCGCCAATACATTGTAATTCGCCACGTGCTAAAGCTGGTTTGAAAATATTTGAGGCATCTAAAGAACCGCTTGCTCCACCAGCACCAACAATGGTATGAATTTCATCTATAAATAGAATTACATCTCTATTTTTTTCAAGCTCATTCATGATGGCTTTCATGCGTTCTTCAAATTGACCACGATATTTAGTACCTGCAACCAATGCTGCAAGATCTAAGCTAACAACACGCTTATCAAATAAAATCCTAGAAACTTTTCTTTGAACAATTCTTAATGCCAATCCTTCCACAATGGCTGTTTTACCAACTCCTGGCTCACCAATTAAAATGGGATTGTTCTTTTTTCTTCTGGATAAAATTTGTGAAACCCTTTCAATTTCTACCTCACGACCAACGATAGGGTCTAATGAACCATTTTCTGCAAGTCGAGTAATATCTCTACCAAAATTATCAAGTACAGGTGTTTTTGTTTTTATGGCTGCAGCACCTGGCTTACCAGATTTAGGCTGTTGACCATATTGTTTACGTTCCTCGTCAAAGTCATCGTCTTCATTAAATTCTGCTTGAGGTGGCTTACTTGTTACAAAGCCCAAATCCGTTTTGAAAATATCATAATCTACTTCAAATTGATTTAAAATTTGAGTGGCAATATTTTCTTTATTTTTTAAAATAGACAACATCAAATGTTCCGTTTCCACCAAAGCGCTTTTTAAAGTCTTAGCTTCCAAAACTGTAATCCTGATTACTTTTTCGGCTTGCTTCGTTAAGGGCAATGAATTGATGTTTGCAATATTTTTTCCTGATTTATCTTTAACAGCCATTTCGATTTCTTTTCGCAATTCATAAATATCAATATTTAGTGATTTAAGAATTTTAATGGCGGTATTCTCCCCTTCTCTTATTAAGCCCAAAACCAAATGCTCAGTTCCAATAAAGTCGTTCCCAAGCCTTAGTGCTTCTTCACGACTATATGAAATGATTTCTTTTACTTGTGCTGAAAAATTATTATCCATGAAAGTAGTTTTTAAGTGATACAATGATAACGATTATTTATGTCCGTTTAGTCTGTATGAAATCAAATTGTTGATATGTTGAAAAGTTAGTCCTAATTATTTGTACAAGAAGGATTTAAAATATAATTTAATGTGAAAAAAAATACATTGTAATTTTATTTTCATCTTATTTTAGTGAAAGAATGATTTGAAATACTTATTTCCCTTTTTTCTTTTTATTTTCAAGAATTAAACAACTCTTTTTTTTATGCTAATCAAAATAGATACCAAAGAAAAATTTAGTGTTATTACGCCAGAAACAAATGAAATCACTGCTAATATGTCAGATGAACTTCGCAAATGTTTGATGGATCAATTGGTTTACCCAATTCCGCATGTGATTTTGAATCTACAAACAAAATCAAACATTGAAGACTCGGTTTTGTTGATGTTGAGCGAGGTGCAGGAAATATTTTATAATGAAAACAATTCCTTCGTGATTTTTGGTTTAAACAAAAGCATTTTAAATCGATTAGAAGAATTGGAATTGTTAGACACCATGAACATTACACCTTCAGAAAGTGAGGCATGGGATATTGTACAAATGGAAGAGATAGAACGTGAGTTGATGCATGGAGATGATGATAATTAAATAATCACATTAATAAAAAAAACGACTTGTTAAACATTACTATACTAGGAAATAATTCTGCATTGCCCGCTTTTGGTAGATTTCCTACTTCTCAAGTGTTGCAAGATCAGGATAATAGTTTTTTAATAGATTGTGGGGAAGGCACACAAATGCAAATGGCTCGATATAAAATTAAACGGAGCAAAATATCCCACATTTTTATTTCTCATTTACATGGCGATCATTATTTTGGGTTAATTGGTTTGATAACAAGTATGGGGCTTTTAGGCAGAACGCAAGACCTTCATATTTTTGGCCCAGCTTTGCTTGATGACATCATTCAAATTCAATTAAAATCAGCAGACATTTTACTTCCTTATCCCATTTATTTTCATCCACTACTTGAAGAAGGGAAAGTTGCAGATACCAATAAAATGACAGTTGAAACATTTAAAGTAGACCATAGAATTGAATGTTGGGGTTTTTTATTTAAAGAAAAAAAGAATCCTAGAACTGTTGATCCTGAAAGAGCTAAAGCATACGAAATCCCATCATCATTTTACAGCCAATTGCATAAAGGCGAAGATTACATCACAAAAAAAGGGACGATAATACCTAATGAATCAGTGACGATTGCAAATAGCGCAGCCAAGAGTTATGCCTATTGTGCCGATACCATTTTTGATACTCGATTAGTGGAAATTGTAAAAGGCGTTGATTTGCTGTATCACGAAACAACGTATTTGAAGGATATGGAACAAAAGGCAAAAGATAGATACCATTGTACTACTGAGCAAGCTGCTACTATAGCCAAACAAGCTGGGGTAAAACAATTGATGATTGGTCATTTTTCTTCAAAATACGATAATTTGGACCAGTTTTTAATTGAGGCCAAAGCTGTATTTGAAAACACCATTTTAGCTATTGATGGCAGCTGTTATAAAATTTAAACCGCATTATTTGTAAGAAACTTTTTTATCCCTTCTTGAATGTGTGCGCTCAGTGAAACCAATGGCAGTCGCAATTCATTTTCAATCAATCCCATTTCAGCAAGAAACCCTTTAACCCCTGCAGGATTATTTTCGGCAAACATGAGTTGGTAAGCAGGAATTAATTGGTCATTAATTATTTTTGCAGTTTTGTAATCCCCTTTTATACAATGATTAATCATGTTTGTAAAAGGCATAGGAATGGCATTCGCCACCACGCTAATAACACCATCCATACCACAAGCCATTTGCGGAAGAACCAAATCATCATCTCCACTAACAACAATAAAACCATCAGGACGTTCTTTCAAAAGTTCCATACATTGAATCATATTTCCACCAGCCTCTTTAATACCAACAATATTTCTCACCTCACGGGAAAGCCTAAGTGTAGTAGAAGCTTCCATATTTCGGCCAGTTCTTGCTGGCACATTATACAATAAAATTGGTTTTGGAGAATTTTCAGCAATTAATTTATAGTGTTGGAATAATCCTTCTTGAGATGGCTTGTTGTAATATGGACTTGCGCTTAAAATAGCTAACGCATTATTAATGGGAAAATTGTTTAAATCTTTCAATAAACTCATCGTATCATTTCCACCAATGCCAACCACAATTGGCACACGATTATTTACATATTCAAAAGTAAAATTTACAATGTCAATTTTTTCTTCTCTGCTTAAAACAGGCGTTTCGCCAGTAGTACCTAACGTAACAATATATTGAACGCCTCCAGAAATAATATGATCAATTACTTTTTCAAGTGCTTTAAAATCAACAGATTTGTTTTTATCAAACGGTGTTACTATGGCAACGCCCGTGCCTTTCAATTGTTCCATAAAATCTTTTTGTGAAGATAATAAATAATCAGCTTTGCAAAATCTTGCTCTGATGAAGATACATTGAATTATTGGCGTAAATAAAAATACAAGAGCCGTTTTTAATTTTATCTATAATTGGTTTTGAATACTTTTCAGGAACTGCGGGACAACCCCAACTTCTGCCTAAATAGCCTTTTATTTTTATAACTCCTTCAGAAACATAAGATGCTCCGTGCATTATAATTGAACGTTCCATTGCTTTGTCATTTATTCCTTTTTCAAGTCCTTCAAGCTTTAATGAATATCCATGCTTGCCTAAATAAGTTGAAGATGTTTCATAAAATCCAAGACTACTTTGTAAGCTCGAAGCTTTGTTTGAAAATTTCTCTGCCATTGCATAACCTGAATTTTGTCCATGTGCAACATACGTATTAAACAACAAAACTCCAGAAGAAATGTCGATAATAAAAAGCCTTTTAGAACTAGATGGTTTTGAAAAATCTATGATAGTAATAACGTTTTCATTGCGCAATTTTCCTTGGCTTTTCAAATGCTCAAAACCTTTTAATCCCATTAAATACGCTTCTTGAGATAAACCTAAATTATCTAAATTTAATTTATCGTAAAGCAATGTAGCCGACTTTAATTCTTTTGTAGAAAGTTTAAAGTTTTTGAATGAATAATTATTGGATTTTCCAAAGCCTGTAGGTAAATACAAACAAGAAAGAATAGTAAAAATAAAAAAAAGTAGGGTGATGATTAATTTGCGTGTTTTCATTTGGGTACGGATTAAATTTGTAAAAAACAAAAGTAGTAACCTCCCCCAAAAAAAAAGCAATATTTGCTGATAAGCTTATCTAAATGAAATCATAAAAAACAGTAAAAATTAATGCGGCATTGACAGCAAATACGATTTCAATACGACATAATCAGCTTCAATTGTAACTGATTTTTTTTCATTTCCCATTAATGATTGTATAGAATCAGGCAATGGAATTTTACGTTGTATAATTTGTTCTACAACATCATAAAACTTAATGGGATGTGCCGTTTCAGCGAAAATGCCAGATAGACCAGGATGATTATGTAAATAGTTTTTCAATGCAATGTAACCCACTGCACCATGCGGATCCATTAAATAACCTTCAATTGAATCTATTTCTTTGATGGCCAATTTCGTTTCCTCATCGGTTACGCGAACTGCTGAAAAAACTGTTGATAACAAACCCGCATTACCTTCAAACATTTCCAGTATTCTAACAAAATTACTTGGGTTGCCCACATCCATTGCATTTGAGATTGTTGGTACAGCTTGTTGAGGAATGTATGCTTTGGTTTCCATAAATTTTGGAATGACGTCATTGGCGTTGCAAGCTGCAATAAAATGATTTATTGGCAAGCCAGATTTATAGGCTAAAATGCCTGCACATATATTACCAAAATTTCCACTTGGCACACTTATAACTGGAGGCAATGATTTGTTTTGCCATTGCTTGTATGCTAAATAATAAAAAAACTGTTGTGGCAGCCAACGAGCCACATTGATGGAATTTGCAGAAGTAAGAAAAATTTCTTGCATCAACGATACATCATTGAAAGCCTGTTTTACCATTTGTTGACAATCATCAAATGTTCCGTTAACTTCAAGTGCAAAAATATTTTTTCCAAGTGTGGTTAATTGTTTTTCCTGTACCGAACTTACTTTTCCTGAAGGATATAAAATAACGACTTGCACACCTTCTACATCATAAAAACCATCCGCAACTGCGCCTCCTGTATCACCAGAAGTAGCCACAAGTACTGTAACTTTTTTATTGTTGTCTTTTACAAAATAACCAAGACAACGACTCATAAATCGAGCGCCAACATCTTTGAACGCAAGCGTTTTTCCATGAAACATTTCGAGTGCAAAAATATTATCCGAAACAGGCACAATTGGTATTGAGAAATTAATCGTTTCATTAACGATTTGCTGTAAAACACTTTTTGGCATTACGTCTCCAACAAAAGGTGCTATTACTTTAAACGCCATCTCTTCATTGGACATTCGTTCTATATCATCGAAAAATGATTTTGGCAAAACCGGTATCTCTTCAGGAAAATAAAGTCCTTTATCAGGTGCCTGACCTTTAATGGTTGCTTCCTTAAAATTTATATTTGGCGACTGCCTATTTAAACTATAATAATTCATTTTGGATGTTTAATTGAAAATTCAAAAGTAAAAATTCAAAATTATTAATTCGCGCCTTTTCACTTTTTACTTTTTTATTTTTTACTTTTTTATTTTTTACTTAAAAAACTTCCACCCCATTTGTAGAAACCGTTGAAACATAAGTTTTGAAATCTATTCCTAAATTGGAGTACACCGCTTTCATTTCTGATTCTGCAGCTTTTGCAACTGCTTCATTTTCGCTAAGCATAAATAAAGATGGACCGCTACCTGAAATACCTCCTCCTAAAACACCAGCATCCAAACAATTTTTCTTTACCAAATCAAAGCCTGGAATAAGTTTGCTTCTAACGGGTTCTACAATAATATCTTGCAATGAACGACCAATCAACTTGTAATCTGAATGTAAAAAGCCAGTAACCAATCCTGCTACATTTGCCCATTGAACCACTGCACTTTTCAGCGGAATTTCTTTTGGTAAAATTTTTCTTGCATAAGATGTTTTGATTTCAATTTGAGGATGAACAATCGTTATGTAAAGTGGTGGCGTTTTCAATTCGATAATATCTAAAGTTGCCGTATCTCTAATCAATACCAATCCGCCATAAATACAAGGTGCTAAATTATCTGCATGCCTGGAACCACTTGCCAACACCTCTCCTTCCATGGCAAAAGACACCAGTTCATTTTTTGTAAATCTATTTTCGAAAAGGTGATTTGCCGCAACTACAATACCAGCAGCACTTGCCGCACTTGAACCAATGCCACTACCGGGTTTTATTTTCTTTTCAATAATGATATCAAAGCCATGTTTATAATCCAATTGATCAATCATCGCTTGTAAAGCTACGCCTGCAATATTCTTTTCTGGATCTGTAGGTAAGTTGAAATCATCAAGATGTGTAATTGAAATCCCAGGCTCCTCTCTCCACTTTAATTCTATAATATCAAATGGAATTTCTAAAGCCATGCCTAAAATATCAAAGCCACAACAAAGATTTGATAATGTGGCAGGTGATTTTACTTTAATCGATTGCATAAATTAAATTTTTGACGCTCTGATAATATCGGCAAAAACGCCACTTGCGGTAACTTCAGCACCAGCACCTGCTCCTTTAATAACCAAAGGTTGTTCTTTGTATCTATCGGTATAAAACAATACGATATTGTCTTTTCCAAACAGATTGTACAAATCATGATTGGGATGAATTTGCTGAAGTCCAACAGATGCCTTTCCACTTACAAAAGATGCTACAAACTTTAATTTATTTCCATTGGCATTAGCATCTTGATATAATGATTTAAAATGCGATTCGAATTTTTCCATTGAGGTATAAAATTCATTAACAGAACCCTGCATACATGCTTCAGGCATGAAAGAATTATTATCGATTGCATCCATTTCCAATTGTTCGCCTGCTTCTCTTGCTAAAATCATAATCTTTCTCATTACATCTTTGCCGCCTAAATCGAGTCTTGGATCTGGTTCTGTATATCCTTCATCCTGTGCCATTTTAACTACTTCGGCAAAACTTTTAGTACCATTATAATTATTAAAAACAAAGTTCAATGTTCCACTAAGTACCGCCTCGATTTTATTGATTTTATCCCCACTATGAATCAAATCATTTATAGTACCAATAATTGGCAATCCAGCGCCCACGTTGGTTTCAAACAAAAATTGCGTATTGTATTCCCTAGCTAATTCTCTCAGTTTTTTATAATGGCTATACGCTGAAGATGCTGCGATTTTATTACAAGCAACCACTGCAATACTTTTTTCGAGTAGCAATTCATAAACATTCGCCACATTTTCATGAGCTGTAATATCTACAAAAACAGTATTTCTTAAATTTAAATCGATGATTTGCTTAACAAAATCATTGATGTCAGATGTTGCGCCTTGACTAAGCAGTTGTTCCCAGTTTTCTGCATCTATACCCAATTCATTTACCAACATTTTTTTGCTGTTGATAATACCTGTTAATCGAATATTTAAGTATAAGTTTTTTTGAAGCGCTTCAGATTGAAGTTTCAATTGACTAAGCAATTTTTTTCCTACGTTTCCTGCGCCGGCTAAGAATACATTAACTTGTTTGTAAGTGGTTTCAAAAAACTCTTCGTGTAAGATATTGATTGTTTTCTTTACATCTTTTGTGAAGATAACAGCAGAAATATTTTTTTCTGAAGAACCTTGTGCAATTGCTCTGATGTTGATGCCATTTCTTCCCATTGCACTAAACATTCTTCCACTTACTCCAGTATGATTTTCCATGTTTTCTCCTACCAATGCTACAATAGACAAGTCTTTCTCTAAGATTAAAGGCTCAACTTTTCCTAATGCGATTTCATTTGAAAAAATAGCATCTACTGCTGATTTTGCTTTTTCAAACATACTACTATCAATTGCTACAGTAATAGAATGCTCAGAAGAACTTTGTGTAATTAAAATGACATTTATCTTTTCGTTGCTTAATGCTTCAAACAATCTTTTAGAAAATCCAGGAATACCCACCATTCCACTTCCTTCGAGCGTGATTAAGCAAATATTATTGATGCTCGAAATTCCGGTGATGATGTTGTTGTTTTTATTATTCAGGCTTTGTTGACTTGAAATCATGGTACCAAAATCATCAGGCGCAAATGTATTTTTTATCCAAACCGGAATATGTTTACTCATTACTGGCTGAATGGTTGGCGGATAAATAACTTTAGCGCCAAAATGCGACAACTCCATTGCTTCTTGATATGAAATGTATGGAATTATTTTAGCGTTGCTACTTAATCTAGGATCTGCCGTCATCATACCACTAACATCTGTCCATATTTCCAAATTGGATGCTGAAACAGCTGCTGCAAAAATAGCAGCGGTATAATCAGAGCCACCTCTTCCAAGTGTAGTAGAAACGCCATGTGTATCTGAGGCAATGAAACCAGGCACTATAAATAAATGAGCACCCTGTTCGTTAATGGCATCATTTATTTTTTGATTGGTCACATCAAAGTCAATCAAAGCAGCACCAAAAGCAGAGTTTGTAACAATTAATTTTCTTGCGTCCAACCAATTTGCATTTATTGATTTTTGATTAAACGCAGAAGTAATTATTTTGGATGACAGCAATTCACCATAACCAGCAATTCTATCTTTAGAGCGAGGCGTTAATTCGTTTAGCAATAAAATTCCATTGCAAAGATTTTTTATTTCTTCAAAAGTATCTTTAATGAAAGAAATAAGTTCTTGAGGTGGATTGTTTCCAATCAATTGAGAAACGCAATCGAAATGTCTTTTTTCGGCAGTTGATATCTTCTCAATAAATTCTGGTGAACCAGAAGCTGCAATGGTTGCAGAATCCAGTAAAATATCCGTAATACCACCAAGCGCAGAAACAACAACAACTGTGGGTTCTTTAGCAATTGCTTTTGTAACTATTGAAATTACTTTCTCTATATTTTCGGCCTTGGCTACAGAAGTACCTCCAAATTTTAATACTTGCATGATTTTCAAAAATTTGAAATGGATAAAATTGAATTAATTTCTAAAAATCATAGATCTATGCAATTGAAACAATTGATAATGCCGAAAATAATCAGAAACCATAACAATTGTAAGTTATAAAAATAGAAATTAAAAAGAAAGCTATTCCTTATTTTTTCGGATAATTTTTAATCCAAAAGTAATATTTTTAATCATTTTCTTTAATTAATGCTATTTTATTAAAATTTTATACAGTAGGTTTTTTGAAAAAATAAATTATTTAATTGAATAACTTGTTTCAATTGATTAAATTAGATAAAAAATCAAATCCTGATTTCTATTTAAACATAAAACTCTGTTTGTCAAACGTTTTTTATTAACCAATAAAATTAAATTATGTACGGAATTGTAAATAAATCAATTGAAGAGTTGGTGATCGATAAATTTGGAGAAGACAAATGGGAGTTGATAAAAACACGAAGTGAATTGATGTTGATTATTTTATTAGCAACGAACTTATGATGACAAAATTACGTATTTGTTGGCAGGAGCAATCAGTGAAGAATTAACCGTGCCAATTTCAACTGTTTTGTTTTTATTTGGCGAATGGTGGATTTTAAAAACAACCAATGAAAAATACGGCTCGCTTATGAAGGCAGGAGGTTCAAATTTAAAAATGTTTCTTAACAATTTGCCTCAATTTCATAACCATATTATGCTGCTGTATCCTAAATTAACCCCTCCTGAATTTAAAGTAAGCGACATTGAAACAAACAACATAAATATTCATTATTTTTCAAAACATGAGGGATTAAAAGATTTCGTACATGGTCTATTGTCTGGGTTAGGGAAAATGTTTGAAACAGAAATTGATATTTTACTTTTAGAAAGTAGAGACGCTGGCAATAATCATGAAGTTTTTAAAGTAAGTTGGTAAAGTATGAACAATAAGATTCATTTTGATTTAGCGGAATTTTCAAAAATATTCCCCTTTTACATTTTATTCGATGAAAATCTGATTATACAAAACTATGGGCCTTCGATAGAAAAAATTGCCCCTAATTGCAAGAATAATCCGTTTTTAGACTTCTTCAAGATAGAAAGGCCTTTACTACCCGAAATTAATTTTTCAGAAATCACATCTACAACCAATCAGCTTGTTTTTATAAAATCAAAAAGTGCTTTAGATATATTATTAAAAGGCCAATTTAACTACCTAGCCGACAGTCATCAAATTATTTTTTCAGGGGCTGCTTGGTTTGACTCCACGGAAACACTAAATAATTCGGGACTAAACTTATTAGATTTTGCGCCCCACAATTCATTGATTGACCTACTTGATTTATTAAAAAAACAGGAAATTGTAAATGACGAATTAAAACAACTTGTTCATAAATTAAACGAGCAGAAAAAAAAGTTAATAGAAAGTCAAAATCAACTTGAAAAAACAAGGATTTTACTTGAGGAGAACAATAAAAGATACGCGAATGTAAATAAAGCCACTTCAGAAGCGATATGGGATTGGAATATATTAACTGGTGAGATTTTTTACGGAGATGGGTTTGAAAAATATTTTGGATATAAAACTCAAAATGGTCAACAAAGTATAGATGTATGGAATACAAGAATACATCCAGAAGATTTTGATCAATTGATGAATAGCATATCAAATGCAATTGATTCGGAAGCGGATTTTTGGAAGCATGAATATAGATATCTAAAAGCTGATGGGATATACTCTTTTGTAGCAGATAATGGATTTATTGTACGAAATAAAAACGGTGTAGCCATTAAAATGACTGGTGCAATGCGCGAAATAACCAATCAGAAAAATGAGGAGCTACGTTTGAAACTATTGCAATTCGTGGCCACAAATACCAATGATGGCATTCTAATATTGAAAGCAAATAGCACATTGGAAATTATTTATGTAAATGAAGCCTATTCGAAAATTTCAGGTTACGGCGAATCTGAATTATTAGGAGAGGCACCATTGTTTATTTCAAATCCGCATAGTAATAAAGATATTTCCGATTTAATCATTAATAATATAAAAAATCAGATACCGTTTCAAATTCAACTTGACAAGAAAAAGAAAAATGGAATATTGTATTGGATTGATTTATCAATGAACCCGGTTTTCAATGATGACAATATTTTAATAAATTGGGTAGTCATAGAAAGAGACATATCTGATAGAATTAAAATTAGCCATGAAATTGAAAAGCAAAAAAAATTGAATGAAGATATATTGAATAATATCCCAACAGACATTGCAGTTTTTTCACCAGACCACAATTATATATTTTTAAATAAGCATGCCATTCAAAATGATGAAATCAGAAATTGGATGATCAACAAGAATGATTTCGATTATGCAAGAATGAAAGGAATCGATGATACAATGGCAAAAAGAAGATGGGATATTTTTGAAGATGCTGTTGGTCAAAAAAAGACAATACAATGGATAGATGAACATAAAAAATCAGATGGGAGTACCAATTGTGTCATGCGAAATTTTTACCCCTATTTTGAAAATGATTCTTTAAGATTTGTGATTGGTTATGGTCTAGACATTACGGAAAGAAAACAAATAGAGATTCAGTTGAATGAAGCATTAGAATCAATAAAAAAAACCAATAGCGAATTAGAGCAATTTGCCTATGTAGCCTCTCATGATTTACAAGAACCCCTTCGAATGGTAACCAGTTTTTTATCACAATTAGAGAAAAAATATGGCGAATCTCTTGATGAAAAAGCGAAAGAATATATTTATTATGCTGTAGATGGTGCAAAACGAATGCGGCTTATCATTTTAGATCTTTTAGAATATTCAAGAGCGGGAAAATCGAATGAAAAGCTAAACGATATTGATATCAATGAAGTTATTCAAGAAATAGAAATTTTGCATAGCCAACAAATTCTTGAACTTAATGCTAAGATTCTAAAAATCGATTTACCAATCATAAATAGCCATAAAACACCCATTCGGCAAGTATTTCAGAATTTAATAAGTAATGCATTAAAATATCATAAAACAGGCTGCCCTACAGAGATAACCATAACATGTTATCCCGAAAAATCACACTGGCATTTTGTGGTTTCAGATAATGGAATTGGTATTGAACAGGCATATCACGATAAGATTTTCGTTATTTTTCAAAGATTACATAGTGTAGAAGAATATAGTGGAACAGGTATTGGACTAGCCATTACGAAAAAAATTATTGAAAGTATTGGAGGCTCAATTTGGTTGAACTCAGAAAAAAATATGGGTTGTGAATTTCATTTTACTATTCCAGTTTAGAAAAAATTACTTAAATTGAATAAAAATGAATGTTCATGCTTATTAAATTAATTCAGTTTGGATTCAGTATATAGAGCACGTTCATATAATATCCCAGAAAAAACAAACAAGCAATTATGAAAAAATTAAACATATTACTCGTTGAGGATAATGCTGGAGATATCATCCTAACAAAAGAAGCACTAGAAGAAAGAAAAATGGTGGGCCATCTAGAAATAGCAAAAAATGGATTAATCGCTATTGAATATTTGGATGACATTCTAACTTCAAATTCTCAAAATTTACCTGATCTTATTTTACTCGACATTAATCTACCCAAAAAAAATGGACAAGAGGTTTTAATTCACATCAAATCAAACGAGAATTTAAGACATATTCCTGTTATAATGCTAACTACCTCTTCATCTGAAAAGGATATTATTAGTTCATATAAACATTATGCAAATTGCTACATTACTAAGCCGGTGAATATTGAAGAGTTTTCTAAAACCATTGAAAAAATCGAAGATTTTTGGGTGAATGTAGCTCAATTACCAAATCACAAAAATTAGGCAAATGAGCGAGTTGCAAAATTTAAAAGTTTTAGTAATTGAAGATAATTTTGGAGATTATTTACTCATAAAAGATTATTTAGAAGAAAAAGTAGAAAATTTATCCATTACCAATGCGAATAGATTTGAACCAGCATATAGCATACTAAAAGAAAATGTATTTGATGTAATCCTTTTAGACCTTACATTGCCCGACAATTCAGGTGAAAACTTAATTAAGCAAATTGTAGAAGTTGCAAATATCACTCCAGTAATTATCCTAACAGGATTTACCAATATTCAATTTAGCATACGTGCACTTTCATTTAACATTTCTGATTATTTGGTAAAAGACGACATTAATGCAAGCTCATTGATTAAAAGTATTTTATACAGTATTGAAAGAAAAAAATCAACTTTATTACTTGAAGAATCTGAAAAAAGATATAGTAATTTGTTTGAACTTAGTCCGCAACCAATGTGGATTTTCAAAGTAAATACACTTCAATTTTTTCAAGTAAATCAAGCTGCCGTTGATCAATATGGATATTCAAAAGATGAGTTTTTAAAAATGAAACTATTTGATATTGTAATTGATGACCTATCGGAGCATGATAAATTTATTAAATCAAAAGAGCTTTCTTTTAATGACAAAGTTTTCAAAGGAAGATTTAAACATAGAAAAAAATCAGGTGAAATTATTGATGTAGATATTTACAGCAATTTGTATTACATCAAAGAAACCGTTTACGAGTCTGTAATTGCCATTGATGTTACTGAAAAAATAAAACTAGAGCATCGCATAACCAGAGCAATAATTAAAACACAAGAAGATGAACGGTATGAGATTGGTGCTGAATTGCATGACAATGTTTGTCAGATTTTAGCGAGTAGTAATTTGAGCTTAGATATGTTAAAAGATGGAGTTCCTGAAACTAACCTAAAATGGCTGAACAAATCACATCATTTTATAAATTTGGCATTAGAAGAAATTCGAAACTTGTCTCATAGATTAGCTCCATCTACATTTGGCAATATTAATTTAGAGGAAACTTTTTCAGAATTGCTTTTGAACATTAATTTTGAAAATCAATATATCACTAATTTGAGTATTGAATTTGATGAAGAGAATTACAAATTAAGCAAAGATTTGCAGCTTAATTTATATCGCATAGCTCAAGAACAATTGCGAAACATTATTCGTCATTCAAAAGCAACTACAATTGAAATTAAACTCTATGTTGAAAAGGAATTTTTGAAAATGGAAATTTCAGATAACGGCATTGGATTTGATGAATCAAAAATGAAAAATGGTATTGGGTTAGCAAATATAAAACGACGTATTGAACTTTTTAATGGAGAGTTGCAAGTCATTTCTGCAATAAATAAAGGGTATAATTTAATAGCAACTATCCCATTAGATCAAATTTCTTAAAAAATCCTCAACCAAAAGCTATTGGTTATTTAAAATCCAAAACGGTATTTGTTCCATAATCAATATGTGACTGAGTAGAAACGCCAATAAAAGAAAACGCTTTACTGAGCATAATTTTTCTATGGCCTAAAGAACGAATTTTTTCATCAATTAGCAACGAAATCACAACAACAAAAGGGTCTTCCAAGCCATAATAACAACATTCTCCGTAAAAGTCTTCAATACATGCATTCTTTTTTCTATCATGGCCAACATAACCGGTTTTCCCCGATTCATATGCATGGCATTTAGCTGAAACAAATAAATTCGAATCTGGCATCAATGGCTTTTGATTTGGAGTTAGAATTTTCAAATCAGCTACAAGTGAATTATAATAAGAAGAGCGTTCTTTTGGGGTTTTGAAAACATCGGATTTAGAATCAAGCATTACAGAATTTAAAAACAAAACAGGATTTTGTCTGACCATATTTAATATCCAAATCACATCTTGTTCTGTGTTTGAAAGATACTTCAAGTCCTTTGCCGTATTGCATTTGCTATAAACCTCCTTATTCCATTCATTACTAAATTTAGCTAATGGATTTAGAAAATTACTTTTGTTTAAAACTGAATGTTTGTAATCGTTTTGTGCAATTACAAATTGTTGAGACAATAAAATCAATACAATCAATCTTAATATTTTATTTTTCATAATAGTTTCTTTAGCTCATGAAAATAAGCATCCTATTTTGATTGACTTGTTAAACAGTTGAGAAAAATGGTTGTTTGTGGTTTGTGGTTTGTGGTTTAAATCAAAAGTGCGGTCTGTATTCATCAGACGGCACTTTTGAAATCAACTTTTTCAGTTTTATAACTTGAAAATCTTTTGTGTGATGGTATTTTTCCCTTGTTGAATTTTCAAAAAATACAAACCTGGTTTTAAATCATTTCCAAAATCAATTACATTAGTAGCATTTGAAGAAATGGTTTTCAAAATTCTTCCTTGAATATCAAGAATATTTATTTTGATACTTTCAGTTGAATTCGTGTTTGCTTTTACTGAAAATTTATTTTGTGAAGGATTAGGGAATACATCAATAGAAAATTTCACAGTTGATGATATGATGGCATCACCTTTTGCAGTAAGTGTATTAGCACATCCTGTTGTTGTTAATTTAACACCTCTTTTCGCACTCAAGCAACCATTATTAGATTGTACATTAATGCTATCATTAGTTCCTGCAGAAATAAATCTTACTCTGATTTTCAAACCTGTACTTCCACTATCAATCACAGCTCCGGTTGGAACACTCCATTTATATGATGAAATCCCTGTTACAGATGAAGCTGTATATGTAGTTCCATTTGCTGTTCCTACAATTGGACAAATAGAAACCAACCCAGACAATGTTGTTGGTCTTGCAGGTGTAGTTGTTGAAACTGTTGCTGTTACAGCTGTCCTTGAAGTTGAAGTACATGTTGTGGTTGCATTTCTTGCTAGTGCATAATACGTCCTAGTTGCAGTGATACTAGGCGTTGTGTACGTTAAAGAATTTGAAAGTAATAAAGTGCCATTGGTAGCAGCAGAGTACCAATTTACAGTTAGTCCTGAAGCTGGTGTAGCTCCAATGGTTACTGTTCCTGTACCACAACGTGAAGCTCCAACTGCAACTGGTACAGCAGGAATTGCATTAATGCTCGCAACAACCGGACTTCTTAACAAAGACAAACATCCTGTTGATGTTGTTCTCGCTTCTACATAATAAGTAGTTGAAACCGATAAAGATGGAGTTTGATATGAAGTAGTTGTACTTAATGATGCCCCTCCAGTTGTAGTGCTATACCAAGCCAATGTACCTGCCGGATTTGTTGGAGCAACAGCTGTTAACGTTACCCTTCCTGATCCACATCTAGATCCATTGGTAACTGTAGGACTTGCAGGACGAGGGTTGATTGTTGTCGTAACCCTTTTGCTTGCTGCTGATTTACAACCTGTGGTTAAATTTATTTGAACAGCCCAATACAAAGTAGTAGATGACAATGAAGGTGTTATAAATTTATTCAACCCAGTTACCGTACCTGATTGTAATAAGTTTGTTGCTAAAGAATCCGAATACCAATTGATGGTCATTCC
>CANKLV010000017.1 GCA_947483415.1 Chitinophagaceae bacterium
AACCTCTCGAACTTCCCAAACCTCAACCCCTACAAAAGCCTATTCAAAATCTCCTGCAATTCGGCTTCTGTTTTTACCAATACATCCCTTACTTTACTGCCTTGACTTGCACCTACAATTCCGGCGGCTTCCAGTTGATCCATTAATCTGCCGGCACGGTTATATCCAAGCTTCATTCTTCTTTGCAATAAAGAAGTGCTTCCGCTTTGGCTGCTCACAATCAATCTTGCTGCATCTTCAAATAAGGCATCTTTATCGTTTACATCAAAATCTTTCCCGTCTGCATCTTTTTCATCAATATATTCAGGCAACATAAACGCCTGAGGATAACCGCGTTGGTCGCCAATGAAATCAACTATTTTATCCACTTCTGGTGTATCTACAAAAGCACATTGTAAACGAACAATTTCACCATTGTAGTTGATAAGCATATCACCTTTACCAATCAATTGCTCCGCACCACCCGCATCCAAAATGGTACGACTATCAATTTTGCTACTCACCTTAAAGGCTATACGCGCAGGGAAATTGGCTTTAATGGTACCTGTGATGATGTTTACAGAAGGTCTTTGTGTAGCAATGATCAAATGTATACCTACCGCGCGCGCCAATTGAGCCAAACGCGCAATAGGCATCTCTACTTCTTTTCCGGCTGTCATAATTAAATCTGCAAACTCATCCACTACCAAAACGATGAATGGTAAAAACTGATGCCCTTTTTCTGGATTCAATTTTCTTTCTGCAAATTTTTCGTTGTATTCTCTAATGTTTCTGCAACCTGCTTCTTTTAATAAGTCATAACGATTATCCATTTCTATACACAACGCATTCAATGTATGAACCACTTTCTTTGTATCCGTGATAATGGCATCTTCTTCGCCTGGAAGCTTCGCTAAGAAATGACGTTCAATTGTTTTGTAAATACTCAATTCCACTTTTTTGGGATCCACCAAAACAAATTTCAATTGTGACGGATGTTTGCTGTAAAGCAATGAAACCAATATCGCATTTAACCCCACAGATTTACCCTGACCGGTTGCACCCGCCATCAACAAATGCGGCATGCTGGCTAAGTCTACAATGAAATTTTCATTATCGATTTTTTTACCAATAGCAATTGGCAGTGCGAAATTATTTTTTGTGAATTTATCCGCAGACAACAAAGTTTTCATGCTCACGATTGTCTTTTTTGCATTCGGCACTTCTATACCTATTGTTCCTTTTCCAGGAATTGGAGCAATGATACGAATACCAAGCGCAGCCAAACTTAGCGCGATATCATCTTCTAGATTTTTGATTCGAGAAATGCGCACCCCAGCAGCAGGAATAATTTCGTATAAAGTTACGGTTGGACCTACGGTAGCGGAAATCTTTTGAATGCTGATATCGTAATTCTTCAGCGTATTGATGATTTGATTTTTATTTTTTTCCAACTCTTGTGGGTCCTGAATAATTTTTTCGCTACCATGATTTTCAAGTAAATCTAGTGTTGGAAATTTGTAATCACGTAAATCAAGAATTGGGTCATAAGGCGTAACAGAAACTTTTTTCTCTGAAACTTCCTCTTCTTTAATTTCTGGTTCTACTTTTTTAATTTCAAGCTCTAACCCTTGTGTATTTGTTGGTATCTCTTGAATAATATCTGCATTATCCAAATCTTCATCTATCGGTTCAGTTTCTTCTTTTTCTACAACTTCCAAGTGTGAATCTTTTTCTTCAACACTAGAAGCAATAAACAACTTCGCTTCTTCTTGTATTTCTTTTTTTGGCTTATCCGGCTCTTGGGTTTCTATTATAGGCACCTCATCTACATTAGCAGATTTATTTTTTATAGCCTGCAATAATTTATTGAATGAAGGATTAAATCGCCAAATAACATAGGCCCAAAAAGAAATAAAAATAAATGCAAAAGTGCCAAAAGAACCGATGACTTTAAACAACCAAAGTTTGCTTAAATCACCAACTGCACCACCCCATGGGAATGGATTTGTAGAAAAAAAAGCAGAAGCTGTAATGCTTAATAAAGGAAGTCCGATAATTAAATATCGTAAATTTCTAACAACAGAAAAAACCGATTTGCTGAATAATAAATTAACGCCAATAACAAAAAAGAATCCGCAAAATAAATAAGAGGCTACACCAAATCCTTTGTACATAAACAGATGAGCTACAAAAGCACCAAAAGTGCCCATTAAATTTGCCACTTCTGTGTCTGTACCCCAAAACAATTTACTTCCTTCTGAAATTAATTTATCCTGATCTTCATCCCAAGTAGACAGATAAGAAGTAAAAGAAACAAATAGAAGTAAAGACATCAACACTAATATACTGCCCGTTATTTTATGGGTTCTTTCGTCATTAATGAATTGTTTGAACGATACTCGTTGTAATTTCTCCTGCTTTAGATCTGCATCTTTAGTGTTTGTGATGTTTTTTTCTTTTTTAGCCATGATAAACAAAGGTATTAAATCCTTGATTGAAAAAATTATGAACCTTAACTTTTCTGGTTGACGTTTTTGGGATAAATGGAAGCAAAAAGAAAAATCCACCCTATAATAAAACACATACCACCAATGGGTGTAATTGCGCCAAGGAACTTATAATCTGGACCAAGCATTGCTAATAAATATAAAGACCCGCAGAAAAAAATTAAACCAAAAGAAAAGAATCTACAAGCAAGAATCACAAAACGTTGATTGCAGTTTTTGTACAAAACGGTAGAAGAAATCAATAGGGCAAAGGCATGATAAAATTGATAACGCACACCGGTTTCAAAAGTAATTAAAGAAGTTGCAGGAATAATATTTTTTAGTGCATGTGCTGCAAAAGCGCCCAATGCAACACTAAGTGCAGAAACGATTATTGCAATTTTTAAAAAAAAATGGTTCATTATTTAACAGGTTGATTTTATGTTGAGAATTGTATCTATTGAATTGGAATTTAATTCAAATGCCGGAAGTTTAAAATTTGCCTTATTGTAAAAATCTATTCTTTCTTTGAGTTTCATTTCAATAAAAAAAAGCAGTTCGCCTTTGTTTATTTTTTTTAAAAGGGGACGTTCTTTATTGTCATTTATGATATTCTCCAATATTTTTGATGGCGTTGAATGTAACAAAACAGTTAAGCCGTTATCGTTCATCCATTCCATATTGTTTTTAAAACAAGGCGTTCCACCACCGCAGGCTATAATACAATTGTCATATTGCTCCATCTCAATCAGTATTTGAGCTTCTACATTTCTAAAATAATCTTCTCCTTTTTTTTCAAAAATCTCATCTACCCTCAACCCTGTTTTTTGTTCGATTTCAAGATCAAGATCAATGAATTTTAAATTATGTTGGCTTGC
The DNA here is from genome assembly GCA_947483415.1 of Chitinophagaceae bacterium. GTDB lineage: Bacteria > Bacteroidota > Bacteroidia > Chitinophagales > Chitinophagaceae > Ferruginibacter. Next base: position 3,347 of record CANKLV010000017.1, read on the forward strand.
CCAAATCTTTCCCCAATGGGATTTTCCAGTACCCATAAAACCAACCAAGAAAATACGCATAATTTAAATTGAATTGTTTTTATAATAGTTCGTAATTTAATGAAATGTGCGTTCAAAATGGAAAATTTTAATATCATTTTTCTTAATGTTTATCGATGGAAGTTTTTCTTATCTTCGCAAAAAAATAAGAAATGAATTTACACGAATATCAAGCCAAAGAACTACTTAAAAAATTTAACGTCCCAGTACAAGAAGGGATTGCATGCAGCTCTTCTAAGGAAGCAGAAGATGCGTATCGTCAAATTCACGCACAATTTGGAAGCAAGTTTGCTGTAGTAAAAGCACAAATTCATGCGGGGGGAAGAGGAAAAGGAAGTATCATTGGAAAAGACCAACGTGGTGTAGCAGTAGGAAAAAGCATGGAAGATGTAGTTACCATTGCTGGCAATATCTTGGGTGGCACTTTAGTAACCATACAAACTGGCCCTGAAGGTAAATTGGTAAATAAAGTATTGGTTGCTCAAGATGTATATTATGATGGACCAAATCCTGTAAAAGAATTTTATTTGTCTATTTTAATGGATAGAAGCAGTTGTATGAATGTAGTAATGTATAGCACCGAAGGCGGAATGAACATTGAAGATGTAGCGCACGATACCCCTGAAAAAATCTATAAAGAATATATACATCCAGGTGGAAGACTACAAGGTTTTCAGGCTAGAAAAATCGCTTTCAACTTAGGATTAAGTGGCGAAGCATTTAAAAACTGCGTAAAATTTGTAACCAATTTATACAATGCATACCTAGAGTTAGATTGTGGCATGCTCGAAATCAATCCATTATTTAAAACGAGTGATGAAAAAATCATTGCTGTGGATTGTAAAATGAATATTGACGACAATGCGTTGATGCGTCATCAGGATGTAGCGGCTTTGAGAGATTTGTCTGAAGAAGATCCTACAGAAGTAGAAGCTGGAAAATTCAATTTGAATTTCGTGAAATTAGATGGCAATGTAGGTTGTATGGTAAATGGTGCAGGATTAGCAATGGCTACAATGGATATGATTAAATTAAGTGGTGGAGAACCAGCAAATTTCTTAGACGTAGGTGGTACCGCAAATGCGCAAACAGTGGAAGCTGGATTCCGTATCATTATGAAAGATCCAAAAGTAAAAGCAATCTTAATTAATATTTTTGGTGGTATTGTTCGTTGTGATCGTGTAGCACAAGGGGTTATTGATGCTTACCAAAGCATTGGCAATATCGAAATTCCAATTATTGTGAGATTACAAGGAACGAATGCAGATGTGGCTAAGAAATTAATTGACGAAAGTGGATTGAAAGTACAAAGTGCCATATTGTTGAGTGAAGCAGCAAGCTTGGTTAATAAAGCGGTGGCTTAATAATTAATCTTATTAAATAATTTAAAGGGGTTGACGATAAAAACGTCAGCCCTTTTTTTATTCAAAATTTAATCCGACATTTTGATGCAGATAAACAATTTGGGTATTCGTATTTATTAAAACCTCATTGCAAGCTAGTATGAAAAATAAAATTTCGATTCTTCTTTTTTAAATTTTTAATTTTAACTTTTGACTTAAACATTATTTCATGCAATTTAGAAATGCAACAATTGATGACCTTCCAATGATAGTAGCTATTTATAATTCTACTGTTGATAGCAGAATGGTAACAGCCGACACGGAGCCAGTATCCGTTTCAAATAAAATAAATTGGTTTAATCAACACCACAGCAAAAGACCTTTATGGGTTGTTGAAAATGAAAACAATGCCATCATAGGATGGATTAGTTTTCAAGATTTTTATGGACGACCCGCTTATGATGGCACAGCAGAAATCAGCATTTACATACATGAGCATTTTAGAAAAATGGGATTTGGAAAAAAAATGTTGGAATATTCTATTTCAAAAGTCTCAGAACTTAATATACATACATTGCTTGGATTTGTTTTTGAACACAACACGAACAGCATTAAAATGTGTGAATCATTAGGTTTTGAAACATGGGGCAATTTAAAAGACATTGCCATTATGGATTGCAAACATTACTCTTTAAAAATCTTGGGACTTAAAATTAATTAGTATTCTGGTTGTGTTTTTGGTGTTGGTTTTTGTTTTGATTTTGATTTATTAGAATCAGTTGGCGTTTTAGGAATTTGCTTATCATCTATAAACTCATCAGTTTGTTCATTTATAAAAAAGTCATCGCTATTTTCATTTCCGGATTCTTGATTCAAACTATCACCTGTTGTAGCAATATTCGCAAAATTGGATTCTGCATAAATGGGATCATTTTTTAGTTCAAGTGGTTGTTCAAACTCTGTAATTTTTCCATAATTCAATTTCTTATCCGCGTATACACTACGCATAAAAATACCCCATTTAGGTGCCGCCATTTCAGCGCCACCACTATTATTGGAATAAATAGGAATAAATGGATCTTCGCAACCAACCCAAGTACCAGCAAGCAATTCAGGTGTATATCCCATAAACCAACCATCAGTATTTCCGTTTGTAGTACCCGTTTTACCTGCTGATTTTACTGGCAAATTATAGCTCTGAATTCTTCTAGCTGTACCAAATTGAACAACACCTTGCATCATTTTAACCATTGAATAAGCATCTGCTTCACTAATGAGTTCTTTACTTTGTGAAATCGGAAACTCTTTTATTAAATTACCATCTCTATCTTCAATACGAGTTAAATAAACAGGTGGTGTGTTATATCCTTTATTAGGAAACATAGTATACGCCTGCAACATTTGCAACATCGGAATTTCAGCAGCTCCTAGCGCAATTGAAGGATATTTGGGCAATTTTGCGGTGATGCCACATTGTTTTGCAAACTCAATTGTTCTTTTTACGCCAATAGTTCCCATCAAATGCCATGCTGCTCCATTTAAAGATTTAGCCAAACAATATGCCATAGTTCCCCCTCCCGTACTGATTGTTTTTCCACTGAGTGTTAAAGGACCGCCAGGAATGTATGTTTGTGGCGTATATCCGGCATCTGTAACGGCAAGCGTGTATAATAAAGGTTTAAATGTTGAACCTACTTGACGATTTGCTGAAACGTGATCATACTTAAACCACTTGTAATCAATACCTCCAACCCATGCTTTTATTTCTCCTGTTCGAGGGTCCATGGCAGCAAATGAAGTTTGTAGCAATTGCTTGTGGTATTTAATTGAATCGAATGGAGTCATTACCGTATCTAATTCGTGATTTTTATTCCCCCACCATGAAAATATTTTCATTTTTACAGGTACTAAAAATGACTTTCTAATTTCACTGCTATCAATGCCCTCTTCTTCCATGTTTTTCCATCGTTCTGTAAATTTCATAGCAGCAACAACAACATTGTCATGACCTTCCCATAATTCATCTCCTCTATATTTAAAATACTCATTCAATTTTCTTTGTAATACGGGCATATGTTCTTCTACTGCTTTCTCCGCATACTTCTGCATTCTTGAATCTATAGTCGTATAAATTTTCAATCCATCTCTGTATAAATTATATGGTTCATCTGTTTTTGGGTTCTTATTGTTTTTACACCAATCTTTCAAAACGTTTACCAAAACAGAACGATAATATGGTGCCAATCCAATGTTTTCATCAATTTTTTTATAATTCGTAATTAATGGCTTTCTTTTTAACGCATCCGCTTCCGTTTGAGTAAGATAAGGCGTATGCGCCAAAGCCATCTGATTAATTACAATGTTTCTTCTTTCGAGAGATAATTTAGCATGTCTGATTGGCTCGTAAATAAATCCCTTCAACATGCCAATTAAAACTGCGGCTTCTTCAATTTTTAAATTTATTGGCTCTTTTTGAAAATACGTTTTAGATGCATTTCTAATCCCATACACATTACCCCACGGAGCGTGGTTTAAATATAATGTTATGATTTCCTCTTTTGTAAAATTTCGTTCCAATTTTACCGCTACAATCCATTCTTTAATTTTTTGTGAGCCTCTTACAAACGAATTCCCTTTACCCTGCCCCAACATCATTTTAGCCAATTGTTGGGTAAGTGTGCTACCACCTCCCAGACGTCCCAAAGAAATTAAAGCGCGTGCCAACGCTTTTGCATCTACTCCAGAATGATCATAAAATCGCTCGTCCTCAGTAGCAATTAAAGCATTTATTACGTTTGGAGAAATCTCGCTGTATTTTACTTCACTTCTATTTTCTGCATAATACTTTCCCATTAATACGCCATCTGCACTAATAATTTCACTCGCTAAATCTGCCTCTGGATTTTCAAGTTGTTGAATTGAAGGCATCTTCCCAAACAAACCAAAGTTTGCAGCAACAAAAATCAATATCAACAATAGAAACCCGCCGAAAAATATGCGCCACAATATTAAAACTGATTTTTTCATACGCTAATATTCAAAATTGGAAATCAAGTTATTTTTTAAAATTTTCCTGGATATTGGTTATTTAATAATTTCTTGTACGTTTCTACATCTTTATTGGATTTCAATTTAATTAAATTTTCTTCATGAATAATTATAAACATATACTTCGAAGCAGGCAACCAAGAGATTTGTGATGGAGCTGCTTTTTTTATTTTATCCAAATAGTTTGAAGCATTTTGGGCATTTTCAAATGAAGAAAAAACCAATAAATTGTTTTTTGTGTCCAACGCATCTTTTACAATATTTTTTGTACTAAAATTGTTGGATGAATTAAACCGCTGAAAGGCAACTTTAGCCTCATTCACATAAACCGGATCTACTTCTTTTAGTATCATTACAACAAGATGTGGTTTATCTGGTTGCCATTTAAAAACACCTTCAAAAGTCCCTGGCAACATCTGTATGGACGAGTCTTTCATCTTCACCATTGATTTTAAACCAGTAATTTTCGGCTCTGTTTTTTTAGCTGCATCAACGGCTTTACGTTCTATCTTCTGATCTGATGGAATCATTATTTTATCATCTTCCTCTACCCTTTTAATTTCCAGTTTGTTTAAATACGATTCGATTTCTTTTCTACGGGTCAATACATCAATCAAAGCTTTTGCCTTCTCTGCTAATGGCGACTCAGGATGCAATCCTATTAAAGTATTTAAATTGTTTACCGCTACACTATCATAACCACATTTCACATAGTACATCGATTCTATAAACAATAATTGAGGCGTCCAATATTGTTTGCCATAAACACTGTCCGCAATCTTTTTCATTTCGAAAGCGGTATCATATTTCTCTTGAAAAAACAGGCTATAAATATCTTGGTATTTTTTCGAAACTGCAGGATTGTTTTTCTCAGGTTGTAACGATATGGGGTCGTTTAATTTCTTTGCAGAAACAGATTGAATAAAGGAAGAATCCAGTAAACTTTTAAAATAAGCTGCTTTTTCTAAATCTGGAATTTTTGTATAACAATAATATAATCCCAAATACACTTCCCCTTCTTTCAATCGTGTTGGAAATCTTTGTAAATAAATATCATAGGTATAAATGGCTTCTTCGTAATCTTGTAATTCGTTTTGGAATATTTCAGCGAGTGTTAATAATGCTGTCGCAATTTTTTCATTACTGCTATCTAATTTCTCAGGAGTTAAGGGCAAACTTAATAACAATGATTCAAAAGAAATTTCCGAATTATTCGCTGCTTGTGCGTTGCTACTATCTGCAGGTGCTAATGGATCTGTTGCATTTATTACGATTGCATCTGATGCAGATTTTCGTCTCCAATTATCTAAATTTTCTCTGTCTCCCCATTTTGACTTAAACGCAGAATAGCCTTTTGATTTTGCTGATGCATTGTAAAAATACCATTCCCCTTTTGTGGCCGTTTTAAATAAATCTGGTGATGCATTTTTATCTTCTGAAAAACTACTTAATTTATTACCCTCATCTATTACATTTACCTCCTTCAAACCGGCATCCTTACGTGATTTTTTCACAAGTTTTTTCAATAACGCATCTCTTTCCGCTTCAGGCAACATGGCAATCATTTGTAAACTATCTTCTAGTAAAATAATCTCGAGTTGATTTGCAGCCTTACGCAAACTTTCTTTTCTTTCTACAACTTCAATAGAGTCGGGTTGCAATGTAGGCTCAGCTATATCCAAACTATCGTAATGATCAGCTGCTGATTTATATTGTTTTTGTACGTATGCAATTCTACCCAATGCAAGATGTACTTTGTTTTTATACGCCGCATTGGTTTCATTTACCTTAAGACTTTTTTCATAGAAAGCAATCGCTGCCGTAGTATCCGGCTTTTTCATGCTTAAAATTCCGGCGCTGTGAAAAATGATATCTCTGTACGCTTCATATTTGTCTCGCTTTACCATTTTCAAAAGCTGCACTATACTTTCATCCAATGCTTTGCTATTGCCCGAATCCCGAAGCATTTTTGCATTATTCAAATGCGCAAAAATATCCATAAGTGGATCCACTGTGCGTTTTCCTGCCACACTGAAATATTCGTTTGCTTTATCATAATTTCCCGTCATTTCATATAACTGCGCCAATAAATACTGCCATCTGGCTAAATCTGCTTTATTATCTGCACTTGTCAACGCCTTTTCAAGATATACGGCAGCACTATCATAACCACCTTGCTTAAAATACCAATATGCATTTACTTGATCTAAATCGTCTTTTAATCTAATGGGCAAATTGGGATCTTCTTGAAGTATATTTATTAATCCAGCAGATTCTCCAAATTGATCGGCATCAATGTAATTTCTTGCCAACCAAATCAACGCTTCGTTTCTACTTGGGGGTTTTGAAAATATACGCTTAAAAATATTTCGCTTTTCTTTATCTGCAATGGAAAGCTTGGTTAATGTAGCAGAACTATTTGCGCCAACGATTCGATTATCATCTTCATTTTTAGCTCTTGGAAAAAGATTATAATTTATAAACTGAAATGTAAGCGCAGCCGTGTCAAAAATCTTTCTGAAATAATATGCTTTCCCAATTAGAAAATACATATTATCAACCCAATCTGTTCTTAAATCATGTAGTAATATTCCTGCTGTAGATTTATAAATTACAGAATCCAATTCCGTTGCTTGTTGAGATGTGTTGTCTAAAGTATATGGATAAAAACTTAACAACTTAGCATAATCATCTTGCTGGGCAGCTTTTGCCGACTCTAATACTTTATTAATTTTATTGTTTGCGTTGAAATAATAATTGTAGTGTGTTACATTGTTTTGAATAAAACGACGAAGTTTGGTGAATTTTTTATCCGCTGTTTTTTCCGATCCTAATTTTTTCTCCTCGTATTCTTTTGGTTTTTTTTCTTTTCCAAAAGGGTCAAATGTCCAAGTTGGTTGTGCAATTCCTGAAAATGAAATCATCACAAACAAACATATTATCGTTAAATAATGGTAAGTCTTCCCATTCATGAATTTGAAAATATTTAATGCGGTTAAATATCGGCAATTTTTGCCTTACAGCAATAAAAAAAGACGACTGAACTCAAAAGTTTAACGGAAAAATACAATTGAATTTCACCCCATTTAAACAAAATAAATAGATTGGGATTTAAGAAATTCGAATTTAAGCATGATTTATTCGGATTTTTTATACAGAGTAAATCAACTTTATCTTAGAAATTGTATGTTTACACACTAAAAGAGGATAAAATTTAGTTCATAAATTTAAAATATGAATCAGTCAGATATTACAAACAGGTTAAAACGTTTAAAAAACAATTACAGATTGGTGTTAATGAATGAGGACACTTACGAAGAAGTGGTCAAATTCAAACTTACAAGATTGAGTGTGTATATTTCAATGAGTACCCTTTTTGTTTTATTGGTGGCCTTAACGGCTTCTTTAATTATTTTTACGCCTTTAAAGTATTATTTACCTGGAGTTGGTTATGGAAATGTAAAGCAAATAAAAGAGTTTAGAATGCTAAAAGCCAGAACAGATTCAATGGAAAAAGCTTTAAATCAACAGCATATTTATTATGAAAATATTGAGAAAGTGCTAAAAGGAAAAATTGTGATAAAAGACACCAACAACCTAAAAATGCCAAAATTGGAAAATATTGATGATTAAAATTTTCCATCTTTTTTTAATTACCTATAAATTATTTACTCATGTTTCAACAAAAGTCTAAAACAGAATTCAATCAAGAACTTCAATCAATAAGTATTATTAGTTCAGATTCCATTATTAAAGGTGATATGGATAGCGTGGGAGATATTAGAATTGATGGCAAGTTGATTGGCAATATAAATTGTAAAGCAAAAATTATTATTGGCCAACAAGGTATAATCGAAGGTAATCTCAATGGAAGCCAGGCCGACATTTTAGGAACCGTAAATGGCGATATTAAAATGACTGGACAATTGAATTTGATAGGCAATTCAATCATCAATGGTAATATTCATGTCGGAAAACTCCAAATGGAAAGTACAGTTACTTTTAATGGAAAATGCATTATGGGTGAAAAAGATATAGTGTTATCATTACCCGCCTCAAGAGAGGAAGATGAATAAGAAAAACAATGGATTAAAATATTTAAGCCTGTCATCTCAATTGATTGGCGGTTTGCTTATTTGTATATTTGGCGGCATTCAAGTAGATAAATATTTAAAATTCAAAACGCCCATTGCCACTTGGGTTTTTCCTTTACTTTTAATTACGGCTACCATTATTAAAATTGTTATTGATACCAACAAAAAAAAATAAACATGCTTCTTTTTTTTAAAAAATCAGCTTTACTATTTCTTGTTTTCACTTTGTTGTCAATACTAATTTCGTTATTAAAAAACATAGGATTGAATCGTTTTCATTTTGACACATCACTACTTTGGGCTGCCAATTTATTTTTCTTTTGCTTAAGTTTAATCACATTGGCTTTACAAATCAAATCCATGAAAAATAAAAACCCAAATGTTTTTATTAGAAGTGTAATGGGCGGAATTTTAATTAAAATGTTTGGCTCTTTGTTAGCAGTTTTTGTTTACGTTATTTATAACGATTACAAATTTGATACAGGTAGTATGTTTTTGGGATTGTGTTTTTATTTATTTTATTTGATGGCTGAAGTAACTACTTTAATGAAGCTAAATAAAAAATAAAAATGTCTAAAAAACAAGTGCCTATTCATGCATTAGCCGCTTATTTACCCGATAATTGTTGTGATGAAGTATTAGAAGAATTACATCGCTATAAAGTACATTTAACCATCACACGACATCGCCAATCTATTTTAGGAGATTATCGACATGCTTATAAGGACAAAGCACACCGTATTAGTGTGAATGGAAGTTTAAATAAATTTAGTTTTCTGATAACCCTTTTGCATGAACTTGCTCATTTATATACATTCGAAAAATATGGCAATAAAGTGTCGCCTCATGGCAATGAATGGAAATCTTTTTTTTCAGAAATATTATATGTCTTTTTAAAAAAGAAAATCTTTCCTAGCGACATTGAAATTGCATTATTTAAAACCCTGAAAAACCCTGCAGCAAGCAGTTGCGGTGATGAGCAACTGCTCCGAGTTTTGCGCAATTATGATGCTAAAAAAGACAATCATTACTTAATTGAACAATTGCCAATTGGAACACAATTTATTATTAAGGGTAACCGTAAATTTATTAAAGAAGTTAAAGTAAGAAGCCGTTATAAATGCTTAGAAATAGACACCAGAAAATATTATTTATTTCACGGTTTGTATGAGGTTGAATTGCTAGAAAATCTACCGGATTAAAACGCTAATAATTAATTAATATTTTGTTGGATCTAAAGCCGCTGGTGACCAGTTTTGTAAGAATGAAATCACTTTTTTCTTGTCATAGCTTTTTTTACCATCTTCTAAGTATTCCGAATTCTGCGTATGAATGCGCTCCCCTTTTTCATTTAAAACAATAAAAATAGGAAACCCAAATCTTTGTGGATAGTCGTATTTTTTAAACAAATCTTCGTTTTTATTTTCCTTGCTGTAATTCAAATGATACCAAACAAAATTTGCGTTTATTATAGAATCTATTTGTTTATCAGCGGTGCAAAATCTATGAAACTCAATACACCAAGGGCACCAATTTCCACCACCTTGCAGCAAAACAAATTTATGTTCATCTTTTGCTTTTTTTAATACATTTTCAATATCCATTTTTGCATTTGCCTCAGGCTTATACAATGTTGATTTCTGCGCTATTGCTGAAACAGAAACAATCATAAAAAAAGCTACCGTAATGATTTTATTCATTTGGATTGATTTTGTTATTAAAGAAAATAAAACAATTTATTCTACAAATACCTTACAGCAAATTCCCTTCTTTTGGAAATACAATGGTTGGCTTATGCGTTTTCGCTTTTTCAAAATCCATAATTGCATAAGAAATTACAATAATCACATCGCCTGGCTCGCCACGCCTGGCTGCTGCCCCATTCAAACAAACTACTCCACTTCCACGAGGACCTTTTATTAAATAGGTTTCTATACGTTCCCCATTGTTTACATTTACCACATGTATTTTCTCATGCTCAATCATATTGGCAGCATCCATTAAATCTTCATCTAAAGTTAAACTGCCGACATAATTTAAATTCGCTTCCGTTATTACAGCACGATGAACCTTCGATTTTAAAATTTCAATTTGCATTAATCCCCGTTTTTTATTATAAATTCTTTTAAAAGCTAATTAATTTTTTACCAACTTTTTTACTGATTTATTTCCAAATTGGTCAGTGACAGATATTATATACGTTCCTGCAGCCAATTGATTCATATTTGACCAATTAATATTGTTTATGCCCCTTGCCAATGAACGTTTTTCTCTTTTGATGATTTGTCCGACACTATTGGTTAATACTAACACAATTTCATTTGATATACCCAATTGTACACGAATATTTAAATTGTCTTGAAACGGAACAGGACTATATGTTACACCAAACTCCAACGGGCATTTCGTTTCCAGATTTACAGTTGCAGTATAATTATAACTTCCATCCGATTCCACAATTTTTAATCTAAAATAACTATACGCATGTATGTTATCTTGTACTGAAAATTGATAATCATTTGTAGCATTTCGTAATGCCATTTGCTCGCCTATTTTTATAAAATCCCTTCCATTACTACTGACTTCAATTTCGTATTTACTCACATTAAACTCATCCGCAGTTTTCCATTTTAAATTCATCATACAATCTGCAGTTGCAGTTCCTGTAAACGATATCAATCTTACAGGCAATACCACTCCGCTTATTACGGATCCAGATTTATTTACAACCCAGTTGTTTGGATCGATTACTATTCCTGATGGCGTTTTTCTATACCCAATTTTAAACACTTGATTATTACCAGTAACGTTTACCAAAACGATTGTATCTCCTTGTAAAGACGTTATTTTCAGTTCTAATAACCCTTTAAAAAATGGCGTAACCGTTGGAGCACTTACAGTTTCATTCACCAATAATAACATCGAATCACTATTAGGTCTGTAATAGGTGATGTTATACGTTGGATAACCTTCTCCGTAAATCCACTGGTTAAAAAAATCTGTCAAATTTTTTCCGCTTGTACTTTCAGCTACTGCTTTAAACTTACTTGTTGTTGCCACATTATTTTGATATTGTTGTTGGAAATTTTTCAACGTGTTGAAAAACAATGTATCACTTTGCATTTCAAATCTTAAATTATGTATGGTGGTTGCGCCTTTATTATAACTCAATCTTGAACTAAATATTCTATTCTCGTCAAACAATGAAGCATCTGGCACATATACGCTACCGTTAGTGGCAGATAAAACACTGTTGTGCAAATTCAACATATTTGTAGTTGCTGAAGTTGTAGTAAATAATACGGGTAATTTTTCTATCATCAATTGTTCTGAATAGGTGGCGAATCCTTCATTCAGCCAAATGTCGTTCCAGCTTGCACAAGTTACATAATCACCCCACCATTGATGACCCAATTCATGCGCAATTAAAGCAGTTCCAAAACTTGCCATGGTTGACATGGTTTGATGCTCCATTCCGCCACCAATGTTTGCCATTGCATGGCCATATTTTTCATCTTTAAACGGATATAACCCAAAAAGCTCACTCATTTTTTCTACAAACCTTGGCGTTTTATCTAAATTGGTTTTTACATTATTTAAATACGTTGGTGTATTTACAATATAATGTTGAATCAATACCGAATCTGGTGCCATTGCCGCTGGCTTAGCATAATTTAAATACTCTTGATAATTTCCAACAGCAATACTTGGCAAATAATAATTCATTGGGTAATTGGTTTTCCAGCGATAACGAACTTTACTTGCTGGTAAAACATCCACTCCTTGTAACAATCCATTTGAACCCACTTTATTTACATTGCTCGTGGTTACCCAAATTTCTGTAGAATCAATTTTATCAGATAAAATTTGTTTACAAGGAAACCATTCTCTAGCTTGATAGCTTTCTGACAAAGTTGCAACGTAAGTTAATCCACTGCTTGTACCCGCATAAACACCCAAATTATTCGATGTGCCGTGATAAAAAATTAACACAGAGATTGAAGAACCAACTGTTTGAGTAGAGTTTAAAGGAATAAAGATATGATCTGATGATTGAGAAAAACCAGTGATAACGTTATTAATTTTTATTGAATCAACAATCATATTTGAACGTAATTCAGTGATGAAAGTATCAAGTGGAGAAACAATTTGAGCAACGGTAAGCGCATTGCCAGAAATCACCCTGCTTCCTGTTTGAGCAGCAATATCTAATTTCAAATATTTTACATCGTATTTACTCATTGATGTTTCTTGATAATAACTCACCCTACTTGTAGAAAAATCTGCTATTATACGGTTACATTTTTGAGCACAGTTGTCAATTTCTTGGGCATTCATAACGAAAACTTGAAAGCACAATAAAATAGAAATAAATAGACCTTTCATAAATGAATTTTTGATTGTGCAAATATAATACTTGTATCTGTTAAGATTTGACTTATTGATCAATTACTTAACCATAAGTTTATCAAATTGTATTAAAAATAGGTTCTATAACAATACAATCCATTAATAAATACTATTTTGAATTAAAAATTGAACAGGGTAGTAAAAATCAACAATTTTAACTTTTTAATTTTACATTTTTACTTAAACTATAATCTCCATCGTTTGTTTTTATCCAAATCATATTACCCGTAACTTTGGCAGATTAATTTCATTATGGCTGCTAAAAAATCTACCCCCGATATAAAAAACACATCTGATTCATTCATTGAAGTAATTGGTGCACGTGAACATAATTTAAAAAACATCGACATCAGTTTGCCAAAAAACAAACTCGTTGTTTTTACAGGCGTTAGCGGTAGCGGAAAATCATCTTTAGCATTCGATACGATTTATAATGAAGGACAGCGTCGTTATATGGAAAGCTTTTCGGCTTATGCACGACAGTTTGTTGGTGATATGGAGCGTCCTGATGTGGATAAGATAACCGGCCTTTCTCCCGTAATTTCCATTGAGCAAAAAACAACCAACAAGAATCCAAGAAGTAGTGTTGGCACCATCACAGAAATATATGATTTCTTAAGATTGCTTTTTGCCAGAGCCAGCGATGCATATAGTTTCAACACAGGCAAAAAGATGGTTAAGTTTAGTGAAGAAGAAATTGTACAATCGATTTTTGAGAAATTCAATAATAAAAAAATCAGCTTACTCGCTCCGTTAGTGAGAGGTCGGAAAGGACATTACCGCGAACTCTTTGAAGACATTCGTAAAAAAGGATTTCTAAAAGTTCGTGTTGATGGTGAAGTGATGGACTTGACACCTAAAATGCAGGTGGATAGATATAAAATTCACGACATTGAAGTGGTGGTTGATAGATTACAAGTTTCTGACGACATGAAACTTAGATTGAGTCAGAGTGTACAAAAAACATTACAACTTGGTAAAGAACTTTTGTTTTTATTGGTTAATGATCAAAACTCAGTAACTCAATACAGTAAGCAATTGATGTGTTTAGATACGGGAGTTTCTTATGAAGAGCCTTCGCCCAATGCATTTTCTTTTAACTCTCCTTATGGCGCTTGTCCGGTTTGTAAAGGATTGGGAAATGTGTATCAAATCAACATGGAATCGATCATTCCTGATGATACAAAAACTGTTAATGAAGGTGGAATCGTTCCCATTGGAGAAGCAAGAGATGTGACCTCTTTTAAGCAAGTGCAACAATTAGCCAGAAAATACAAATTCAGTTTAGACAAGCCCATTCAAACCTTACCAGAAAAAGCATTGAATTTGCTGTTGTACGGAATTGAAGACATCCAAGATGAAGCAGATTTAAATGATGCCGCTAATTTCAGCGAAAAAACGTCGAGCTTTTATCCCGATGAATATGAAGGCGCGATTAATATGATTAAGCGATGGTTTTCATCTGCAAATACTTCCGAAGCAGTTAGAGATTGGGCATAGAAATATATGAGTTTAAAAGCTTGTGAAACCTGCGAAGGCACAAGGCTTAGAAAAGAAAGTTTGTGGTTTAAAGTAGACAATAAAAACATCGCAGAACTGA
>CANKLV010000018.1 GCA_947483415.1 Chitinophagaceae bacterium
CTTTCATTAAGTGATACTGTAATTTATAGAATAAATAAAATAGCCAATGCATCAACATATACTTGGACATTGCCAAGATATGCAACAGCCATTACAGGCATAACAGCAACAACTGATACTTTTGTTGTTGTTAAGTTTACGAAAGATTTTACAACAGGAAGTTTAGGGGTAAAAGCCAATAGCTATTGTGGCAATAGTAATTTAAAATACATTTCTATAACAAAAACGGCATCTGCTATCCCAGGTGCAATTCAACGATCATTTACACCAAGTGTAGTTGCAATAACCAATGTGGCAAGCATAGTAAAAGATACTATTCAAATCAGAAAAGTGGCCAATGCAACAGGTTATGCATGGACGCTTAAAACGGGTACATATGCGAATATTGTTTCTTTAAACGCATCAGGGTTACCAGAAAACGATACCATTGTAGTGGTAAATATTTTAAGTGGTTTCTCAAAAGATACCGTTTCGGTAAAATCGTTGGTTTCAAATTGTTCAATCAGTTCTGCTAAAACATTGGCCTTATCTGCATTATTTGCTCCAGCAGGAATAGCCACTATTTCTGGAAGTTTAACACCATGTAGTGGTGAAACAGTAAGTTACACAGCAACGCCTGCAACGCCAACTTCAACTCAGGCTTATGTTAATCGTGTTAGATGGACGGTTCCAAATAACACAACAATTGTTTCTTCAAATGCGGATAGTACAATTGTGGGAATAAGTTATTTACCAGGGTTTACGGGAGGCTTGTTATCAGCAAGAGGTGTTAGTTTAGCCGGTGCATTATCAAGCGCATCTACTTCAATTACATTAAAATACGCACCAGCTACTCCAACGAATATTACGTCAAGAACAGGAAACTTTGCACCATGTGTTGGAGATACGGTTTCTTATTATGTAACGATGCCAGCATTAACTGCATCTCAATCTCCAGCGGTGAGCTTTAGATGGACAAAACCAGCAAATACAACAATCATAAATGCAGAATCGGATAGCAGTAGAATCAGATTGCGTTTTGATGCTTCATTTACAGGAGGGGCAATTAATGTAAAAGGTGAAACCAATTGCGGTATTTTAGGTGCCGTGAAATCAATTTCATTCACAACGCTTAAATTATCACCAACTCCAACAAACATTGTTTCTCGTTTGGGTAATTTATATGCAGGTTGCAATAGTGATACAATGTCCTATACAGCAGTACCAGGTTCGGCTACTGCTGCTCAAGAAGCTACAGCATCTTACAAATGGGTACTTCCTGCTGGTGTAAGTATTGTTTCTGCAACATCTGATAGTGTTCAAGTAAAATTACAATTTGGAAGTTCGTTTGTTGGAGGTAATCTACAAGTAAGAGGTGTTACAGCTTGTGGTGGTGTAGGTTCAGCAAAGGGTGTTTCTCTAATCAGATATTTAACGCCAACACCTACTAACATTACATCTAGCACATCTAGCTACAATGCATGTATTGGAAATTCAATCAGCTATACAGTTGTAGTACCATCACCAAATGCAACACAACAAATTGCTGATGTTTACAGATGGACAGTTCCTGCAAACGCAAACATTCAATCTGCTAATACAGATAGTTCAATTGTGACTTTTGGTTTTAACGCAGGATTTGTTGGTGGAAGCTTAACGGTAAAAGGCCAAACCAATTGTGGTGTTGTAGGTATACAAAAAGCAGTTACATTAACACATACAGGTTGTCCTTCTGGCTCATTTGCAAAAAATACAGTTAATGCAAATACAACTCCTGCTTCATCAAAAGCAAAGATTAATATTTATCCAAATCCAAATAACGGAAGCTTTAAAATTGCATTAAAAACAGGCAGACATACAAACGAAAAAGTAAACATTCAAATAATCAACACAATGGGAAAAGTAATATTCTCAAACAATGTAATTAGCTTTAATGGTGATGTGAATTTAAATATCAACAACAAGTTCACACCAGGAATTTACTTGATCAAATACAAAACAGCTCGAGAAGAAGCCGTTGAAAAAATGATCATTCAATAAGATTGAGTTTTTGAAATCGGAAAAGGTCTGCTTAATTATTTTAGGCAGACCTTTTTTGTTGGAAGAAGGTTCACACGAAGACTCGCATACGCGATTTTTTTAACACGAAGTCACTCGAAGGCACGAAGAACTTTATAACAAAAATGCTAATAAATGGACACTTCCAAATTCCCCCTTCTGATGACTGATGGGGGCTTTGTTTCGCTAAGCACGCAAGGGAGCAAAAGAAGCAAGGAGCCAAACTCCCCTCACCTTTTAGGGGGAAGGGTTGGGGAAGGGGTTTTTTCTTGACACGGAGACTCGTAAACGCGATTTTTTTGACACGAAGGCTCAAAGACGCAAGGAAATGAGGAATAAGAAACTAAAAATAAGAAATAAGGAAATGCTGCTCCAACTTTTCGAAATCCCCAACCTTTTGAACCCATTGAACGCATTGAACCTGTTGAACAAAACCTCTCAAACCCTTTGTAAGGGTTGAAAATATTCAACCCCTACAACCGCTCAAACCTCTACCAACCTCTACTTGTTATCCCATTCTGCTTTTTTAGAAAAAATAAATGTTTGTTTTCAAAATAATCTACTTGGTCAGATTGTCGATTTAATTTTATCGGAGCGATTTTGAAATTTGAAAACAAATTAATTTTTTCAAGGTTTATTTCCGAAAGACTTTGGCCTTCATTTAAGAATCTCGAAAAAACGTACATTGATTCAAATCCTCTATAAACACTTTCAATAGGAGTGCCTTTGTATGATTTTAAATAAGCGGTTTGAATACTTTTACTAAAAAGGTCTGTTTTATTATTGTAATAAGGGGAAGTATAATAAATGGGAAATTCAGATAATTCAGATTTATTTTTTCGGCTAAAAGCGCCAAACCCTTCCCAATTGGGCATCCCAATTAATTGCAGGCTATATTTGGGTATGCAAGTTTTCAAAGTTTTACATATTTCTACAGCAAAATTTTCGTCCATACTCCCAGAAATAATTATGTTTAATCGCGTGCTATCTAGAGCATTTATAATTTTAAAATAATTACTATCCAAAGTAATGGTTTTTATATTTAGCAGTGATTTATTATCTGGCTTGTTTATATTTTGAAAATAATTTGCAATTCTATTCTCTTGGCTTCCCGTTTTACGAACATGAATTATATTCTCATTCGCATGTGATTGAAGTAAGTAAGAAAATATGGCTTCACAATGTGTTTTAAGCGTTGAATTTAATATAACAAAAAAAGGATTCTGTGTTATTCCACCATCATTGGGAAAAGTAGCGGATATTAAAGGGATTTTTTTCTTTAAAGAGAATTTAGATAATAAATTAAGTTCTTTATCTTTTACTGAGGCAATAATCATTTCGATATCATTTAAAACATCGCTTTCAATTAATTTTTGGATGCTTAAAGAATCGGACTTAGAATCATAAAAAAATGTTTCAATTTGGCAATTAGGAATTTGGAAACTATCTATAGCAATCATTGCACCTTGAACAAATCCAATTCCTTGTAAGGTAAATCGAGGGAAGTTTTTCCCATATCTATAATATTTTCCTGAAAATGCAGAATCAAGATAGATGGGTGAAAATACAGCAATTTTGTGCTTTTTTAATACTGAATCAGCTTGAGATTGACCATTTGCCATTTGAAAGGCAAAGCAAAAAACGAATAAAAAAATGTGACGAAATCTGTTCATGTAAAATGGCATTTTTAAATTAGATGAGTAAAGCTAAAGTAATTATTTTTCTAATATAACATTTTCATTTTTTTAAGAAAAATAAAATAAATCGAATTACTCCCATTCAATTGTGGCTGGTGGTTTACTGCTAATGTCATAAACTACGCGATTAATACCCTTAACTTGATTTATGATTTCATTTGATACATCAGCTAAAAATTCATAAGGTAAATGCGCCCAATCCGCCGTCATTCCATCAACAGAAGTTACCGCACGCAATGCAATGGTGTATTCGTAAGTTCTTTCATCACCCATAACACCAACGCTTTTAACAGGCAATAAAATGGCACCTGCTTGCCAAACCTTATTATAGTTTCCAGTTTGCTTTAGATGATTTGTAAAAACAGCATCTGCATTTTGTAAAAGCAACACTTTTTCTTCCGTAACTTCTCCAAGTATTCTAATGCCAAGTCCCGGACCAGGGAAAGGATGTCTGTTTAATAAATTTTCTGGAATTCCAAGCTCAGCACCAATTTTCCTTACTTCATCTTTAAATAAAGACCTCAGCGGCTCAACCAATTTTAATTTCATAGTTTCAGGCAAGCCACCTACATTGTGATGTGATTTAATGGTTACGGAAGGACCATGCACAGAAGCGGATTCAATTACATCAGGATAAATGGTGCCTTGTCCTAAAAAACTGATATCCTGTAATAGATTAGATTCCCGATCAAATATTTCGATAAATGCAGCGCCAATAGCTTTTCTTTTATCTTCTGGGAGTGCTTTTCCAGCTAGCATTGTATAAAAATATTCCCTTGCATCAACACCCTTCACATTTAAACCCAGTTGTTTGTATATATCAAGTACTTCATTAAATTCATTTTTACGAAGCAATCCATTATCTACAAAAATTCCGTAAAGATTTTCACCGATGGCTCTATGTATTAATGTAGCAGCAACAGTACTGTCCACACCGCCACTTAATCCCATCACCACTTTGCAATCGCCCAACATTTCTTTTAGGTTAACCACTGTTTCTGTAATAAAATGCGCAGAGGTCCAGCTTTGTGCACAATGGCATATTTGAATCAAAAAATTATGAATTATTTTCTTTCCTTCTGTAGAATGATAAACCTCTGGGTGAAACTGAAGCCCATAAATAGGGTGGGAGGCCGTGTTATCGCCGCTTTTAAAAGCCGCCACAGGGATGCTTTCGGTAGTTCCTAAAAGAGAAAAACTTTCTGGAAGTTGCTTAATGGTATCGCTGTGGCTCATCCAAACCTGAGATATTGTTGGGATGTCATTTAAAAAAACATCAGCCAATTGCAAGTTTAAATTAGCGCGACCATATTCTCTTTTATCGCTTTTCTCTACAAGTCCACCAAAGGTTTTTGCGGTTAACTGAGCGCCATAACAAACACCAAGAATTGGCACTTTGTCTGCAATAGATTTAATGTCAACATTTGGCGCGTCTATCTCATTAACAGAACAAGGTGAACCAGAAAGAATAACCCCTTTTATGTTTTCATTGAAGTTTATAGGTTTGTTGAAAGGGATAATTTCACAAAAAACAGAAAATTCTCTAACAACACGGGCAATCAATTGGGTATATTGTGAACCAAAATCAAGGATTATAATTTTTTCCATAATTGAGACAAAGTTAATTGTTTTGATGTCTTTAAAGTAGTATATAAAGTAAAAATTTAAAATTTAAAAGTCAAAATTTGCACCTCTTTTTTAAATTTTTACTTTTTACTATTCACTTAAAAGGAATTAGCACAAAAAATATTTCAAATAAAATTGAAAATAATTTTAAAATTACTTTGCTGATTAAAAAACTACCCTTACCTTCGCACTCCAAATTAAAAAACGGATTTTTAAAAGTTCTTTTTATATGTCACAACGAATCAGAATAAAATTACAGTCTTACGATCACAATTTAGTTGATAAGTCAGCGGAAAAAATCGTAAAAACTGTTCGCAGTACAGGTGCAGTAGTTACAGGGCCAATCCCTTTACCTACACACAAGAAAATATTTACGGTATTGCGTTCGCCACACGTAAATAAAAAAGCGCGTGAGCAATTTCAATTGTGTACGCACAAAAGATTGTTAGACATTTACACCAGTACAAGCCGTACGGTCGATGCTTTGAGTAAATTAGATTTACCGAGTGGTGTGGATGTTGAGATAAAAGCTTAATGAACCTTCCTGAAAACAGGATAGGCATCTAGCAAGATCTTAAAAAATAAAAACATGAACGTCTATTGTCTCACTTCAACGTAGAGACCGCTGGGCATAAACTAGAATACAATGAAAAGTATTATTGGAAAAAAAGTTGGCATGACCAGCATTTTCGACTCAACAGGCAAACAAACTGCCGTTACGATTATCGAAGCTGGTCCATGTATTGTAACACAAAAGAAAACCGTTGAGACAGATGGTTACAACGCACTTCAAATCGCATTCGGCGATAAAAAGGAAAAGCACTCCACAAAGTCAGAAATTAATCATTTCTCAAAAGCTAATACAGCTCCAAAAAGATTCGTAAAAGAAATACGCCATAGCGAAATGAGCCAAAATGTTGGTGAATCAATTACAGTAGATATATTTTCGGAAGGAGATAAAATTGAAGTAGTGGGTACTACCAAAGGAAAAGGTTTTCAAGGTGTTGTAAAACGTCACGGATTTAGTGGTGTTGGTCAACAATCTCATGGACAACATGATCGTCAAAGAGCACCAGGTTCAATCGGTAACTCATCTGATGCAAGCCGTGTATTTAAAGGAATGCGTATGGCCGGACGTATGGGAGGTGATAGAGTAAAAATGAAAGGTTTGAAAGTAGTTAAAATATTTGCTGAAAAAAACTACATCTTAGTTAGCGGGTCAGTTCCTGGTCATAACGGATCAATTGTACTTATTCAGAAATAATAAATAATTCAGATTTTTTCAGCGATTAAATAAACAAGCAATGCAAGTAGATATAATAAACATAAATGGAGAAAAAACCGGTAGAACAATTGAACTTCCGGAAGAAATCTTTGGAATCGAACCAAATGATCACGTAATTTATTTAGCGATAAAGCAATACCAAGGCGCTCAACGTCAAGGTAATCACAAAGTTAAAACACGTGCCGAAGTTAAAGGTTCTTCTAAAAAATTACATAAGCAAAAAGGTACAGGTGGAGCACGTAAAGGTAATTTACGTAACCCATTATACAAAGGTGGTGGTACTATCTTCGGGCCAAAGCCGCATCGTTACGAAACGAAATTAAATCGTAAAGTAAAGGATTTGGCAAAAATGAGTGCATTGGCGTATAAAGCAAAAGAAAATGCAATTGTTGTAATGGAAGATGTAACATTAGATACACCAAAAACAAAATCATTCGCTGGTATCATCAAGTCATTAAACATCGGAAAAAACAAAGCATTGTTTGTTATTCCTGAATATGATGATGTAATGTACAAGAGCTTAAGAAATGTAGCTGGTGTTGATGGATCAGTGTTGAGCGACATGAATACCTACGATATTTTAAATGCAAATTTGTTGGTGTTGACTGAAAAAGCAGCAAAATTGTTTACTGAGTTAGAAGAAGAAACAGCATAATATAATTTGAAAATTAAACACTTTCAAACCAATCATTATCAAAACATTAATAAAAAGAATATGAAACTTTCTGACGTTTTAATAAAACCAATTTTATCTGAAAAAGCGAATAAGCAATCAGAAAAATTCAATCGCTATGCTTTTGTAGTAGATAGAAAAGCAAACAAGCTAGAAATCAAAAAAGCTGTTGAGTTATTTTATGGTGTACAAGTTGAAGAAGTGAATACAATGGTTGTTCCTTCTAAATTAAAATCAAAATATACAAAAGCAGGATATATCGTTGGACGTAAACCAGCTAAGAAAAAAGCTATGGTAACTGTTGTTGCCGGCGAAACAATAGATTTATACTCAGTAGTATAGTTTATTACATAATTATTCATGAATGGTGGTCAACACCGCAAAGTTTTGACAAAAAAAAGAAATTAAAATGGCATTAAGAAAGTACAAACCAATTACAGCAGGAACCAGATGGAGAATAGGAAACGCCTATGCTGAAATTACAACGAATGTTCCTGAAAAGTCTTTGGTTGAAAAACAAAAAAACACAGCAGGTAGAAATTCACAAGGTCGTCGTTCTATGAGATATATGGGTGGTGGTAATAAAATCATGTATCGTATTATCGACTTCAAAAGAAATAAAAAAGAAATCCCAGCTACAGTAAAAACAATTGAATACGACCCAAATCGTACTGCGTTCATCGCTTTAGTATCATACGCTGATGGAGAAAAACGTTATATACTAGCCCCTCAAGGTTTGCAAGTTGGTCAAACTGTAATGAGTGGAGATAATGCAGCGCCTGAATTAGGAAATGCATTAATGTTGAAATTCATGCCTTTGGGTACTAATGTACATAATATTGAAATGCAACCTGGACAAGGTGGAATCTTAGTACGCAGTGCAGGTACTTCAGCACAGTTAACCAACAAGGAAGGGAAATATGCAGTATTAAAAATGCCTAGTGGTGAATTAAGAAAAGTGTTGATTAATTGTTATGCTACAGTTGGTGTAACGAGCAACAGCGATCACAGCTTGGAAAGTATGGGTAAAGCAGGTCGTAATCGTTGGAAAGGTATCAGACCAAGAACGAGAGCGGTAGCTATGAACCCCGTAGATCACCCGATGGGTGGTGGTGAAGGTCGTGCATCAGGTGGACATCCTCGTAGTCGTAAGGGTAAATATGCTAAAGGAGAAATTACCAGAACAAGAGGAAAAGGATCTGATAAAATGATCATCCAAAGAAGAAACGGTAAAAAATTACCAAATAAATAATAATTTCAAACTTGTTAAAATATTCAACCTCGGTTGAAAAATAAACAAAAACCAATTTAAACATGGCTCGTTCGTTAAAAAAAGGTCCTTACATTGAAGCTAAACTTGAAATGAAAGTTATGGCTATCAACGAAGGAAAAGCAAAAAAATCTGTAATCAAAACTTGGAGTAGAAGAAGTACCATTACACCTGATTTCGTAGGACAAACATTCGCAGTGCATAATGGAAACAAATTCGTTCCAGTTTATGTAACAGAATTCATGGTTGGACATAAATTAGGTGAATTTTCTCCAACAAGAAATTTTAGAGGTCACTCAAGTAAAAAAGGATAAAAAATGTGTTTTTGTATTTAGATAAATTAATTGTTTATTTAAATATTAGACAAAAAAATAATAAAAATGGAAGCAATTGCAAAATTAAACAACTACCCAACATCGCCTCGAAAAATGCGTTTGTTAGTAGATCTTATTCGCGGAATGAAAGTAGAAAAAGCATTGGCGGTATTGGATCACAATCCAAAACATCCTGCTGTGCCTTTACGCAAATTGGTTCTTTCTGCTATAAGTAATTGGAAGCAAAAGAACGAAGGCGCTGATGAATCTACATTAATTGTAAAAACGATTTTTGTTGATGGTGCAAGAGTAATCAAACGTATGCGTCCAGCACCACAAGGTCGTGGTTACAGAGTTCGTAAGCGTAGTAATCACGTAACTGTTATTGTTGATGCATCAAACGTTACATCAAAAAAAGCTTCAAAACTAGTTGAAAACGTGGAAGTGGTAGAAGCTGTTTAAATTTATTTTAAAGACAAACACAAACTAATATTTAAAAACCGAATATGGGTCAGAAAACAAATCCGATAGGAGCTAGATTAGGAATCATCCGTGGTTGGGATAGCAATTGGTACGCAAGTAAAAAAGATTATCCTATCAAATTAATTGAGGATGATAGAATAAGAAACTATCTGAATGCACGTATCAGTAAAGGTGGAATCGCTAAAATTGTAATTGAGCGTACATTAAATAAATTAATTGTAACCATTCATACATCTAAGCCAGGGATCATTATTGGTAAAGGCGGTGGAGAAGTAGATAGAATTAAAGAAGAACTTAAGAAATTGGTTGCAAAAGATGATGTTCAAATTAATATTCTTGAAATTCGTCGTCCAGAACTAGATGCACAAATTGTTGGAGATACTATTGCTCGTCAAATCGAAAATCGTATCAATTACAAGCGTGCAATCAAAATGGCGATTGCTTCAGCATTAAGAATGGGAGCAGAAGGTATTAAAGTAAAAGTTGGTGGTCGTTTAGGTGGTGCTGAGATTGCACGTAGTGAAGAAATTAAACAAGGCCGTACACCATTACATACATTGCGTATGGATATTGATTATGCGAGTTTATTTGCATTGACAGTTTATGGTAAAATCGGTATTAAAGTTTGGATTTGTAAAGGTGAAGTTTTAGGTAAAAGAGATTTAAATCCAAATGTTATTGCAGGCGCTAAAAACGAAGGACCAGATAGACCATCAGGTGGCTTTGATAGAAGAGACGACAGAAGAGGTGGTGGTGGTAGAGGTGGAGAAAGAGGCAGTGGAGATAGACGTAATACAGGTAACACAGGAGGTGGAAGAAGATAAAGATGTGTTTTATAAATCAACACAAAAAAAATTAATAACATTAGTAAATTAGAATAAGATGTTACAACCAAAAAGAACCAAACACAGGAAAACACAAAAAGGAAGAATGAAAGGTGATACAAAAAGAGGCGCTATGCTTGCTTTTGGAACCTTCGGATTAAAAGCGCTCGATAGTGTATGGTTAACAAATCGTCAAATTGAAAGTGCTCGTCAGGCAATGACGCGTCATATGAAAAGAGAAGGAAACGTTTGGATTAGAGTTTTCCCTGATAAACCAATTACTGCTAAACCAGCGGAAGTAAGGATGGGTAAAGGTAAGGGTAATCCAGAAGGCTGGGCGGCTATTGTACAACCAGGAAGAATTTTGTTTGAAGCTGATGGCGTGACGGCTCAAGTAGCAAAAGAAGCTTTTCATTTGGCTGCACAAAAATTACCAATTCTAACAAAATTTATAATCAGTCATGATTATCAAGGAGCTTAATAAATTATAAATAATAGTTCACTATCAAATATTAGAAGATGTTAAAAAAAATTGATTTTGTAAATTCATTAAAAGGCTTAAGTGAGGCTGATTTAGCAGCAAAAATTAATGAAGATGAAATACGCATGAAAAAACTTTTATTTACACATGCTGTTTCACCACTAGAGAATCCTCAATCTATTCGTTCTTTAAGAAGAGAGATTGCACGTATGAAAACACAATTAAGAAAAATTCAAATTGGAGCTTAATCCGATAAATTAAATAAAGATGGAATCAACAACAATAGTTAGAAATTTAAGAAAAACAAGGGTAGGTATTGTATCCAGTAATAAAATGGACAAAACCATTACTGTTAAAGTAGAGCGTAAGATCAAGCATCCTCTTTACGGTAAATTCCTAAAAAAGACAACGAGTTTTCATGCACACGATGAAAAAAATGAATGCAGTATTGGCGATATCGTAAAAATTATGGAGAGTCGTCCTTTAAGCAAAACAAAACGTTGGAGATTAGTAGAAGTAGTTGAAAAAGTGAAGTAATTTTTAGAATAACAAAGGTTATTCAAAATTCATTAAATAGTTGTTGATTTTATCAACCTTAAAAGAAAAAAAAATGATACAGCAAGAGAGTAGATTAAATGTAGCAGACAACAGTGGCGCGAAAGAAGTTCTTTGTATTCGTGTATTGGGAAATAGTGGTCAAGATTATGCAAAAATTGGAGATAAAATTGTGGTTACTGTAAAAGACGCAATGCCAGCAGGTGGTGTTAAAAAAGGTACAGTAAGTAAAGCGGTAATCGTACGTACTGTAAACAAATTGCGTCGTAAAGATGGATCATATATCAGATTCGACGACAATGCAGTTGTATTGTTGAATAATTCAGACGAACCAAGAGGAACACGTATTTTCGGGCCAGTGGCTCGTGAATTAAGAGATAAAGGATACATGAAAATTATTTCACTTGCTCCTGAAGTATTATAATAACAATAGAATCATTATTAAGCAATAAGCTAAAAGAGAATAAAATGAGTACAAGATTTAAACCAAAATTCAACATTAAAAAAGGAGACTCAGTAGTAGTTATTACTGGTGACGATAAAGATTTGAGCAAACCTCGTTTGGTGTTGGAAGTTATAGTTGACAAAGCTCGTGTGTTAGTTGAAGGTGTTAACATCGTTACAAAGCATACTAAACCATCTGCACAAAATACAAAAGGTGGGATCGTTAAAATTGAAGCTCCGATTGCAATCAGCAATGTAATGTTATGGGATGCAAAAACAAAAGGTCCTTCAAAAATAACAAGAACTAGAGTTAATGGTAAGTTAGTTAGAACCGCTAAAAAATCAGGGGAGGTAATCAAATAATGAGTACAAATAATAACATTCCAAGATTAGCAGACAAGTATAAAAAAGAAGTTATACCTGCTTTAATGAAAAAATTCAGTTATAAAACTGTAATGCAAGCACCTAAAATCACTAAGATCTGTTTAAATCGTGGTGTAAATGGAGCTGTAACAGATAAAAAACTTATTGATGTTGCTGTTGATGAATTAACAAACATCACTGGTCAGAAAGCTGTAGCAACAAATTCTAAAAAAGATATATCAAATTTCAAACTACGTAAAAATATGCCAATCGGCGCAAGAGTTACTTTGCGTGGTGTAAAAATGTACGAGTTTTTAGATCGTTTGGTTTCTGTATCACTTCCTCGTGTACGTGATTTCAAAGGAATCAATGACAAAGCATTTGATGGTAGAGGTAATTACACTTTAGGTGTAACAGAACAAATTATCTTCCCTGAAATAGATATTGATAAAGTAAATAAAATTACAGGTTTAGATATCACCTTTGTAACCACAGCACAAACCAATGAAGAAGCATTTGAATTGCTTAAAGAAATGGGTATGCCTTTTAAAAATATTAAAAAATCAGAAAACTAAAATATGGCAAGAAAATCGATTGTAGCTAGACAAGCAAAAAGAGCTAGAATGGTAGCTAAATTTGCAGCTAAAAGAAAAGCTTTAAAAGCTGAAGGTAACTATGCTGAATTGGATTTATTACCTAAAAACGCTTCTCCTGTTCGCTTGAAAAACAGATGTCAATTAACTGGACGTTCAAGAGGATATATGCGACATTTCGGAATGAGCCGTTTAATGTTCCGTGATATGGCATTAGCTGGTAAAATTCCAGGTGTAAGAAAAGCAAGTTGGTAATTTATTATTTAACTATTTAATTAATATTTTTTCCAAAACAAGAACAACATTATTAAATCAATTAACATACATAACAATGGTAACTGATCCTATAGCAGATTATTTAACAAGAATTCGTAATGCTCAAATGGCTAATCACCGTATCGTGGAGATTCCAGCAAGCAATTTAAAAAAGCGTATCACTGAAATTTTATACGATAAGGGATACATCTTAAAATATAAATTTGAATCTGATTCAAAACAAGGTGTTATCAAAATCGCTTTGAAATATGATGCGAACACTAAACTACCTATCATTCAAAGTCTTGAAAGAATTAGCCGCCCAGGTTTACGTTCTTATAAAAAGCCAGATGAATTCAAACGTATTAAAAATGGTCTTGGAATCTCTATCGTTTCTACTTCAAAAGGAGTAATGACGGATAAAGAAGCTAAAGCTCAAAACGTTGGTGGAGAAGTACTTTGCAGTATATTCTAATAAAAACATTGCCTTAAGCCTGCTATACATGGCTGACCGCATCACAAAAAATAAAAATAATAATTATGAGTCGTATAGGTAAAAAACCAATTGAAATTACTGCTGGAGTAACCATCAGCGTTGGTTCGGATAATGTAGTTACAGTTAAAGGTCCAAAAGGACAATTGACTGAATCAATCGATAGAGATATTAAAATAGAAATCGTAGATAATATTGTAAATGTAGTAAGACCTACAGATCAAATCCGTCATCGTGCTATGCATGGTTTGTATCGTTCTCTAATCAGTAACATGGTTAAAGGTGTTACAGAAGGGTTTAAAAAAGAATTAGAACTGGTAGGGGTAGGTTACAAAGCAGTTAGCACTGGTAACATTCTAGATTTAGCATTAGGTTATTCTCATAATATTTTATTTGAAATTCCTAAAGAAATCAACATTACTACTGCTCAAGAAAAAGGTAAAAACCCAGTCATCAGCTTAGAGAGTGTAGACAAACAATTAATTGGACAGGTTTGTGCTAAAATACGCAGCTTACGTAAACCAGAACCATACAAAGGTAAAGGTGTTAAGTTTGTAGGTGAAGTATTAAGAAGAAAAGCTGGTAAGTCGGCCGGTAAATAATTAATCATTAAATAATTCCTGGCAGTATCAGGAAATCAAATAAAAAAAAATGAACAATAAATCAAACGCTAGACAGAAAATTAGATATCGTATTCGTAAAAAAGTGAGTGGCACTTCAGCTATTCCACGTCTAACCGTATTTAGAAGTAACACAGATATTTATGCTCAATTAATTGATGATAATTCTGGTACTACAATCACCGCTTATTCATCAAAACAAAAAGACATTACCGCACAAAAAGCACCTAAAGTTGATAAAAGCAAAATGGTAGGTGAAGCAATCGCGAAAAAAGCAATTGAATTAGGCGTTAAAAAAGTAGTGTTTGATCGTAGTGGTTATGTTTATCATGGCAGGGTTAAAGCGGTTGCAGAAGGTGCAAGAGAAGGTGGTTTAGATTTTTAATAGAACTTTTAAGATTTTTAAAAATAGATTTATTTCAACATTCAAATAGAGTAAATGTCAAACGTAATTACAAATAAAATGAAGGCCGGCGATCTTGAATTAAAAGAGAAAGTTGTTGCTATAAATCGTGTTGTAAAAACAACAAAAGGTGGACGTGCTTTTAGTTTCTCAGCGCTTGTAGTTGTAGGAAACGAGGCAGGAGTAGTTGGTCATGGTTTAGGTAAAGCTAAAGAAGTTCAAGAGGCCATTACTAAAGGTATCGAAGATGCAAAAAAGAACTTAATCAAAGTTCCAGTAATGCATGGTACAATACCCCACGAACAATTAAGTAAAGAAGGTGCTGCAAAGGTTTTGATTAAGCCTGCTGCTCATGGTACTGGTGTAATCGCTGGAGGTAGTATGCGTGCAGTGTTAGAGTTTGCGGGTATTACCGACGTTTTAGCAAAAAACTTAGGTTCTGCAAATCCACACAACGTTGTAAAAGCTACATTTAAAGCATTAGCAAGTTTACGTGAACCAATTTCTATTGCAAAAACAAGAAACATTTCTTTGAAAAAAGTGTTCAACGGGTAATTTTTTAGATTAATTTAATTTTCAAGCATGAAAAAGATAAAAGTAACACAAGTTAAAAGTGTAATTGATAGATCAGAACGCCAAAAAAGAACAATGGTGGCACTTGGTCTTAAAAAAATGAATGCATCTGTTGAAGTAGAAGCTACACCTCAAATTTTAGGTATGGTTACTAAAGTGCATCATTTGGTAAAAGTAGAAGAAATTTAATCTTAATTTATTGCGATTTAAAGTACATAAATTAATCCACAAAATATTTATTAATAAGCGAGGGGTGATACCCCGTAAGTAAAAAATCAAAACATGAAACTACATACATTAAAACCAGCCGAAGGTTCTACACACAAAGAAAAAAGAATTGGACGTGGTGAAGCAAGTGGAAAAGGTGGAACTTCTACAAAAGGTAACAAAGGTGGTCAAAGTAGAGCAGGTTACAAAAGCAAAAAAGGTTTTGAAGGTGGTCAAATGCCAATTCAACGTCGTATACCAAAACGTGGATTTACGAATATCAATAGAGTAGAATTCAAAGTAATCAATCTTGGAAAAATTGATCATTATGCTGAAAAATATGGTATAACAGAATTCAGTTTATCTAACCTTTATATTAATGGATTGATTGCTCAAACAGATTTAGTAAAAGTATTAGGTAACGGTGAAATCAAAGGAAAGTATGCTTTCAAAATCAATGCAATTAGTGAAAAAGCTAAAACTGCCATTGAAGCTGCTGGTGGAACTGTAGAAATTGTGAAATAATTTACCGATATTTGTCCGACACAATTTTAGATGTGTCTTTTTTATTTTTTTGATAATTCTAAATCATAAAACTCTGTGAAGAAATTCATAACAACGTTAAAAAATATTTGGAGCATAGAAGAACTTCGTAAAAAAATTATTTTTACTATTCTTTTGCTTTTCGTATATCGCCTCGGTTCATTTATTGTATTACCAGGTATTGATCCCAACAAACTAAGTAACCTTAGCCAAAGTGCAAGTTCTGGAGTTTTAGGTTTATTAGATGCTTTCGTTGGTGGCGCATTCTCAAAAGCTTCTATTTTTGCATTGGGTATTATGCCATACATTTCGGCTTCTATCTTCATGCAATTGATGACTATTTTAGTTCCTCAAATGGCTAAAGTTCAAAAAGAAGGGGATAGTGGTAGAAAGAAAATCAACCAATGGACAAGATATCTTACTGTTTTAATTACAGCTTTTCAAGCAGCAGCTTATATCGGTTATCTTAAAAGTCCATCAAATGCTGAAGCTTTAATTCCTGCTTATAGCAGTTTCTTCTGGGCATCAACAATTATCATTCTTACTGTTGGTACCTTGTTTGTTATGTGGTTAGGTGAAAAAATTACGGATAAAGGTTTAGGAAACGGTACATCAATCATCATCATGATTGGTATCTTAGCTCGTTTCCCTCAATCATTCGGACAAGAGTGGACAGCTCGTTTTGCCCAAAGAGGTGCTGGTGGTATCTTATTAATGTTGGTTGAGATTTTATTTTTAGTAACCATCATCATGGGTTTAATTATGCTAGTTCAAGGTACAAGAAAAGTTCCTGTTGAATATGCAAAACAAATTGTTGGAAATCGTCAATCAGGAGGTGCGCATAATTTCTTGCCTTTAAAAGTAAATGCATCTGGTGTAATGCCAATCATTTTTGCACAAGCAATTTTGTTTCTACCTACCGTAATTACTGGTTTTACCGGTGCTGGTTGGGCCCGCCACTTCACAGATCATACTGATGTTATTTACATGATTGTTTATTCAGTTTGTGTTATCGCATTTACATTTTTATACACTGCTTTAATTTTCAACCCTAAACAAATGGCTGAAGAACTAAAGCAAAACAATGGTTTCATTCCAGGTGTTATGCCAGGAGAACCTACCGCTGATTACATCGGTACAATAATGGATAGGATTACTTTACCAGGAGCTGTACTTTTAGCTATCGTAGGTATTTTACCAGGCTTATTTGAATTGTCTTTAGGGATGTCTCAAGGATTCGCAACTTTCTTTGGTGGCACTTCTTTGTTAATCATGGTGGGTGTAATCTTAGATACATTACAACAAATCGAAACACAATTGTTGATGCGTCAATACGATGGTTTAATGAATTCAGGAAGAATCCAAGGAAGACAACAACAAACCGTACCAAGTGGTATGTAAAATTAAAAGTTCAATGTACAAATAGTTAAAACCCCGGCGATTTTCGTTGGGGTTTCTTTTAATAAATAGTTTCTGATGATACAATATAAAACTAAAGAAGAAATTGAACTCATGCGCATATCTTGCCTATTGGTAGGGAAAGCTCATGAAGCCGTAATCCCTTTTTTAAAGCCAGGCATTTCCACTTTGAAAATTAATGAAATTGTAGAAACATTTATTCTAGATCAACAAGCGATTCCTTCTTTTAAAAATTATCATGGCTTCCCATTTGCAACTTGCATTTCTATGAATGACGCCGTTGTGCATGGGTTTCCTGGAAATTATGAATTAAAAGATGGAGATATTTTATCGCTTGATATTGGGGTTTTAAAAAATGGTTTTCATGGTGATAGTGCATATACTTATGCCATTGGTGAAATTGATAACGAATTAAAACGCTTATTAAAAGTTACCAAAGAATCTTTATATTTTGGTATTGAAAAAGC
Organism: Chitinophagaceae bacterium; assembly: GCA_947483415.1. GTDB lineage: Bacteria > Bacteroidota > Bacteroidia > Chitinophagales > Chitinophagaceae > Ferruginibacter. The sequence goes on from CANKLV010000018.1 coordinate 17,626, forward strand.
CAAAGCGGGTAATCGAATTGGTGACATTTCAAATGCCATTCAAGAACATACAGAAAAAAAACATGGTTTTGGCGTTGTAAGAGAAATGGTGGGACATGGTTTAGGTAGAAAACTTCACGAAGATCC
>CANKLV010000019.1 GCA_947483415.1 Chitinophagaceae bacterium
ACATTATAAAAATCACCTTCAATAGATTTAATGCCAACCACGCCAATCCATTCTTGAATGGCATAAGCACCCGCTTTATCATAAGGCTTGTATTTCTTTACATAAAACTCAATCTGAGCTTGGGTTAAAGGATGAAAAGTGACTGTAGTTACATCTGCGAAAGCGATTGGACTTTCGGATTTATGAATATATACACCGGTGATTACCTGATGTTTTTTTCCGGATAATTTATTGATGATTTCTATAGCATTTGCTTCATCAGTTGGCTTTCCAATAATTTCATTTTCACATACCACAATGGTATCTGCAGCAAGAATTGGGAAAGTTGGATTATGCATTTCCAACACTTTAAGTGCTTTATTTTTAGCAATATGTATGGCAACATCGGAAAAGCTCAACCCTTCAGGATAAGTTTCATCCGAATCGCTGACCAATATGTCAAAATCAATTTCAGCCCATTCTAAAAGTTGCTTTCTTCTAGGCGATTGTGATGCTAAAATAATTTTCTGTTGCATAATTTAATTTATAAAAACACCATGGATAAAATACCTGCCAACATAATGAGTTTGAGTAAACTACTAATTTTATGATATTGATTTGGCAATGATGCTTCTTTTAATTTTTTTAATAGAATCAACAATGGTAATGAAATGAATGAAAAACTTAAACCCGCAATTACTGGATTTCCCAATTGCAAGGAATATAATTGAATAATAAGCAAACCCATTACCGCTACTACAATCCAAACGCCTGCAAATACTTTAGTAGCTGGCACCCCCCAAACAATTGGCATGGTTCTACATCCAAATTGTGCATCTCCTTGCATGTCTTCAAGGTCTTTTATCACTTCTCGAATAAGTGAAATGATAAATGCAAATCCAGCATATACGACCGTAAACTTGTATAATTTACTAAGGTTGATTTCATTGTTTTGAATCAACAATTGTCCCATTTTAAATGGAGGCAGACAGAATAAATAAATCACCAAAATTACCCAGGCCGTTAAAAAAGAAACCACCACATTTCCTAAAAGCAACTTCTTTTTGAAATGCGTAGAATAGAACCAAAGCAATAAAACAGTAATGCAGTTGATGATTACGATAAGCCATTGATGGGTAAAATAACTAACAAAAGCGCTACAAATTAAACCTGCAATGGAAAAAAATAAATGCCAGAAAATGCCCCAACGCCTTTTTATAATTTTATCAATAACCAAGCTTTGTGGCTTGTTCACTCCGTCAATATACAGATCAAAATAATCGTTGATGATATAACCACCTGCAGCGATTAAAAGGGAGGCGATAACCAGTAAAATGAAAGGCAATTGAACCGCACTGAAAATAAAAACAGCATGTAAATTAGTAAACTTCGATCCTATTTGAGTGTAGAATAAATATTGAGTGAGTGCAATAAAAAACAGGTTAGGCCATCTGATTAATTTTAAAAATGCCCTTAACAATTGCATCATTGTTATTAATTTATTTTGAAGTTAACGTAGTATCTAAATCCCAATGAACATTTAATTTGAGTACTTTTTCTATAATGTCGCGCACGCAACCTTCACCCCCTTTAAATGGAGAAATATAATTAGAGATAGATATAATTTCAGAAACGGCATCTGCAGGGCAACATGGTAATCCAACTAACTTCATGGCTTGATAATCGGGAATGTCATCGCCAATAAATAGAACTTGTTCTTTTGTAAAACCCCCTTTATTTATAATTGAAGACAATAAAGTTGATTTGTCTTTTATGCCTTGATGCACTTCGTTGATGCCTAATTTTTTCAACCGATTGGAAACGGCTCCACCGTCAGTAGCACCGGAAATGATTACAATTTGATATCCTTTTTTAATGGCAAGTTGCATGGCATAACCGTCCTTTACATTCATCGTCCTTGCCATTTCAAGTGATTCGAGCAACAATATTTTACCATCCGTGAGCACGCCGTCAACGTCCATCACAATGAGTTTTATTGGTTTAAATTGTTGCAAAATATTCATCTGAAAAATTAGGGTTTGTAACTTTCGAGGAAAGATTAATTATCCTTTTCTAGCATCGCGCCATTCATACACCCAAGAGCTTTGAATCATTTCCAAATGCCCTTCGTTGCTTTCTTCTGCTTTACCAGCAAAATTTGGAATTTCTAAAACCCATTTGAGTAAATCAGTAAAACGAATACGATAAATCTGACTTTCGCCAAAATCATCACCAAAACGTTCATGCAATTTCATGGCAATATCTTCATAATCATTCCAGTTAATGGGCAATTCGAAATTCATGGTTTAATTTTTTTTATTCTCCTAAAAATTGAGTTTGATCAGGTAATGTAACGGTAATATTTCCGGCTCCATCCAGTAACATACATTGGCATCCCAATCTTGAATTTATTCTTGGATTTACAGCACGGTCTATAAAATCTTCTTCTTTATCTGAAAGTTCCTCGATTAAATTATCCCCTTGCTCAACATATAAATGACAGGTACTACAAGCGCAAACGCCACCGCAATTGTGATGCAACTCTATGTGATTTTTCAGTGCTACTTCTAAAATTGATTGATCTGATTCAATGTTTTTTAGTGTAATGGGCTCCAACCCTTTTTGTTCAAATTTGAAAGTAATATTATACATATGGATTGTTTCGGAATGCAAACCTACATGAAAATACCAATTCCATAAAATCAATATTGAAAACTATTTATTTTAAACTTATTGATTACATTGCCAAATAAACGATCTAAACCCATTAAAATCATAATTTATGAAATTGTACATTTCAATTTTTTTACTTGGTATTATTTTGATTGCTTGTAATGATGAAAAAAATAAAGACAAGATAAAGCCCACGGTTTTGGTAAAAAAAGATGTTCCGCTTGGTAAAAACGACACCATTACAAGAAGCGCACCCATTATAAATATAACAGACACTACTGAAAATAATCTTTATGTGCTTTGCTATAAAGACAGTGCCATAAATACCATAAGATTGAGTGAAAAGCTGAGTAAAATTTATAATCAAAAAATAGATAGTTTTTTAAAGAAATCCAAAGTAAATCCAAATGGTCCGCCAATGGCATGGTATAAAAGTCAGAAAGCTCCGTTCTTTTTTGAAGCTGGAATTCCGGTAGCTAAAAAAATCGCCAAATTACCCAAAGGTGCGTATTATAAAAAACTAGGTGGAACAAGGGTTGTCGTTGCGCATTTCCATGGGCCTTATGAAGAAACGGTACAAGCGTATCAAGCATTAAAAGAATGGCTTGCTGATGCCCATAAAAAATCCAATGGTGCACCTTATGAAATTTATGTTGACGATCCTGTAGATGAAAAGGGGAATGTAAAAGATCCGTATAAAGTTCAAACAGATATTGTTTTTCCTTATCGGTAGAAAGATGCAATCTGTTTTGTAAAATAAATATACAATGCCTTTAATTCCGGGTAGTTTTCCAATAATATTTCATGCTGTTCAATAGTATCTGCATCATTTCTAATCGCCGGACCAGTTTGCACTTCGTTCGGATGAACCTTTTTTAATCGATTTGCTGTTTCAAAAATAAGCGGCTTCAACAAATCAAACTCCAATTGCTCTTTTTTACAATAGTCGGCTGCCATTGTGTACAAATGATTGGTGAAATTATTTACCATAACGGCCGAAAGATGAAGTTTTAAACGCATTTCATCGTTTGCAAAAGCTACTTGATTGGATATTTTTTTTCCAATTTGTATAATCATTTCAACCACTTCTTGATTATTCCCATCAACTAAAAATGGGATTTCGGGAATAACATCAATTTCTTTTCTCAAACTTTGAAGGGGATACAAAACGCCAAATTGATTGCTGACATTTTCTAAAACATTTATTGAAACAGAACCCGCTGTATGTAATATTAGTTTGTTGTTTTTAGGCATGTAATTAACCACTTCATGGATTCCTTTATCGGAGACAGCAATTAAATAAATATCAGCGTTTTCATCAATAGGTGATGAAAAATCTGATGCGGAACAATTCAACTCATTGGCTAAAGTTTCGGCATGCTTTATATTTCTGCTTACAACTTGGTTTATTTGAAAACCATTGGCTAAAAGCAATTTTGACAATACGGTAGCGGAGTTCCCAGAACCTATAATTACAACTTGCATGAGAAGAAATTAAAAATTTAAAAATTTAAAAATCAAAAATGGCATGAACTAATCAAAGAAAAAACTTGGATCGTGAAAAAACACGTTTTTTTTGTTGAAAAAACATTTATCTATAATTATACAATTTTTACAAATCAATAAAAATCAATTCAGGACTGTATTTCACGCTACATATATGAATTTAAAACAACCACCATCTAAAAGATAATTCACATAAATTCAATGCTTCTACAATGACTGTTTTAGATAAATAGTTTTGTTTTTTCAAAATTAATCTAATATTGCATCGGAAATTGCATTTTATTTTCAGCGATTTTAAAAACAAAAAAAGCATTTTTATACATATTTATTATGGCAAAAAACTTATTAATTGTGGAGTCCCCGGCTAAAGCGAAAACCATTGAAGCCATTTTAGGGAAGGATTTCGAGGTGAAAAGTTGTTATGGTCACATTCGTGATTTGGAAAAAAACGATATGGGTATAGATATTAACAATCATTTTTTACCCAAATATATTATCCCAGATGAGAAGGAACGTGTGGTAAGAGAGTTAAGGGCAATTGCAAAAAAATCCGATGAGGTTTGGTTGGCTTCCGATGAGGACCGCGAAGGTGAAAGCATAAGCTGGCATTTAGCGGAAGTTTTAAATTTGGATCCTGCTACTACAAAACGTATCGTTTTTCATGAGATTACAAAACCTGCCATTCAAAAAGCGGTTCAAAATCCACGATTAATAAACATGAATTTGGTGAATGCTCAACAAGCCAGACGTGTATTAGACCGTATTGTTGGTTTTGAATTAAGTCCGGTTTTATGGCGTAAAATTGGGCAAAAAGGTGGATTAAGTGCTGGTCGAGTTCAGAGCGTTGCCGTAAAATTAATCGTTGAAAAAGAAAGAGAAATCAATCATTTCAATGCGGTTGCGAGTTTTAAAATTGAAGCTTCTTTATCCGCTACAGATTTAAATAATAAAACGGTAGCTTTTAAAGCTGAAGGTGGCAAATACACTGAATCTGAAGATGCAGAAAAATTCTTGAATTCTTGTATTGGCGCTAATTACATCGTTAACGACATTCAAGTTCGTCCTGGTAAAAGAACACCAGCTCCACCATTTACAACGTCTACTTTACAACAAGAAGCCAGTAGGAAATTGGGGTATGGCGTTAGTAAAACCATGTTGCTCGCACAAAAACTTTATGAAAGCGGTAAGATCACTTACATGAGAACGGATAGCGTGAATTTGAGTGATACTGCGATGGATGGCATTACTGCCGAAATCAATAAAAGTTATGGTGGTAAATATCTTCAAGTAAGAAAATACAAAAACAAAAATGAGAGTGCTCAGGAAGCGCATGAGGCGATTCGTCCTACTTACATGGAAAACCATACCGTAAGCGATCTAGAATTAAACCGTCTTTATGAACTTATTTGGAAAAGAACCATCGCATCACAAATGAGTGATGCAGAATTTGAAAAAACTACAGCTAAAATAAATATCAGTACCAATCAACAACAACTTACTGCTACAGGTGAAGTGTTGAAATTTGATGGCTTTTTAAAAGTGTATTTAGAAAGTACCGATGATGAAGAAACAGAATCAGAAGAAGGTGAAAGTCGCTTACCAAATCTAACAGTTGGTCAACAATTGGCTTTCAACCAAATGACGGCTACTGAAAAATACACCAAACATTCTGCGCGTTATACGGAAGCATCATTGGTTAAAAAAATGGAGGAATTGGGCATTGGACGACCAAGTACATACGCACCAACGATTTCTACCATTATAAAAAGAACCTACGTAGAGAAAAAAGACAAAGAAGCGGTTAAAAGAAACTTCAGAATTATCAAGTTAAAGAACGATAAAATTGAAAAAGTAACCGAACAAGAAAATACGGGTGCAGAAAAATCAAAACTTTTCCCAACGGATTTAGGCTTGGTGGTAACTGATTTCTTAAGCCAGCATTTTAAAAATGTAATGGATTATTCGTTTACGGCAAATATTGAAAAAGAATTTGATGATATCGCAGAAGGAAAAATCGTTTGGAATAAAATGGTGGAAAACTTCTACACCCCTTTCCACACAGGTGTTTCACACACTTTAGAAACCGCTGAGCGTGCTGTTGGAGAGCGTATTTTGGGCGTTACGGAAGAAGGTAAGCCGATGATAGCGCGTATGGGTAGATACGGCCCAATGGTTCAAATAGGTGCGCAAACAGATGAAGAAAAACCACGTTTTGCTAAATTAAAAGCAAGTCAAAGTATAGAAACCATCACATTTGAAGAAGCACTCGAATTGTTTAAATTACCGCTTACACTTGGCGAACATGAAGGCATGGAAGTGTCTGTAAATATTGGAAGATTTGGACCTTATGTAAAATGGGGAGAGCAATTTGTATCGATTCCAAAAGGTGAAGAGCCAACAGATGTTGATATTGCCAGAGCGATTGAAATAATAAATGCAAAGCAAGTAGAAGATGCTCCAATTGCATTTTACGATGAAAAGCCCATCACTAAAGGAAAAGGCAGATTTGGTCCTTTTATAAAATGGAACGCTTTATTCATCAATATACCCAGGGCATATAATTATGATATTCTTACACAGCAAGATTGCAATGAATTGATTGAGAAGAAAATTGAAAAAGAAACCAATCGATTTATCCAACAGTGGCCAGAGGATAAAATTGCCCTTGAAAACGGCAGATGGGGTGCGTTTATTCGCTTTGGAAAGAAAATGCTTAAGCTTACTGGACAAGGGGCAAATGGGAAATATACACCAGAAGAATTGGCAGTTATCGAATTAGAAACAGTTAAAAAAATGATTCTTCAGCAAGAACCAAAAGCATTTGATAAAAAAGCGCCTGCTAAGAAAAAGGCAGCCGTTAAAAAAGCAGCGCCCAAAAAGAAAAAATAAAACTTAACCGATTAATTGATATTTATTTAATATTGGTTAAATTTAGTTGTTAAATTTTAATTTCAAATTTATTTGAAATATGATTTCTTTCTTTTGAAATAAAATCAAACACCCTTTAAAACCCAAGCATCAATTTGGTACAATTCTTTAAAATAGTAGATCATCAAACCATCGCCATTGATAAGCCATCGGATGGCACTTGGGTAAATGTTTTGCCTCCACTTCGTCAGGAAGAATTTTCGGAGTTGAGCGAGGAGTTAAATATCCCAATTGACTTTTTAAAGGATTCATTGGATATTGATGAGAGAAGCCGTTACGAGTTGTCGGACAATGTAAAATTGATTGTAATCAAAACCCCAACTGAAAACAATTCGTTCAACGAAAGTGATGCCTTTTATATCACTATTCCTATTTGTATTATTTTAACGAACGGGCAAATTGTAACGGTAAATTCATTTGAAAACGAAGCCATAAAAAAATTCTTAAATAGTTTTCAAAATCGCCATCCCGATAAAAAAAACATGATGGCGTTGAAGGTATTTGAAAAGATAACCATGAACTTCCAAGAGTATCTAAAGGAGATAAATCACCGTAGAAATATTCTTGAACAGAAATTATACGATTCAAATAGAAACGAGGAATTGCTGCAATTGATGCGTATTCAAAAGAGTTTGGTTTATTTTGTAACTGCGCTTAGAAGCAACGAGTTGTTGATGATTAAAATGGCACGTACCGATTTTTTAGGATTGAATGAAGATGAAAAAGATTTTTTAGATGATTTAATTATTGAAACTTCTCAGGCATTAGAAACCGCAAATACATATACAAACATTTTAAGTAGCTCGTTAGATGCGTTTGCAAGCATCATCAGCAACAATCAAAACGAGGTATTGAAACGTTTGACAACACTAACCATCTTTTTAAGTATACCGGTTTTGATTGCCAGCATTTATGGCATGAATGTACCACTACCCTTTCAGCATTCGCCTTATGCATTTTGGATACCGGTGATGATTTGTTTTTTCATACTTGGATTAGCTTTGTTTAATTATGTACGTAGATTAAAAAAATAATCATGTTTAATATTAGAGTATATGGTTTGTTACTCAACCAAGCGCAAGAAATTCTTGTTAGCGACGAGTTAATCAAAGGAAAATATTACACGAAATTTTGTGGCGGCGGTTTAGAATTTGGCGAAGGCACCCACGATTGTGTGATAAGAGAATTTAAAGAAGAAATGAACCTTAGCATCGAAGTGGTTGAACATCTGTATACAACCGATTTTTACCAACAAAGTATGTTCAATCCCCTTCATCAAATGATGTCGATTTATTATATTGTTCGTGCATTGGAACCCATCAAAATCAAGATAAAAGAAACTGCTTTTGTATTTGATGAAATACAATTAGAAAAACATGCCGAAACAGGACAAACAGAAAGTTTTAGATTTATACCCCATCATTTATTTAATCCCGATTTACTGAGTTTACCCATAGATAAAATTGCCGCGAAAATTTTTAAAGAAAAAATTGGCTTGTAATTCAGACAAATAAATCGTTGAAATGGTTGTGGGAAAACCATTTCTTTAGCCCACGGTTTAAAACCGTGGCTTGTGTAGAGTGTGTTTAATTTATTATGGTTTCAACCATTTTTTTTCTTCTTAGATTAAAAATGATTGAATAAAAAATAAAAGATTTACCCCCACAAAGATGTTGGATAGACTTTATTTTCAATCAATGCATCTAAACTTGCTTTTACACTTGGAGCATCTTCTTTGTATGTAACGCCAAACCACTGTGATGTGGTTGGAATAACTTTAATTGAATTTGAAGCATCTTGAATAAAATTATCCGCAACAATGGGAATGAAAAATTCTGCTTTAATATTTTCTTTGTTATTTGGAACAAATGCTTCAAAAAGTGCTTTAGAAGATTCAAAAATATTGGGATGAAAGCACCAAAAATTCATTGACACGCTTGAGTTTCCAGAAACTTCAATTTCATTTCCTTCTTCTTCAAACACAACTTTACCTGTTTCTGCTTTATAAATTTTGGTTCTTTCTTTAATGGAAATTAAATTTTGTGCCGCATCTACTTCACAAACACCTCTACTAACGGTTCCATTTTCGCTTAATGTTTTATCCAATTGATAACCAATAATCGCATAGGTATGCTCATTGCATTTTTGCGTTAAAAATTCAGCTGCTTTTACAAACGCATCTTCACCATAGTAATCATCTGCGTTAATAACAGCAAACGGCTCTTTAACCGCATACATAGCACATAATACGGCATGTCCGGTTCCCCAAGGCTTTATTCTATCTGCAGGAATATCAGATTCATTTACAAACGAATTCATTTCCTGAAAAACATAATTCACTTCAATCTTACCAATTGGTTTATTTCCGAAGTTTTGTTTAAAATTTTCTGCAAAATCTTTTCTAATGATAAAAACAACTTTACCAAACCCTGCTTTTATAGCATCATAAATGGAATAATCCATGATGGTTTCTCCTGATGGACCAAAACCTTCTGTTTGTTTCATGCTTCCGTATCTGCTTGCCATCCCTGCTGCTAATATTAATAATGTAGGTTTCATTTGTTTTCTTTTTCAATTACTTTATTCTATTTGATAATAGAACTGTTTATGTTATTAGATTTTTTTTAACGTTAAATTCCGTTTACTTTTAATTTTACGAAATTACTAAAATCAATTGTATTCATAGAAAATGAATTTAAAGTTATTGGACATAAAATTTGATTCTGTAAAGCATGAGATGTTGAATAAGTTGGGTATTGAGTGGTTGATAGCACGTTTAGATTTGATACATCCAATTGTTTCGGGGAATAAATTATTCAAACTTTTTTATTATGTGCAAGATGCGATAGCTACTAATAAATATATTTTAGTTACCAAAGGTGGTGCATATTCCAATCATCTTGTGGCTTCTGCTTATTACGCACAATTGAATGGTTTAAAAAGCATTGGTTTGGTAAGAGGTGAGAAAACAGAACAACTATCACATACATTAAAACAATGTGAAGCATGGGGTATGCAATTGCATTATTTTTCGCGTAAAGATTATCCTCAAATAAATGAAGACAATATTCAGCAATATGTTTCATTTGATAAGGAACATTGTTTTTTTATTACTGAAGGCGGGTACGGAATTAGCGGTACAAAAGGAGCTTCGCTGATTATCGATGCGATTTCATCATTAAACCCTAATTATATTACAACAGCGGTAGGAACTGGCTGCACATTATCTGGCTTGCTTTACAATAAAAAAACACAAGCCAAAATCATTGCAGTTCCTGTGCTTAAAGGATTCCATGATTTAGAAAAAAGTATGTGTGATTTATTAGAATTACAAACACCACTCTATTTTGAAGTGTTTAATGAATATCATTTTGGTGGATATGCAAAAAAAAATGAAACCCTTTTGCAATTCATGAATACATTTTATGTAGAAAATGACATACCAACCGATTTCGTGTACACTGGGAAAATGATTTACGCCATTTGGGATAAAGTTAAATCAGGTTATTTCCCAAAAGGAAGCAAAATCATAAGTATCCACACGGGTGGATTACAAGGAAATTTATCGTTACCAAAAGGAACATTAGTTTTTTAATTCAATAGCTATGGTTATATATTTGCAATACATTTTTTAAGAAGACATTTTTGTTTGATACGATATGAAAACGTTGAACTATCTATTTTTATCAATTTTATTATCTTGCTCAACGTTTGTTTTTGCCCAAAATGTTCTACCTGATATTACAGTAAACAATTTGAACAAGAAAGTAATTGTAAGCTGGTTAAATGAATATAAAAAGCCTATTCAAAACATTTTCATACAACGATCTTATGATAGTTTGAAAAACTTCTCTACTATTGGAACCGTTTTAAATCCTTTAAATCTTGAGAACGGATATCCTGATTTAACGCCTCCTTACGACAGAATGTTTTACAGAGTAACCATCACTTTTGAAAATGGCGAATATGAAATAGGAAAATCGGCACGGCCTATAATCAGTCCTATTGAACTAGTTGATTTAGATGTTACCGCGATTCCAAAAAAAGAAAGCAATTTAGAACTGGAAGAAAGTCACGACACTTCGGAAATAACATTATTAAAACCCAACGAAAAAATAAATCCATTAAAAAAAATAGATTCATTAAAGGCTGGCATCAATTTAGAAAAATCAATTAAAACGGATTTAAAAAAATCAATCGAAACTTCATACCCAAGTTTACATATTTATACCAACAAACAAAATATCGTTGTTATAAATATTCAAAACACTACATCAAAAAAATATCTTGTTAAGTTTTTTGATGAAAAAGAAAAGCAGGTATTTGAGATTAAACACATTCCTGATGATTATTTATTTATTGAAAAATCAAATTTTGTACACCCCGGTTGGTTTAATTTTGAATTGTATGAAGATGGGGTATTGATTGAGAAGAATAAAGTCTTTTTAGCAAAAGATAAAGTAAAAAATAATTGATCAATCTTTTGTAATTAATGCTACATCAAACACTTGTTCAAATTTTTGTTTTACAATAGATTTCATTTCTTCGGGATCTACTTTTCGGTTTATTTCTTTTTCAACAGATGTTACATTTTTCCCTTGAATGCCACAAGGAATGATGTTTGAAAAATAATTCAAATCCGTATTTACATTTAAAGCAAAACCATGCATCGTAATCCAACGGCTGCATCTTACGCCCATCGCACAAATTTTTCTTTCTCTACCTGGAATATCTGCATCAATCCAAACACCAGTTTCACCTTTACTACGTTGTCCAATTATGCCAAACTCTTTGATTGACAAAATGATTATTTCCTCAATATTTCTAAGGTAAAGTCCGATGTCTGTTTTAAATTTTTCTAAATCCAGAATGGGATATCCAACCAATTGTCCGGCTCCATGATAAGTTATGTCCCCGCCTCTATTGGTTTTGAAAAATTTAATATTCTGTTGTTCAAGTTCACTATCATTTAGTAACACATTTCCTATATCGCCACTTTTTCCTAAGGTATATACATGCTCATGTTCGCAAAAAATCAAATGATGTGTGGTTGGTAATGTTGATATGTCTTGAGTTGTGTATTGATTGCGCCAATTGGATTTTAAGGTTACATTTTTTTGCAAAATATTTTCTTGTAAATCCCAGGCAGATTTATAATCTATCATTCCCCAATCTTCAAAATGCACCTGTTGTTTCATTTGGTAGATATTAATTCAAAAGTGAAAATTTAAAAAATGCAGAATAGCCCCCTTCCCCAACCCTTCCCCCGAAAGGTGAAGGGCGTTTACGTATATCCAGAATCTAGTATCAAAATCACTTATCCCCCCAACAAATTTACCGAGCTAAATGAAAGCGGTAAAAGTAAAGAGGCATGTTCAAAAGCAAAAACCTTTCCTTTCATACCACTGATAATCAAACGGATTTTTTGATGTGTTCTATGCTCGTATTCTGAAATGGCCTGACGGCACATCCCGCAAGGAGAAACGGGTTCATTGCTCTCTCCTTTTGTATTGTGGTAAGAAATATATAGAGATTTTATGGGCACTTCTGGAAATAAAGTAGCAGCGTTACCCAAAAGTGTTCTTTCCGCGCAAACCCCTACTGGATAAGAAGCATTTTCTTGATTAGATCCTTTTACGATTTCACCATTGTTTAAAATTGCTACAGCACCAACTTTAAATTTGCTATATGGAGCGTATGCTAAAGCTGTTGCTTTTCTTGCATCTTCCATTAACTTTTTATCTTCAGTTGTAAGTTCTTCAATTGATTCAAAAACCTCGTACTCAAACTGAATGGTTTGTTTGTGCATAAATACTATTTAATTACGTTAAACAAACGGTTCCATCTTGGTCCATTTTCCCAACTAAACCAAATCATTGAAGCTTTTCCTACGATATGATCTTCTGGAACGAAACCCCAATAACGACTATCCAATGAATTATGTCTGTTGTCTCCCATCATCCAGAAATAATTAATTTTAAATGTATAAGAGCTTGATTTTACACCATTGATATAAATTTCACCATTTTTATTTTCAAATTTATTTCCTTCATACACAGCAATACATCTATGATAACGAATCAAATTATCTGGAGTTAAAGAAATAGTCATGCCTTTTTGTGGAACAACCAATGGACCAAAATTATCGGCAGACCATTTGTAACCTGTATTTTTTTCGCAAATTTCTGTGCTGTAATAAGGAAAAATTTGAGGATCTGGCTCCATGATAAAATCAGACAATTTATATCCTGCAGGTAACTTAAGTGCTTTCTTTTCTTCGTTTGTAATATTTACCAATTGTACATTTGGCGAACCCAAATCTCTTACATCACCAATATCATCACCTACATGCATTTTTATACCCATTGAATTCAATAAATCCTGATCAATGGTCGTATTTGCTGGAGCTTCAAGCTTATAATATCTTTCTGATGCCGAGAAAAAATCTTGAGGTTTGTTGTTAATAAAAACTTGTCCATTTACGATTTTCAATTCATCTCCACCAATGGCAACACAGCGTTTAATGAAGTTTTCTCTTTTATCAACAGGACGTGTAATGATAAGATCACCATAATTTTGATAAACAGTTTCGATACCCAATTGACGAACGGCTTCATAATAAGTAACCCTACTGCCAAAATTCACTTCATCATTAATTAGCGTATCATTTACTGGGAAGTTGAAAACAGTAACATCATTTCTTTCAACTGGTTGAGCAAACCATCTTTTGTATGGTATTTTTATCCAATCTGAATATGATTTTCCACCGGTAATTGGCATGGTATGATGTACAAAAGGCATGGCGATGGGTGTGTTGGGTACCCTTGGTCCGTAACTAAATTTGCTAACGAATAAGAAGTCGTTAACCAACAATGTTTTTTCCATTGAAGGTGTTGGAATGGTATATGCTTCAAAAACAAAAGTTCTAATAATGGTAGCTGCAACAATAGCGAAGAAAGCAGCATCTACCCATTCGCGCGTACCTGATTTTTTATAATTGTCCACTACTTTTTTGCCTGCAAATTTTTCATTTTTAGACAATCCTAGATATGGAAAATAAGCAAACGGCAATAGCACTGCTGCGGCATGATGTAATAAACCAAAACGACCAAAATGTTCTACAAATTTTATCATCAGCCAAATGGTAATAAACTGCCCAACGATTGGAATAAATTGTAGATAGAACCACCATTTTTTTGTTTCCATAATATTTACAATACACCAAGTATTATAAAAAGGAACTAATGCTTTCCAAGGTGCAATACCTGCTTTTTTAAACATTTCAAATAAACCGTAATGCCATAAAATAGTGCTCACTAAAAAAATAATCCAGCCAATGCTCATAATATAAAATTTAATAAGGGTCAAAAGTAATGCTCCCTTTTCAATTAATGATAAAACAGAAAATAATATAGTTCAAGATAAACATTTTTAACAATTTGAATAGGAATTAAGTTTTCATGTCAGCAGATATAGATAATAGTAAAAGCATGGTTAAGGATTTGAGTTTTTAAAAAAAATGATGCGATGCATTTACACATTTTAAAACCGCATAAAACGACGAAGTGAAATTTATCTGAATTCATTTTTGACGTTGATGATTAAATTATGTCAAATGGATAAATATTTCAATCGAAATGAAGTAAAAATAAAAGTAAAAAATATAAAGAGTAAAAATAAAAACCCATAATTTAAAACCAGCATTAATGATTTTGAAATTTAGGATGATGAAATTACATTTGAACGCAATCGGTTCGGGACGTAGCGCAGCCCGGTAGCGCACACGTCTGGGGGGCGTGTGGTCGCTTGTTCAAATCCAATCGTCCCGACAATTTACATTAATAACCACTTGATTTTCAGGTGGTTATTTTTTTTACAAGACATTTTTAGCGATTTTTACCCTGTAGATAAGTTACAGGCGAAAACGCGGGCTACGCTACGGCCCGAAAGATCTTTTTAATATTGCTTCACTTTTTTAAAGTTAGAGATGATTATCTCGGTTGGATAGTTTAGTAGTAAAAAAGGTTTGCATACATGAATTTTAAAAATGTCATTCGAAAGCTAATCTAAATTACTGAAATTATCATCTTTGAAAATGGGTGGTAAAATAGCGTTCCTTTCTGCATATAATTTTTTGCTTCCATTTTCTTTGGTTATTTCAACAAAAAGCAAGTCATTCTTGATATCAGCCATTAAACTAAAGTAAGGTTCACAACAATTGTGAGCCATAAAGCCACCTGTATAAAAATAATTATCCTTAACAATTTTTATTGGGCCTTCGTTAGACCAATAAGTATTCATATAATCATATTCTTCTATTCCTAAAAGTTCAATTAATCTTCGTTTGATTATTGTGTGTTGCAATAATTTTAATTCTAGGAGTGCATATTGTCCTTCAAATTCATTTAAAAATTCCAATTCAGATTTTTTAGATTCACGATATTCTAATCCTTCTTTATCTACATAAAACAGTTTATCATTTTCAAAAACGAAGGCATAATTATTTTCAAATATAAAAAATAAAAAAAATCTACTTAAAGCATATTTAGGGGCAATTATTTCTTTACCATTTTCATCAATTAGACCAGCATAAGAATTACCATCTACGTCATACATAATCACTGTTGACAGTCCGTTTTCATATTCATATATATTATCGTACTTAGGATATAATATAATTTCACCTTTTTTATTTTTCAATCCGTATTTCTCATTTTCTATAAATATTTCAGGTGTATTAAGTGAAATATTTCTTCCATTTTTGTCAATAAAACTCCAATGACTATTATCGTTAACTTTTGCAACGCTATTATTAAAATCGTAAACATAATCATATGAAGTCGGTACGATTTCATTACCATTTATATCTATAAAGCCCCATTTTTCATTTAGTTTTATAGCGGCAATATCTTCTACGAAAGCACCTATGGTGTCATATTTCAATGGTGAAATCTCTTCGCCTTCATTGTTAATAAGTCCCCATTTCTGATTTAATTTAACAGAAGTGGTGTTATTTATAAAATTTTTTGCTTCATTAAATTTCAAGGAAATTCTTTCTACTCCTTTTTTATCTATATACCCCCATTTTTCGTTGATTCTAACTGGAGCCAGTCCGTCTATAAAACTTCCTACACCATCATACTTGAAAGGGATTACTTCTTCACCTTTTTTGTCTATAAATCCCCATTTTCCGTTAATATTAGCAGCTGCTAGTTCATCGCTAAATTCTCCTGCATTATTATATTTTAGTGGAATGACCTCTACACCATTTTTATCAATAAATCCCCATTTATTATTGTTTTTTACAAGAGCAAGTTCATTGTTAAAATAACCTGCATAATTATATTTTAGTGGAATGACCTCTACACCACTTTTATCAATAAATCCCCAATTTGCATCAAGTTGTACGAGTGCAAGTCCCTCAAAATAATCCCCTGCATCATGATATTTTGGTGGTATTACTTCTATTCCATTTTTATTTACAAATCCATACTTTTTCCCTCCATCAATCCAATTACAAACACGGCCAAAATCTTCCGAAAAAAAATCAATTTCATCATATTCTTTCATTTTAACTGGTTCCATTGTTTTAGGTTTAACATAGATGTATTTACCATTTGATTTGAGATAGGGAATTAAATGATATTCTTTTTTTCTTTCTGAAACTAAACCTCTTTTATTATCAGATACGCAACCATGTGTTATTAAAAGCAAGGATGTAATTCCTAAAATAAGTTTAAACAAAGTCTTCTTGTACATTTCTTCTTGTATTATTTATTAGAGTAATAATTTTCTTTAAATCACATAATTTATTCTTTTTTGTTGAGTTTTATTAAAGAATAAAATCATTATTATTTTGTATCATCATCGAATCATTCAAATCAATGACTGGTATGGTTCCAAGATGACTCCTTAAAATCTTAAAAAGATATTTTAGATTTTTCATTACATTTAGTTTTATTTGTTAAGGCAATATTCGTATTCATCAAAGCAGATATTACTTTGGTTGAAATTATTTATAATAACCGCTACGCTTGCACCTAACGTGCCTTTGATTTAAGAAGTTGGGGAATATAAGCACTGAACTTCCAATTTGTAACTCCCTCTTTGCGAAGTGACTCAGCCCAAATTTTTAAAAGCAAATGAAGTTAATGATTTTTTTATTTTAAATATGAGTATAGATAAATATTTCATATTATGATTCAATAATGCAAAGGTCTTTCTGAAAAGGTTGTATGAATCAGTAAAATTGTTGCTACTAAAACTGTATCCACATCCTCCCAAAAGTCCGAACTCCCGGTAATCATCCCGACAATGTTGTTTTTAAAAACAATTATTGTTTTAGGAAACAACACTAAAATTGAATGCCGACTTTAATGGTCGGCATTTTTATTTTGTATAATGCTCTAATTCATAAAAAATAATTTTGAATAAGGTAATAAATATATTACTTTTGAAAGGTGAAATCAAATGAATTAATCAGATTGCTGCAAAAAG
>CANKLV010000020.1 GCA_947483415.1 Chitinophagaceae bacterium
ATTTTCCGGCTTTACATCGAAATATTTTTGGATTAAGTAAAACGTACACCGTAGAATATCTAGATTCATTAGGAATAAAAAAATCAACGACTTTAAAATTGTTTGAACCAAAATCTGATTCAACAATAGCAAACAAACCAAAGCAAAAGATAGAAAAGGATTCTATTAAAATAAAAAGAAATGAAAAATATTGGTAAAATTACACCCACGGTTTCAACCGTGGGTGTAATTTTAAACGATTAAAACCGCGAAGCGATTTAAATCCTTAAACATTCGCGCCTCCTTTGCGCCTTTGCTCCCTTACGTGCTTTGCGCGAAACCAAACCTTCACCCCTACAAAACCCTTTTCACCCCTTCTCCCAACAACAACACACCTGGCGTTTTTCCTTTTTCAAAACTGCCATAAATATCATCCACTTGCAATGCCCGCGCGCCATTTATCGTTGCCCATTGCAGCAATTGTTCCATCGGAATAAAGGGAAAATGCTTTTTCAAAACATTGATTTCATTATAAATGCAAAGCTGATCATTCGATGCCAAACTATCCGTTCCAATTACAAAATTGCAATTGTTATTTAATAGCATCTCCACATTTGGTAAGCAATTGCTGATGTATAAGTTGGCATTCGGACAAAGGCAGAAATATAAATTCGAAATTAAATCGCCATAAAAAGATTGAGCATATTCAACATCGGCTTCCTCGGTAAACACATTATGCACCAATATTAGCGGTTGGTTGATTTTGAATTGAGGCAAAATATCTTGCAAACTACTTTTCCCTTTTGGTTCAAATGAATCCATTGAAATATTAAAACGACGATAAAAATCAGCAAACCCACCAGATTTATTTTGATACAAAATGGTTTCTTCTATGGTTTCCTGATTGTGAATGCTGATGAGGTTGTTATCGGCGTATTCAACTATTTTTTGTAAAAGCGCAGTGGAAACAGAATAAGGTGCATGAGGAACAATGGAAGTATGCGAACAATGGGATTTGAATTGATGATAAACCTCCAATATTTTTTCAAATCGAGCATTTGCCATTTCTGCTGGAAAACCCGCCACTTCAATAAAATTATGATAGAATAATTGCTGCTTTGATTTTTGTGGAATGGTACTGATATTGTTGCAAATATCACCTACCGCCACAATGCCATTTTGAAGCATTTCTTTTTCCGCAGATTCAATGGCTGTTGATATTTCTATATCCGTGGCATTTCGTTCCACCATAATCTTCCCCAAAAAATCTATGAGACCCGTTTTTTTTTCTATTTTTCCTTTGAGATGGGATAATTCTAAATGGCAATGGCAGTTTATAAACCCTGGAGATAGCGTGCCTTCAAAAAATTCTACATCATCTCCGGCCTCTGTTGCTGGTAAAATATCTACAATTGTACCATTTTCATCTACCAAAAGCAACGAATCTTCGGGTAAATATTGGTAACCATTAAAAATTCTAGTGGCTGTTAATTTTCTATACAAAATGATTGGTTGATATAATGTAAATTTGCACGCCTTGGTTTTAGTAAACCAATTAAAGATAAAATTACACTATGTTAGATAAACTGGACGCAATAAAGGCAAAATTTGATAATCTTGGTGTGGCACTTACCAATCCCGAAATTGTTAGCGACAATAAGAAGTATGGTGCAATGAGCAAAGAATATCGAAGTTTGGGTAAAATTGTAGATGTTAGAAACGCTTACGTAAAAGTATTGGATGATATTGAATTCAATAAAGAGGTTTTAAATTCGGATGATGAGGAGATGCGTGAAATGGCAAAAATGGAATTGCCTGAATTGGAAATTACAAAAGACGGTTTAGAAAAGCAGATTAGAAACTTATTGATTCCAAAAGATCCTTATGATGAGAAAAATGCAATTTTGGAAATCAGGGCTGGAACCGGTGGCGATGAAGCTTCTTTATTTGCTGGTAATTTACTGCGTATGTATTTAAAATACTGTGAAAAGAAAGGTTGGAAAACCGCATTACTTAGTGAAAGCGAAGGTACTGTTGGCGGATATAAAGAGGTTCAATTAGAAGTGGTTGGAGATGATGTGTATGGTACATTAAAATTTGAAAGTGGTGTACATCGCGTTCAGCGTGTGCCTGATACAGAGGCGAGTGGCCGTGTACATACGAGTGCTGCTACGGTAGCGGTCATGCCCGAAGCCGAAGAAGTAGATTTTGAATTGAAAGAAAGTGATGTAAAAATGGAAACCGCCCGAAGCGGTGGAGCCGGCGGACAAAACGTAAATAAAGTAGAAACTAAAGTTTTTCTAACACATAAACCTACCGGCCTTGTGGTGGTTTGTCAAACGGAAAGAAGCCAGTTGGGCAACCGCGAAAAAGCAATGGATATGCTTCGTACCAAATTATACGACGAGGAAGTGCGTAAAGCAGAAGAAGCCATTTCTCATAAAAGAAAAAGTTTGGTAAGCACCGGAGATAGAAGTGCAAAAATTAGAACATATAATTATCCGCAAGGAAGGGTAACCGACCATAGAATTGGCTTAACGGTTTATAATCTTGATAGTGTGCTAAATGGAGAAGTGCAAGAATTTATAGAAGCGCTTCAATTTGCAGAAAACGCCGAAAAATTAACCAGTCAGGAACAATAAATAATCAACAGGCTTTCCAAACAATCGCCTTAAAACCAATACTAATTGGCAAACGATCAAACGAATAAAAAAATATTTTTAAAACGTCGTTTAAACAACGATAATGCTACCGAAATGAGCTTCATCGAACATCTTGAAGCACTGCGTTGGCATGTTGTTCGTTCGGGTATCGTTTGGATTTTATCTGCAATAGTTATTTTTATTAATATAGATTGGGTATTTGATAAAATCATTTTCGCACCGGCACAAAATGGTTTTATTACTTATGATTTATTATGCAAGCTTGGATATAAATTAGGCGTTGGCGATTCGCTTTGCATGCCACCTATGAATCTGCAACTTCAAGGAAATACCATAAGCGGTCCATTTATGGCGGCGGTTTCTATTGCTATGATTGGTGGATTAATTGTTACGTTCCCTTATTTGTTTTGGGAGCTTTGGCGTTTTATAAAACCTGCACTTTCTCCCAAAGAAGTAAAATACTCCAGAGGCAGTATTTTCTGGGTGTCTTTATGCTTTTTTTCGGGTGCCGCTTTTGGTTATTTTCTATTGGCCCCATTTACATTTAATTTTTTAGCCAATTTTAGTTTGGGTAGTGTAGGGGCGTATAAATATATTCCCACATTAGACGATTATATAGATACATTAAACAACATCATTTTGGGTTGCGGCATTTCTTTTGAATTGCCTGTATTGGCTTATATCTTATCCAAAATCGGCTTAATTACAGCTGAATTTTTAAGAAAGTATCGAAAATATGCTTTTGTAATTATTTTGATTTTAGCTGCTGTTATTACCCCTTCGCCGGATTGGACCAGTCAGGTTATTGTAGCCATTCCTTTACTTTTACTTTATGAGATAAGTGTATTTATAGCAGCAAGTGTAGACAAACAAAAAGTGAAAGAAGAAAAGGAATGGAGTTAGTCGATTGATTAAATGCTTTTAAAAAATAATTTAAACCAAACTTTAAAATAATGTACGCATTTGATTTACAAAAACCCATCGCTATCGGCTGCGACCATGCAGGATTGGAATATAAAGCAGCGTTGATTGCTTTTTTAGAAAAAAATAACCATGCTGTAAAAGACTTTGGCACTTACACCAATGATTCTGTTGATTATCCGGATTATGCACATCCTGTAGCTCAATCTGTTGAAACCAATGAATGTGGTTTTGGTATTTTAATTTGTGGCAGCGCAAATGGTGTGGCAATCACAGCCAATAAACATGCCGGCGTTAGAGCTGCCATTTGCTGGAAAGATGAAATTGCTGAGTTAGCGCGTTTGCACAATAACGCAAATGTTATTTGCATTCCTGCTAGATTTGTTCAAATGGATGAAGCTGAAAATATGGTGAACCTTTTTATGCAAACTGCATTTGAAGGCGGTCGTCATGAAAAAAGGGTTTTAAAAATTAATTGCAACTAATATTATTTTATGAAAAAAATTATCTCATTTGCTTGTTTAATGACGGTTTCAATTTTGGGATTTGCTCAAAATACTATTGAAGCGAAATATGCTAGAATCATCAACATAAACATGTTGAAAAAACATTTAAATATCATCGCCAGTGATAGTATGGAAGGTAGAGAAACTGGAACTGAAGGACAAAGAAAAGCAGCAGCTTACATTGAACAACACTTTAAAGCAATCGGCTTACAACCAATTCCAGCATTAAACGGATATCAGCAATTTTTCCCATTAAAATTTGATTCGGTTATTTCAAGTTCATTATCAATATCAAATGAAAAATGGAATTATGGAACGGATTTCATCTGCCCAATTTCAAAAAACAACTCAAATCATTTTACGTCAAATGAAATTGTATTTGTTGGTTATGGCATTGATGATCCACAATATTCAGATTATACAAACATTAACGTTGGTGGAAAATTAGTGATAATGATTGCCGGTGAACCAAAGAAAAAAGATAAGTTTTTCATAAGAGCAAACAAAGATGAAGTAACCTGGAATTTGGATTTTAAACTACAAACAGCAAAAGATAAAGGAGCTTTAGGCGTATTAATTATTGATAAATCAATGTCAACATTTAGCAAGTCGATGATTATGAGAAACAGTAAAACTGGTTTTTCTTTCAGTGCAAATAATGAAAATAATATTGAAGAAAGTGTAATGAGTTTTGCCTATATCAGTCACGAAGCGGGTAAAAAAATAATCGGTGATGATTTCGACAATATTATAGATGCAGCAAAGAAATATATGCTTTTGAATGAACTGAAAAAATCGTTTCCAATTACATCAACATTTGATTTTCAGAAATCCTCAGGTACTGTTAATGCTAGCAACGTAGTGGGAATTGTAGAGGGCTCAGATAAAAAAGATGAGTATATTTTTCTTACTGCTCACTATGATCATTTAGGTATTCAAGATGGGGTGATATACAATGGCGCAGATGATGACGGAAGTGGTACGGTAACGGTAATGCAGATGGCACAAGCTTTTGCACAAGCAAAAAGAGATGGAAACGGCCCAAGAAGAACGATGGTATTCATGACCGTTAGTGGCGAAGAAAAAGGATTGTGGGGAAGTGAATACTACTCTGATCATCCATTATTTCCTTTAGAAAAAACCAGTGTTGATTTAAATACAGATATGATTGGTCGGGTTGATACAGAAAGAAAAACAGCCGATACTTTAAATTATGTGTATGTAGTGGGGCACAATAAAATAAGTTCTGAGCTTCCGGTAATTAACGAAGGGATGAACAAGAAATACACAAATCTTGTATTGGATTATAAATTTGATGACCCAAACGATCCAAATAGAATTTATTACCGCAGCGACCATTATAATTTTGCCCGTAAAGGCGTTCCGGTATTGTTTTTTTACGATGGAATGCTTCAAGCAGATTATCACCAGCCAACGGATGATGTAGATAAAATCAATTGGCCGCTATTTCAAAAAAGAGCGCAGATGATTTTTTATACCGCATGGGAAATGGCAAATCGAGACAAGATGCTTAAAAGAAATAAATCTATACCAATAGATTAAAAATCGAAATTAAAATTAAAAAGCCCCGTCCAATACCGGGGCTTTTTGTTTGACCTGTAGTTCCTAACAAAAGAATGTTTAACGAGGTGTTTATTTTTTAGGTTATTTTTTCTTGTTTCTACATAAGCGTATAATCGTCTGATTTATTGTGTATTGCACAAAAAATAATTTCTTAGGTATAATGTTTTTAATATTTAAAAGAAAACTCAAAATGAAGTTGTTAATCAGGTTAAAAAAAACAATGCTTTGAGCGCTGTAGCAATAATACCACAAGTAGTTAACCCAACTTTAAGAATGATATAAGGCGTTAAAATCAATCGAGTTAGTAATCCAAAAATCTGGATTAATCAAAGAGAGAAAAAGCTTTTTCAAATTTTTTCATTTATTTTAAATTCCCATTTTTTGAAATTGAGGCAGAAATTAAAATATTAAGAATGATATTTTCCAGAGAAACGAATTAAGTGAATAATTTCAAAAACTTTTCTTTGTTTGCCTTTACTGAGTAATTGTCAATAATTCTATTACGGGCTTTACTGCCCATTTCGGTGCGTAATTGATGATTGGTAATTAATTTTTCTAAATTTTCATACCATTCTTTTTCGTCGTTTGCCCAATATCCATTACCGCCATCAATCACTACTTTTTTATTTGCGCCCACCGGACTAACCACTGGTGGAATACCTAAACTCATGTATTGAATAGCTTTGAATGCGCATTTTCCAAGCTCAACTTCAGAGTTAATTAATGGCATTATGCCAATATGCATTTGAAGTAAGTCTTCAATTTCTGTGGCTAACTCCCATTTTTTATACGTATATTTTACTCTTGCTAATAACGGATCTCGATTGGCAATAATTAAAAAAGTGAAAGTGTATTTTTTTTGAAGCTCAAAAATTACATTTTTTATAAGTTGCAGATTATACAAATTTGTGTAAGTACCTGTCCAACCAATCGTAAAATTATTTTCTTCTTGATGTTTTAGTTTATTATGGTAAGAATCTGTATTTACTACAGTTGGAATAATCCTAACATCTTTACAATATTTTCTGGCATATTCTGCAAGAAAGTCATTCCCAACACTTACCGTTCTGCTATATTTACAAATATTAGCCACTTTCCAAGAGCATTTTAAACTGGCTACTTTAGGATTTGCAACTGAGGCTATTTTTACCCAAATAGAATCATCGAAATCAAATATTATTTTCTTTTTGAAAATCTTAGCAATAATCCATTCAAAAATGGGCGGACCAATAGGGGTTACTTCTCTATGTATATACACAAAGTCATATTTAGAAACGGTTAAAAGCATTAACCATCTTCTCAAAAAACCAGAAAGAATACCTACCGACTTTTTAAATTGATAGTTGTTTTTGTGTAAAACACTCCAAGCGCTATCACTATAAAAAGATTTTACAGTACAAGTAATATCTCTGAAATCCTCAAGCCCAATATATTGCTCAAATCTAAATCTCTGACTAGGAGAAATATTTTTAGGAGCAGATGATAGAAATAATATTTTCAAAAAATCAAATTTGTAATAATCTCAAAAATACTAAACTAATCTTTATTTTTGCACTTCAAAATAAATGAATTTAGAAAATTGTTCTTTTAATTAATAAAAAGTGAAATAAACACACTTCAAAATAATAAGTTATGGCTAATATATTAATAACTGGCGGCGCTGGATTTATAGGTTCTCATTTAACCAGATTATTTGTAAATAAATATCCGCAATATCAAATCGTAAACTTAGACAAGCTTACTTACGCAGGTAATCTTGAAAATTTAAAAGACATAGAAAATGCACCTAACTATACATTTGTAAAAGGGGATATTTGCGACGAACAATTGTTGCAATCTTTATTTGAAAAATATCAGTTCACTTCAATTCTACATTGTGCTGCCGAAAGTCATGTAGATCGCTCTATTACAGATCCGCTTTCTTTTGTAAGAACCAATGTAATTGGAACGGTAACTTTATTGCAAGTCGCTAAAGAATTCTGGAAAAATAATATGGATGGAAAATTGTTTTACCATATTTCTACAGATGAGGTTTACGGTTCATTGGGTGAAACTGGATTTTTTGTTGAGGATACCGCTTATGATCCGCGCAGTCCATATTCTGCTTCAAAAGCTTCTTCTGATCATTTTGTACGTGCCTATCATCACACGTATAAGCTTCCAATAAAAATATCAAATTGCTCAAATAATTACGGACCTTTTCATTTTCCAGAAAAATTAATTCCACTTTGCATTCATAATATCATCAACAACAAACCACTTCCAATATATGGTAAAGGGGAAAATGTTCGTGATTGGCTTTTTGTTGAAGATCACGTAAGTGCCATTGACACCATATTTCACAATGGAAAAATTGGGGAAACATATAATATTGGCGGTCACAACGAATGGACTAATATTGCTTTGGTTAAAGAATTATGTAAGCAAATGGATGCAAAATTAAATAGAGAACCAGGCACAAACGAAAAGTTGCTTACTTATGTAACGGATAGAGCTGGACATGATATGAGATATGCCATAGACGCTACAAAATTAAAAGAGGAATTGGGTTGGATGCCTTCTTTGCAGTTTGAAGAAGGACTTTCAAAAACCATTGATTGGTATTTGGCAAATACAGAATGGTTAACCAACGTTACAAGCGGTGCTTACCAAAAGTATTATGAGGGAATGTATGGTGCATAATGAGCATCTTAAATAAGATGTAAAACATTAAAAAATAAATTATGAAGGGAATCATTTTAGCAGGAGGGTCGGGTACAAGACTATACCCAATTACGATGGGCATTAGCAAACAATTGATGCCGATTTATGATAAGCCAATGATTTATTATCCGTTGAGTACGTTGATGCTTGCTGGTATAAAAGACATTTTGATTATCACAACACCTGATGATCAGTCACAGTTTATGCGTTTGCTAGGTGATGGCTCACAATGGGGATGTAATATTTCTTATGAAAAACAAGAAGTTCCCAATGGACTTGCACAAGCATTTGTAATTGGCGAAAAATTTATTGGAAAGGATAGCGTAGCATTGGTATTGGGAGATAATATTTTTTATGGCAGTGGATTTAGTAAGATGCTTCAAGATGCGGCAGATAATACAGGAGCTGTGATTTTCGCTTACCCTGTAAGCGACCCTGAAAGATACGGTGTTGTTGAGTTTGACGCTGAATTTAATGCTTTGAGTATCGAAGAAAAACCAACACAACCTAAAAGCAATTATGCTGTACCAGGTTTGTACTTCTATAATAATGAAGTAGTTGAAATAGCAAAAAATATAGCCCCAAGCCCTAGAGGAGAATACGAAATTACAGACGTAAATAGGGTGTATATGGAAAAAAAGCAACTTAAAGTGGTTACTTTAAACCGAGGATTTGCTTGGTTGGATACCGGAACGTTTGATTCGTTGAATGATGCTAGTGAGTATGTACGTGTTATCGAAAAAAGACAAGGGTTGAAAGTGGGTTGTCCGGAGGAAATTGCTTGGAGAATGGGCTTTATTTCAAAAGAGCAACTTGAAAAATTAGCAACAAACTTACAAAAAAGCGGGTACGGCGATTATCTAAGAAAAGTTTCTCAATAAGTTTAACATCTGAGCACAAACTCAATATTAATTAACATCTAAATTGGTTTAACATGTCGTTTTTTGCACATCCTACTGCTGTAATTGACGAGGGTTGCCAAATTGGAGACGGTACCAAAGTTTGGCATTTTTCCCATATAATGCTCGGTGCAGTAATTGGTAAAAATTGTATTCTCGGACAAAATGTAATGATTGGCTCAAATGTAATTTTGGGCGATAATGTAAGAATACAAAACAATGTAAGTGTATACGAAGGGGTTATTTGCGAAGATGATGTTTTTTTAGGCCCAAGCGTTGTATTGACCAATGTAATAAATCCACGAAGTGCAGTTAGTCGAAAAGCAGAATACAAATCTACTATCATCAGAAAAGGGGCCACAATAGGTGCAAATGCAACCATAATATGTGGAAATGAAATTGGGGCATTTTCGTTCATTGGCGCAGGTGCGGTGGTAACAAAATCAGTAAAACCTTATGCTTTAATGGTAGGAAACCCAGCCATACAATCGGGTTGGATGAGCGAATATGGTCACAAACTCCATTTTAATCATGGAGAAGCGATATGCAATGAATCTGGTCAAAAATATTTACTCTCTAATGAACAATTAATACGAGTGCCCTAGGTCACAAACCGTAATTTCCACATTTTCTTTATTTTATCAAGCGTGTTAATACCCTGTTTTTAGAAAAAAACAATTTTTTAAAAGGGAATGCGTTTTTGGGATACTAAATATTAGCAGAACCCAAGAAACCAACCCCCTATGGAAAAAATAATCGCCGTTATTGTTTCACACAATCGCCATGCTTTATTGGCGGAATGTATAAATGCAATAAGAAATCAATCAGAATTACCCAATACAATTTTAGTTGTAAATAATGGAAGTTCAGATTATACCAGTGTTTGGCTGGATAAGCAAACAGACATCATTCAATTATATCAAGATAATGCTGGACCAGCAGGTGGATATTATACCGGCATTAAATGGGCGTATGAAAATGGATACGATTACATTTGGTGTATGGATGATGACAGTTGTCCAAAAAACAATGCACTCGAAATGCTTTTTAAGCATAGGGGTCCAAATGTTGAACTTCTTAATAGTGTTGTGATTAATAATACGGATAAATCTTCTTTTGTTTGGAAAACAAAGAAATATACTCGATTAGAAGAGGTTAAAATAGATGTAATAGAAGGAATAAGTCAGCCGTTTAATGGCACTTTAATACATCGCTCAATAATTGCAAAAGCAGGATTGCCAAAATCTAATTTATTTTATTGGGGCGAAGGGTCTGAATATTTTTATCGGGTTGTAAATAAGTTTAAAATTCCAGCTAAAACAGTAACGAGTAGCATTCAATATCATCCACAACAAAATATTGGCATGAATCAAGAATGGGATTTAAAAACGTCCTGGAAAATGTATTTTTTTGTGCGAAACAGATATCAAGTGTTGAAAGCGAAATACAATAATCCTGTGATTGCATTTGTATTGTATAGTTGTTTCGTTTTTGCTTTTTCGACAATGATGTTATTGAAACAAAAAGAGCATAAAATAAAGAAAGCAAGTTTTGCATTTTGGCCAATGATACATGCGTTTACAGGTAATTACTCTGCAAATGATATTTCAATACAAATGCGAATGAATGAAATCTCTACAAGTCCATTAACAGCTTCGATAATAAAATCAATTTCTAAATTTTTACGCGCGGTACTTGTGCCATCTGAAAATGAAGTTTCAAAAACGGCAACGGCGTAATGTGCTTCGCTTGTTTAATGTTTAATGGTTTAAGGTTGAAATTATTCTTCATTGAAAATACTTCCAACCTTTTGTTTTTTTTGACACAAAGTCGCGAGGACACAACGACACAAAGTTTTTTTATAAAGCAAATATGCTGATAAATGGAAGATGCACTCAACCTTTTGAACTCATTGAACTCATTGAACGCATTGAACCTTTTGAACATTCCTAACCTCTAAAACTTCACAAACCTCTTGAACCTCTCAAACGTTTCATAAGGGTTGAAAATATTCAACCCCTACTTCCCTTTAAACTTCTCTATCGCTTTTCTTGAAAAATCGCTAAGAATTAATTTGCCGCTTATACCCGCTCTTTCGAGAAGCAATTGGTCCCAATTTTCGGTACCTTTCCAAAAGACAGTTTTTAATGCTTTCATGGCATCCGGACTAGAATTAGCTAGTGTTGTAGCTAATTTTAAAACAGCAGCATCAACGTCTTCAATGGTAGAATGCACCTCAGCAAACAATCCGTTGTTTATTGCCCAACTTGCATTTCTCCAGCTTGTAGCATCAATAGATAAAGCGGTAAATGCACTGGTACCCATTTTTCTTTCAACGGCAGGACCAACCACAAACGGCCCGATTCCTACAGCCAACTCACTTAATTTTATTTCAGCGGTATCTAAAGCAATGGCATAATCTGCTGCCGCAGCCAATCCAACGCCACCGCCAACACATTTGCCTTGAATGCGTGCAATGACCAATTTCGGCGATACACGAATCGCATTAATAACCTTAGCAAATCCACTGAAAAAGTTCAACCCTTCGGCTTCATTGGTTATTTGTAACAACTCATCAAAAGAAGCGCCAGCACAAAATGTTTTGTTTCCTGCACTTTTTAATACAATTACATTTGATTCCATGTTCGAACCTGCAGTATGAATTTCTTCTGCGATTTTTTCAAGGATTTTACCTGGCAAAGAATTGCTTTGTGGATGAAAAAATTCTATCGTAGTTATATTTTCTGATGTACTGCTTTGTACATAACCTACTAATTGTTGATCTGTCATAATAATCGTTTAAATTTTATTTTTCATTTCTACCATGGTTAAGATAGTTGCAATACCTACTACTTCATCTGTTTGGTCAAACATTTCCACCAACCATTTTACAATTCCTTTTGGAATATCTGCGCCTTTAACCATTGGAACATCTGGATTTGCTTCTTTAAGTTCTTGCCCAATTTTTTCTTTACACGTAAATCGAATATACAAAGATGCACCTGCATACATTGGCTTTGTGAATCTTAATTCATCAATTCCATAATTCAGTAAAACTGGATTTCTATCATAACTATCTACAAACAAACCAGCAGATGCGCTCATGATAAAATAACCGTGCGCCACTTGTTCTTCAAACATGGTTCCGTTAAAATCAGTATCAATCATATGCGCATAAAAATGATCGCCACTTAAATCGGCAAACTTTGAAATATCTTCAGAAGTAATCAATCTTTTTTCTGTAACTATTTGATCGCCAATTTTAAGTTCTTCAAAATATTTTTTAAACGGATGAATACCATCAACATTGCCTTTCGCATGTGTTTGGTAAACATTACTTATTGCCGTTATCATGGTTGGCGAACCTTGAATAGCGGTGCGTTGCATATAATGTTTTACACCTCTTAAGCCACCCATTTCTTCGCCACCGCCTGCACGTCCTGGTCCACCATGAACCAATAATGGCAAAGGGGAACCATGTCCGGTACTCTCTTTTGCACATTCACTATTCAATACCAAAATTCTGCCGTGATAACTTGCTGCACCCAATACATAATCTCTTGCTGTTGCTACATCATTGGTGACAATAGACGAAACCAAACTGCCTTTTCCTTTTTTACTTAATTCGATGGCTTCATCAATATTTTTATAAGGCATGATGGTGCTCACCGGTCCGAAAGCTTCTACATTATGAGGTTCATCACATGAAAAAGGATTTTTGTTTATCAACAACATCGGACTAATAAATGCACCAATAAGAGCATCTGCATCCATTACTTCTACATTATCCATCGAGCCATATACCAATTCTGAAGTAGTCAATATTTTTTTTACTTGAGCCCTTACTTCATCACGTTGATGGCTACTTGCTAAAGCACCCATTCTTACTTTTTCGTTATTTGGATTTCCAATAACTGTTTTATCAAGCTCAATAGAAATCGATTTCCAAACAACTTCCATTTTATTTTCTGGAACGAAAATTCTTCTGATGGCCGTGCATTTTTGTCCGGCTTTTACCGTCATTTCTTTTTTCACTTCTTTGATAAAAAGACCCCATTCTTCCATTCCTGGCTCAACGTCTTCGCCTAAAACGATACAGTTTAAAGAATCGGCTTCCATATTAAATGGGACTGATTCAGCCAAAATATTCGGATGAGATTTTAGCATCAATCCAGTTTGTGCCGAACCTGTGAATGTAACTACGTCTTGAGAATTTACATAGTTAAGTAAATTTCCTGCGCTGCCACATAATAGTTGTAAGGCGCCATCGGGTAAAATATTAGAAGCAATGATTTCTCTTACAACGGCTTCCGTTAGGTAAGATGTAACGGTAGCAGGTTTCACAACTGCGGGTACACCTGCTAGTAAGTTTACGGCAATTTTTTCGAGCATTCCCCAAATTGGAAAATTGTATGCATTGATATGAATAGCAGCACCTTCTTTTGGTACAAGAATATGATGTCCAATAAATGTATTTTGCTTGCTCAATGAAATGGCATCTCCATCCATGGCAAATGTTTCATCAGGTAATTTTCTACGCAATGAAGCATTAGAAAAAAGATTGCCAATTCCACCTTCAATATCAATCCAGCTGTCGATTCTAGTAGCACCAGATTGATAACTTAACGCATAAAATTTTTCCTTTTTTTCCATCAAATGCAATGCTAATGCACGAAGCATTCTACCCCTTTCTTGAAAAGTCATTTTTCTTAAGGCAGGATTGCCTTTTGTTCTGGCATAATTTAAAATAGATTCAAAATCAAATCCTTGTGTAGTAGCAGATGCAATGGGATTTCCATTTACTGCGTTATATAAAATTTGTCCATCGCCATCTCCATCAATCCATTTTCCCAATATGAAATTGCCTAATTTTTCCATGTTTTTATTTTGCATCAAAGGTATAGGTGGTTCGGTTTATTTTTAGGATTTTTTTTGTTTATAGTTTGTTGTTTATGGTTTGTTGTTTATAGTTTATGGTTTGTTGTTGGAACCTTCAAATATCCAGCATCAACCACCCAGCATCTTTTGTTTGGGGTTTGGCGTTGGTTTTTTTGAAAATAAACTATTATATCCGCATCTGTTTTCATATACTTTGAGTAAAAACAAGAAATTTATTGGTTTTGCACAAGGTTTTCCACAAATCCACATATTGATTATTAAGAAATTGTAACGCACTATTTAATAGAAATTTTAATCTTAAATTGAACAAATTTCATACTATG
Source organism: Chitinophagaceae bacterium (assembly GCA_947483415.1). Classification (GTDB taxonomy): domain Bacteria; phylum Bacteroidota; class Bacteroidia; order Chitinophagales; family Chitinophagaceae; genus Ferruginibacter. The sequence continues at coordinate 14,478 of CANKLV010000020.1, forward strand.
CTTTGGAGAAAATTCAATGGAGATTATCTACAAGACACCATAAAAGATTCTGTAGAACAAGCCATCAAAAGAGAATCTCGTCAAGGGAATAAATTAAAAGTATGCATTGGTACGGATAGCCAAGTAAAAGGAAAGGAAACCGAATTTGCTACAGTTATCGTTTTTTTACGTGAAGGTGCTGGAGGTTTTATGTACATTCAAAATGATAAATCAATTCATCAATACAGCATCAAAGAAAGAATGCTTGTTGAAGTAGCCAAAAGTATTGAAGTAGCTTATGATCTATGCGGTCTCTTCACCGAATATCATGTTGAGATGGAAGTGCACGCAGACATTAACACCAGTCCACAATTCAAAAGCAATGAAGCTTTAAGAGAAGCCATGGGGTATATTTTGGGAATGGGCTTCGCGTTCAAAGCAAAGCCTGAAGCATTTGCCAGCAGTAGTTGCGCAAACAAAGTAGTGAAATAATTTTAAGCCATTTTCTCAAATCAAGTATCTAGTATCCCGAATCTTTTATTTGGCGTTTGGTGTTGTAAGCCCCCATCCCCAACCCTTCCCCCGAAAGTTGAAGTGAGTTGATTGTTGTTCCGAATCCAGCATCAAGATTCCAACAACTCGCATCTCGCACCTATAATAAATTAATCCTCAAGCATGTTACAAAATTGTTTATTTTTGAATTAGGTGTTTTTCATAGGTTAGCAACGGCCAGCCCTGTCTAGGGCAGGCCTCTTTTTTTAAGATTGAAATTGAGGCGTTTTTATATCATGATAAAATAAAAAATCCCAGCTCAATTCTTTACCTTCTTCCCACCATTTTGTACGTAATTCCATGCATTTTTTACCGTCGAAATCATATTTAGCAACAAACCTACTTTTCATTTGTTGCAATTGAGGCGCATCATCAGCACCAAAAAATGCAATTTCTCCTGCTTCTTCTATCCAAAATACCTGATGAAAAGGAGAATGCGCACTCGTTAATTCGTATCGAATATATCCATCTATAGTCCCATTGCCTTCAATAAATTGTACATTATCAGAATGATATAAAACCTCCAATTTTTCTTTTTTATAAGACGCATTTCCGGGTTGCATGGCAAATTCCAGTTCTTGTTTGTTTACATAGTATTTGGCATTGGGAAAACTTAAGAATGATTTGTTGAGTTGTTTATCGTGTTTACTTATACCACCTGCATGGTCTTTGTGCAAATGACTCATCAATACTTTAGTTACGCTCATTGGGTCGATATCGTTATCCATTAAATTCTGATGCAATTGTAGCACATCATTTTCGTTGGTAAATCCCAATCCGGTATCGAGTATAATAATATCGCTGTTCGTAATAACAACAAAGGGTTGAATTTCTACCAACAAACTGCCCCTTGATCTTTGTTGTAAATCATCCATTTCAAGATTAAAAGGAATAAATTCTTTTGTTTGGTCTATGGTGAAACTTCCCTCACTCAATGGAATAATTTTCATATCGACAGTTTTTGGATTCAAAAATAATTCAACTTTAATGGAAGTGAGAAACAATTTCAATTCGTACTAAAAATAGTTTTTCTTTGCATCATGTCTTTATCATTTGCATCTTTAAATTCTGGCAGCAACGGAAATTGTTATTATTTGGGAAATGAGCAAGATGCGGTTTTAATTGATGCCGGTTTATCTTGTAAAGAAACAGAAAAAAGAATGAAAGTGCTTGGACTTTCAATGCGCTCTATAAAAGCTGTTTTTATTTCCCATGAACATATTGACCACATTAAAGGAATTGAAGTTCTTGCGAAAAAATATGAAATCCCTGTTTACATTACACCCCCCACTTTTGAAAATAGCAGATGCCCCATTCCTAAAGCATATGTGATTTGGATGAAAAACGATGCGTCTATAAACATTGGAAACATTAAAATAACTGCATTTTCAAAAAATCATGATGCAGCAGATCCTACAAGTTTTATTGTAGAATGCAATGATATTAAAGTTGGTGTTTTTACCGATATAGGTCAAGTTTGTAAAAATGTAATACATCATTTTAAACAATGCGATGCCGTTTTTTTGGAAGCCAATTATGATAGGGAGATGTTGATGAATGGCCATTATCCTTATTCTTTAAAAACGCGAATTTCTGGTGGAAACGGACATTTATCGAATGATGAAGCGCTTGATTTATTTTTAAACCATAGAACAACCAAATTAAAATATCTCTTGCTATCGCATTTGTCTAAAGAAAATAATGATCCCGATTTGGTCAAAAAATTATTCGAATTAAATACAACAAATACAGAAATCATTATTGCCTCCAGATATAAACCATCATTGATTTATAAAGTGATTCATCCTTCTGTTAAAAAGACCAAAATCAAAACCAACATCAAGCAGTTGAATTTGTTTGATTGACGCTTATTTGTATTCCTGTATGATTTTATCTTTTGGATATTTCAACTGATAACTGAATCTTAATTTTTTGCTCTCTCCTGGTTTTAATTTTACCATCCAGCTCATGAAACCCTTTTCTGTATCCACATCCGCTTCGCCGTTATCTGTCAAACTCACTTCTATTTCTTTTACCTGGCTAATTGGATATTGATCTTTAACCATCATTTCTACCGATTGTTTCTTGTTGTTTTTTACGGTTATTTCGTAGGTAAAAGATTCTGTTTTAAAGTCATTTCTTTTAGGTGCTTTATAATCTTTAATTTGTTTGCGATCAATTGAAATGCGTTTATCTCTACCCAAAGAAAAATTCAATGTATCTGATGTTGTATTTGGATCGAGATAAGATTTACCTAGAAAAACATTGTCCATAATTACATTTGCTTCACCGGGCATTAAATTTAAACTATCCCAGCTGCTCAATCTAGCCATTAAAAATGCATCGTTATCTAATTTAGGAACGGCAGTGTGTTGATAGGTTACATTGATATTTTCTTCTTTAATGTTTACGCTATACCCAATGCCATCGCAAGGAATATCATAAGGCAAATTGATTTCGAAGTTGGTATTCAGCTGACTTTCTTTAAGGGTAACATAATCTGCAACGGTTTCTTTTTTTACATCTTTAACCATTTTTTTATCAGCGTAGCCA
>CANKLV010000021.1 GCA_947483415.1 Chitinophagaceae bacterium
ATTTTCGAAAAAGCTAAGGCGTTTATATACTTTTTCTCTTTGATTGAAGCATTGGTTTCTCTTGCACCAACTTTCCCCAATAATTCAGCACATTTATACAACGCTGTTTGGTTTAATGGTTGAATCCGTTGGACTTCTAGATATTTTTCTAATGCAGCATTTTCCTTAAATGAAACTTCCAAAGTATGTGCTTCATTCAATAGTTTTTCAATATCTTGGCCATGCAGCATGTTTGAAAAACAACAAATCAATAATGCTACTAAATATTTCATAATGCCGTTTGAATGAAATCAAATTTATTATTGAAAAGCTTTTTTATACGATACAGCAACATTACCCATAAAGTTTTGAATAGGCGGATGTTTTTTTTCTATTTTAATGTTAATTTCTTTGATGTTTTTATTGTATGCATAAATCGCATCTGAGATATTCGCCACAATTGTTTCCAAAAGTGGCGTTGGTGTTTTCATAATATCCTTAATGATTTCGTACACCTTCGAGTAATCAATCGTTTGATTAAGTTCATCAATTTTTTGATCATTTGATAAACCAATTTCTACGTTTACCATAAATTCATTCCCTATAATTTTTTCTTCTTCAAACAATCCATGATATGCATGAAAATGAAGATTATTTAAATAGATGGTGTACACGTTTCCAATTAAAATGGTTTCCTAAATAAATTAATGCAAGCCTTTTTCGCCTAAATATCTTTCAGCATCCAATGCTGCCATACATCCACTTCCTGCTGCAGTTACTGCCTGGCGATATGTTTTGTCTTGTACATCTCCAGAGGCGAATACCCCTTCAATATTGGTTTTGCTGGTGCCAGGAATGGTGTTGATGTAACCCGTTTCATCCATATCAATCCAGCCTTTAAAAATGCCACTATTGGGTTCATGTCCAATCGCCACAAAAAATGCACTTACTGGAACCGTAGTTAATTCTTGTGTTTGATTGTTTTTTAATCTCACTGCTTCCACTTTTTTATCGCCAAGAATTTCATCTGTTTCTGAGTGCCAGTACACTTTAATATTTTCAGTTTTAAGCACCCTGTCTTGCATCACTTTACTAGCACGCATTTGACCTTTTCGCACAATCATGTGCACGGTTGTACACAATTTTGAAAGGTATAATGCTTCTTCTGCAGCAGTATCTCCTGCGCCAACTATCGCCACTTCTTTTCCTTTAAAGAAAAATCCATCACATACTGCGCATGCACTTACGCCATAACCATTTAAACGTTGTTCACTTGGCAAACCCAACCATTTTGCAGATGCACCTGTGCTTATGATTACAGAATGTGCTTCTATCCATTTCTCTTCATCAATTTGCACTTTTAATGGATGTGATGAAAAATCAACTGCTGTAGCAAGTCCGTATCTAATATCAGCGCCCATTCTTTTTGCTTGATTTTCAAAATGCACCATCATCTCCGGACCTTGAATTCCTTCTGGATATCCTGGATAATTTTCTACTTCTGTAGTGATGGTTAATTGTCCGCCTGGTTGAATTCCCTGATACAATACAGGGTGTAAATTTGCACGAGAAGCATAAATAGCAGCGGTATATCCTGCAGGGCCAGATCCAATAATCAAACAACCTACTTGTTCATTTTTTGACATTTCCATTTCTTTATTTTTTTAATTATTTTATTTTACGATTTCTGTTCTGTACCAAGCCGCATACCCACAAAAAGCACCTAATGCTCCATTTGAAATATTCCCCAATACTTTACCTGGTTGTGAAAAAGGGTTTCCAATACTTTGATTGGCAAATTCCCAAGTATTCCAGAAATTATAGGTGGCACGATCGATATTACAAAATTTCAACGTAACCGTGTCAGCTTTCTTAAAGTAATTACTGTCTAAATTAAAATTTGCATTTCTGTCTATTCCTTGTTGCACTTGAACGGTATATGTAGTTCCATCAATCACTTGATCGGTAAATACAGAGTTTATACCTGGTAAAAAACGTTCACTATTTTTTTTGGTAAAATATCTACAATAGTTGCCTAACCCACGAGGTTCGGTAACATGTACAAACATCGCCCTTGTATTGGTATCTGGATTTAGCGGAATTGGTTTGAAGAATAATGAATCCGGATACCAATCTAATGAAGGTATTTTCGTACTTGATAGATATTCTTTTCCTTCGGCTATAATTCTAAGGCTATAATTTTTATTGAATTCACCTAAAAATGAAGTGCCTAAATCGCTAGAGTCAATTCCATAATAATAGGTATTGATGCCTAAAAAGATAGGTTGAGCATATTCTTTTAGTTTATGAGTAAGTGTGCCATTTGAAATATACACTTCCGCATTTCGTACAAATGAATTGAGGTAAATTTCTGGTGTAAGTTCACTAAAATAAGAAGTACTTTTTGTGAGCACTACCCTTGGTGGCAAATTACTTTCAATTTCTGCCTCAACCACCAAAGTTGGTGCCGATTCGTCTAAATTGAAGTTGATGTCTTTCTCGCAAGATGTAAGTATAATCAATAATAAAATCCATCCTAATTTTTGCATAATACAAATTTAAATGATTATGCGGTTATTGTTAATGTTTTAAAATAAAAAACCCCGAAAAAATTCGGGGTTTTGAAATATTGTTTTTAAAACTATCCTAAATAAGCTTTTAGTGCACCGCTATAACGTGCTTTTTGTAATCTTTTGATGGCCCTTTCTTTAATTTGACGGATACGCTCTTTGGTTAAATCGTATTTCTGACCGATTTGTTCAATGGTAACGCCGTTTTCTCCATCTAAACCAAAATAGGCATTTACGATTTCGGCTTCACGAGGACTTAAAGATTTTAATACACGACGAATTTCATTTTTTAATGAATCATGCATTACATCTTCATCAGTTTCGTCTGCACCTTTTAATAAATCGCCCATGGCCACATCTTCTGCTTCATGAACTGGAGCATCTAATGAAGTATGACGTGTATTGCTTTGGAAAATATTGTTGATTTCAGTTTCACTCATTTCCAACAATTCAGCCAATTCTTCTGTTGATGGTTCTCTTTCATGCTCTTGTTCAAAAGCCATGTAAGCTTTATTGGCTTTGTTGTAAGTACCAATTTTATTTTGGGGCAAACGAACCAATCTACCTTGTTCAGCCAAAGCTTGTAAAATAGATTGACGAATCCACCAAACTGCGTAAGAAATAAATTTAAAACCTTTGGTTTCATCAAAACGTTGAGCGGCTTTAATCAAACCAAGATTTCCTTCGTTAATTAAATCACTCAATGATAAACCTTGATGTTGGTATTGTTTAGCTACAGAAACTACGAATCTTAAGTTTGCTTGTACTAATTTATCCAAAGCACGTTGATCACCCATCTTGATTTTTTGAGCCAAGGTTGTTTCTTCTTCTGGTGTAATCATCGAAATTTTAGAGATTTCCTGAAGGTATTTTTCTACGGCTTGTGAATCACGGTTGGTAATCTGGGTTGCAATTTTGAGTTGTCTCATAGTTTGTTTTTAAGTTCGGAGTTTTAGTAATTAATAAACAATTTAGGAAAGAAAAAAGTTGCATGGGGAACAGAAAAACATCTTCCACACGTATCCTAATCATTCTTCAAAGGTAATATTTGATTTTTAAAATTCATAGCAATTTCCAAAAATACGAAACCTATTTCTTATAATTTATTTTTTTTAATATAAAATTCGAAATTGAAAAACAGAAAATTCAAAAGTAAAAAGTCAAAAATGAAAATTACCAAGCCTTATTAAGATGAAATAAATCGTTGAAACGGTTAAGTAGAGGATTTTATTTTCATAGCCCACGGTTTAAACCGTGTGTTGTAGGAAATTTAAAAGCAATTAACATTAATCGATTTTCGAGCAATTTGATTTATTACATTTGTAGCATGACAATAGATTTACGTTCAGATACATTTACAAAGCCCAGTTTGGAAATGATACAAGCCATGAGTCAAGCTCCTGTTGGTGATGATGTTTTTGGGGAAGATGAAACGGTGAATTTGCTTGAATCAAAAATGGCACTATTATTTGGAAAACAGGCTGCCTTGTTTTGCCCTAGTGGCACCATGACCAATCAAATTGCCATCAAATGTCACACCCAGCCTGGGAATGAGGTGATTTGTGAAAAAATGAGTCATATTTATATTTATGAAGGCGGAGGCATTGCCTCAAATAGTGGTTGCCAGGCAAGATTAATTGAAGGTGATAGAGGGAGAATAAATGCACATCAAGTTTTAGAAAGCATCAACTCAAACGACATTCATAAACCAATTACTGGTTTGGTTTCAATAGAAAACACTTGTAATCGCGGTGGCGGAAGTTGTTATCATTTTGAAGATTTAAAACAAATGCAACAAGTTTGTATTGAAAGCGAATTGCCATTACATTTGGACGGTGCTCGAATTTGGAACGCATTAATTGCACAAAAAGAGAATCCGGAAGACTATGGGGCAATATTTAACAGCATTTCTGTTTGTTTAAGTAAAGGATTAGGTGCTCCCGTAGGAAGTGTATTGATTGGAGATGAAGCTTTTATCAAAAAAGCCAGAAGGGTTAGAAAAGTTATGGGCGGCGGAATGCGTCAAGCTGGATATATTGCGGCAGCTGGTATTTATGCCATTGAAAATAATTTTGAGAGATTGGCTGTTGATCATTTTCATGCTAAGGAAATTGGACATGCATTAATTAAAAAGAGCTTTATTGGCAAAATGTTGCCTATCGAAACCAACATGATTATTTTTGAAGTAGTTGGCTCCTACAACGCTTTTACACTTGCCGAATTTTTTAAATTTCACGGAGTGTTATGTATTCCCATCTCAAATACACAGATTAGAATGGTTACTCATTTGGATGTAACGGAATCTATGGTTCATCAATTAATTGAATTAATACAAAAAATGTAAATTTTAATTTTCTAAAAAATAAATAAGATGTTATCAAAAATCAACCCGATTAAAACTAAAGAATGGTCTATTTTACAAGAAACCTTCAACCAAAAAAAGAGCATTCATATTAAAGATCTTTTTCAAAATAATTCAAACCGATTTGAAGCATTTTCTACCCAACACCAAAACATATTATTTGATTATTCTAAAAACAGCATTGATAAAGAAACGCTAACTCAACTCATTAATTTGGCTAATGCTTGTGAATTGCCAAAAGCGATATCGTCAATGTTTACTGGAGAGAAAATTAATGAAACAGAAAACAGGGCCGTTCTTCATACTGCTTTAAGAGATTTCAGTGAAGATCCAATTTTGTTCGAAGGGAAAAACATCAAAATAGACATCAAAAAAGTGCTTGATCAGATGAAGGATTTTTGTTCATCTGTACATGGTGGCGTTTGGAAAGGTTTTAACGGAAAGAAAATTAAAAACATCGTAAATATCGGAATTGGCGGAAGTGATTTGGGGCCGGTTATGATTACAGAAGCCTTAAAACCTTATTGGGTTGAAGGCATTCAAACTTATTTTGTAAGTAATGTTGATGGTTCACATATTGCCGAAACGTTGAAAAAAGTGCAAGCAGATGAAACCTTATTTTTAATTGCCAGCAAAACATTTACCACACAAGAAACCATGACCAATGCACATTCTGCAAGAAATTGGTTTTTGCAAAATGGAGGTACTGAATCAGATATTGCTAAACATTTTGTGGCATTAAGTACAAATGCTGAAGCTGTTGCCTCTTTTGGCATTGATACAAAAAACATGTTTGAATTTTGGGATTGGGTTGGCGGTCGTTACAGTTTATGGAGCGCAATTGGTTTATCTATTGCTTTAACCATTGGCTATACTCATTTTGAAGATTTATTAAAAGGCGCTAACGCTGCGGATGTTCATTTTAAAACAACATCTTTTGAAAATAACATTCCGGTGTTAATGGCATTGATTGGTATCTGGAATAGAAATTTTATTGGGGCTCCAACCGAAGCGATTCTTCCTTATGACCAATATTTACATCGTTTTGCTGCTTATTTCCAACAAGGCAATATGGAAAGTAATGGTAAGTATATAGATAGAAATGGCGAAAAAGTTTCTTATCAAACAGGGCCGGTAATTTGGGGCGAACCAGGTACAAATGGACAACATGCTTTTTATCAATTGATACATCAAGGAACGCAAATAATCCCTTGCGATTTTATTGCAACCGCTCAATCTCATAATCAAATTGGCGACCATCATCCTAAATTGTTGAGTAACTTTTTTGCCCAAACAGAAGCATTGATGAATGGTACTAATCATGAAAACCCATATCGCGTTTTTGAAGGCAACCGTCCAACGAATTCATTTCTAATAAAAAAATTAACACCATTTACCCTTGGCCAATTAACGGCTTATTATGAGCACAAAATATTCACGCAAGGTGTCATTTGGAATATTTACAGTTTTGATCAATGGGGTGTTGAATTGGGAAAAGTATTGGCAAATAAAATACTCCCAGAATTAACCCATGTTGATTTAATTGAAACCCACGACGGTTCTACAAATGGGTTGATAAATGCGTATAAGAGAATGAGGGGGTAGAAGGTTTGAGAGGTTTGAGAGGTTTGTGAGGTCGTGGAGGTTGTTGGGGTTGAAAATTTTCAACCTTTACAAGACGTTTAAGATGTTCAAAAGGTTCAATAAGTTCAATGCGTTCAAAAGGTTGGAAGTATTTTCTGTTTGAGCGGTTGTATAAAAAATCGAAATACTTTGTGTCTCGTGTCAAAAAAAACTTCGTGTCTTTGAGCCTTTGTGCCATCGTGTCAAGAAAAAATCGCGTTTACGCGCATTCATGCCTTCTTTGTGTTTCTTCCCATCGTGTCCATTAAAATGCACCAACAGCTTTCACCTCATCCTGAGAAACCGTTGGAGGCATTTCCCCTTTTTGGATTTTTGTAATAACCAATTGGGCAACTTTTTCTGCCTTCTCTTTTGTGGCAAAACCATTTATTCCAGCAACACCCGGTATGGAATTTTGGTGAATACACATACTGCCATCCTTGAAAATATCATACCCCCAAGTATTATTGGATGCTGATATTATTTTATAAGTAAGTTTTGCATTTTTGAATGATTCGCTGCTCGGAAATCCAGGTGCCTCCTGTTTATTTTGAGTTTTATTTTGAGTTTTATTTTTTTTTGATTTGTTTGCAGATTGTGCATTTACTGAAATGTTACAGACTAAAAAAAGTAAAAAAAAGATGATTTGTTTTTTCATAAACTATTTTAAAATTTTAAAATCACACCCGTCATTCTGGACATAATTTAGAAGTAATACCAAATTGAATTATAAATTAGTCCATAATTTTCTAGTATAATGCCGATTTGGTAGCTGTTTGGGACAATATAATTGGACCATTACAGATATCCAATCGGTATAGAATCTATTATTTAAGAAAATAAAACGCAAAAAAAAGTCTTGATGAACAAGACTTTTAAATATCATTTCGATTACCATTTATCTACTTCTTCTGTACTTCCGTTGTCAGCATCATTATTATATGATTCTGAATTAGGCGTAACTTCTGTTTCTGTTTTTTCTTCAACGGCTTCAGCTACAGGAGTTGAACTTAAATCTAAATTTGATTCGTTGGTAGATTCATTGTTTGTTTCGTAGTTGTATGATCCTGATTCAACACCTTCATATGGGGTGTCGTGGTTAAAAGCATCAAAATCAAAATCTGGCATAAGCTCTGTTTTTACATGCTCTACCGTTTCATTTAATCCCTTTAAGAATTTATTAAAATCTTCTTTATACAAAAATATTTTATGACGATCGTAACCATCTGAATCAAAACGTTTGCGACTTTCAGTTATGGTTAAGTAGAAATCACTTCCACGTGTTTCTCTTACATCAAAAAAGTAAGTTCTTCTTTTCCCAGCTTTTACACGAATACTGTAAACGCTTTCTAATTTCTTTTCGTTGTTGTCGTAATCCACTTTGGTATTATTTTAATTTTTTTAAAAATTTTAACAAAGATAAATTTGTTTTTGATATGACAAAATATTTTGGGAAATGATTCTATTATCTTATTGTGAATAATTAATATAATTTTAAAATCAATATTGCATTTTAAAGATTATTTTAACATTAAAAATTCAAAAGTAAAAATTCAAAAAGAGGGTTATAATATTTTTTACTTTCAACTTTTGACTTTATTTATCGCTCTGATTCAACTGAAACAAATCAAAATACATTCCTTTTTTACGCATTAAACTTTCGTGAGTACCAGATTCAGCAATTTCACCGTCATTTAGCATAATTATATTATTGTAATTCAAACTGGTTAGTAATCGATGTGTAATGAATATTATGGTTTTATTTACCAGTAATTCATTTAAGTTATCTGCAATTTGTGCAGCAGTTTTGGTATCCACTGCATTTAAACTATCGTCTAAAATCAACACTTCTGGATTCTTTATAAGTGCTCGGGCTATACAAATTCGTTGCTTTTGTCCACCACTCAGCATAATACCGCGCTCTCCTATTATGGTATTGTATCCATTATAAAACGACAAAATATCTTCATGTACACAGGCATTTTTAGCCGATTGTATGATGTCTGCTTCACTTGCATTAGGATTACCGAATTGAATGTTGTTTTTTATGGTGTCGCTGAATAAAAAATTATCCTGAGGAACGTAGCTTATAGAATGTCTTAATGATGATAAATTTATTTTTTTGATTTGTTGGTTATCTACTAACAATTCTCCATTATTTAAATCGTAAACCCTCAACATGATTTGTGCAAGCGTCGATTTTCCTGAACCCGTTTTGCCAATAATGGCGATACGATTTCCTTTGTTTGTTTTAAAACTAATATTTTTTAAAGCATGAATTCCAGTGTTTTGATAGATGAAATTGGCGTTTATAAATTCAAAATCTCCCTTTGCATGATGTTTGATAGCATCTGTAGCATTTAAAATGGCAGGTTCAATACATAAAAAATCATTAATTCTATTCTGTGAAACGGCTGCACGTTGAGTCATGCTTGCTGTCCAACCTATTGCACTAACTGGAAAAGTGAGGAGTTGAATATATAATACAAATTCAGCAATTTTGCCTACGGAAGCCCCTTCTACCCCATTCACGACATTTAAACAACCAACAGCAATGGTAATGATGGTGCTTAACCCGATTAGCAAACCCATGCTAGGAAAGTATATGGATTCTGTTTGAGCCAAATTTAAAGATGCTTTGCGGTAAGCTTCGCTGTTTTTTTCAAAGAAAGATATCATAGCTTTTTCTTGAAAAAAAGATTTTATAACCCTAATGCCCGAAAAAGATTCTTGGGCGTTGCTGGTTAAATTGCTGAGATATTCCTGAATTTTTTCGCTTTTTTTATTGATGATGGCATTAACGAAATAAATGGTAATGGCCAAAAAAGGGAGAGGAATTAACGTATAAATGGTAAGTGTTGAATCAGATTGCCACATGAAATAAACACTAAATCCAATAACGGCAGCGAGGTTAATAAAATACATCAAAGCCGGGCCAGTGTACATTCTTACCCTGCTTACATCTTCTGAAATACGATTCATTAAATCACCCGTAGCATGGGATTTATAAAATCCAATATCCAATTGTTGGTACTTATTGTAAATGTCATTCTTTTGATCAAACTCAATATGACGACTCATTACAATAATAGATTGACGCATTAAAAACATGAAAAAACCACTTAGAATAGCCAACACAATCAATAACAATCCGGCGAATAAAATTTTGTTTGAATAACTGTAATTTTTAAAATAGGAATCTACATATTGTAATAATAAATTGGAATGTTGATTTTGAATTACAATATGGGCATCTGCTTTTTTTTGTATGAGTTGAATGACAGAATTTACAATGTAGCCAGTAATCTGCGGGGACAATAACCTGAAATAATTGGATAGAATCACAAATGCTATGCCAAACAAAAAATGCCACTTGTATCTAAAGAAATATGAATTAAGTTGAGATAATGACTTCATTAATTTTTAATAACGGTAATTTTTTTGTCAAAAGTAGATAAACTAAAATAATGAAATCAGAATAAATGATGTTGATAAAAAAATAAGTTCGATTGGAAAATAAAGATCAAAAATAAATTGAATAATGATTCTATACATCAATTAAATAAATCACAACAACAGTTTTGAGAAATAGATTTTTTTTAGAAAATAATGATCTGTATAAATTTTAGTCATTGAAAAAGCCTGATGACTTAAAAAATGCCAATCCTAAATTACGCGCATTTTTGATGTTGTTTTCAGGGATAGCATCCACATCTACATGTTTATCAATTGCATTAGTTAAACTATCTTCTCTTAAAATATGTATCATTGGAAAAGGTGAACGGTTGGTATAATTTGAAGGGTCGCTTTCATCACTTCCCGCAAATAGATATTGCGGATGAAAACTAGCTACCTGAAATACGCCATTTAGATCCTCCATGATTAAAAGTTGTTCGCACAAATCAACTAAATCAAGGTATTGCTCAAAATCATCAAAGTGCTCTGGTAAAATGATTAAGCTGGTTTCTATGGATTCATCCTCATTTAAAAGCGTGCAAACTTTTGAAAATTCACTGAGTACTGTATTCAAATTGGATTCAACAACCACGTCATATTGAATCGAATTAGATTTAAAAGGGTGAGCGGCAAATGGACAAAAATTAAGCCCAATTACAATTTTTTCAATCCAGCTTTTTGTAGTGTTGATGATGTCAGTTGATGATTGCAATTGTGTTAGATTTTTTTAAATTCTGTTTAAAAAAGTTTTGGTTGACCACTAATATCTTCATTTACAACTTCCCATTCCATGTCTACTGATTTTGAATAATCAATGAGTTTTGCACCAATTGCTTTCGATCCCATTACTTCTACTAAATCTGCTACTTTGAATTTTTTGGTGGAAACGAGCTGACCTCTTCCAGTATTCACTTTTAAAATAGGATCAGGATTTGTTGATGCAGCTTCAAGCATATTTTCCTTACCTTCTTTAATAAATAAAAATTTAGTATTAAGCGTTGTCGTCTCGATATTAAATCGCTTTATATTGTATTGCAGTTTTTCATGATCAAGATAAACAGCTGTAATTACTTTATCTGCATAATACTTTTCAATAAGTAATATTTTTTCTGATTCAAAACGCTGCATTAATTCCTGATCAGTTATTTCATAATTGCCATCGTTGTATAAAACCAGTATTCTATCTTCTGCATCAAACATGCCCAAATAGGATCCTTTTTCTTCGGTGTTTAATCTGCCAAATTTATCATCGAACCATAATTTTTTCGCACTCAATGTTGACTTTCCGGCTTCTTTAAATTTAATAGTACGAACTGGATATTTGGTTACTTGATTTCCAATACTACCCCTTCCTTTAATTTCCAATTCTTCAAAATAAAAATCAAGCTCTTTTATTCTTGCGGTACAGTTTGGACTTAAAGATAATTTAACCACTTCAGCTTCTCCGTTGGCATTTGCCGTAAAATAATGCACTTTACTTTTTTCAGAACCCTTGGTTAAATCATATTCTTTATCTCTTGTAACACCAGTTACATTAAATCTTTTGGAATAACTCACTCCCGACTTTCCATCCAAATAAATCATATTATACGTTGTTCGTTCATCATTTTTTTGAAATACTGCAACATAAATAATTTCTTTACCAATAAACACTTTGTCTGATACACGAACTACTTTCATTTTTCCGCCTTTGGTGAAAGCAATGATGTCGTCTAAATCGCTACACTCAATTATAAATTCATCTTTTTTCAAACCAGTTCCAATAAAACCATCCGCAAAATTGGCGTACAATTTAGTATTGGCAATGGCTACAGACTTTGCTTGAATAACATCAAACTGTTTAATTTCGGTTTTACGTTCTCTGCCCTTGCCATATTTTTTTAATAGATTTTCATAATAGGCAATTGTAAAATCGTTTATGTTTTCAAGATCATATTTAACTTGTTTAATCTCGGCTTCTAATCCTTTTATTTGCTCATTTAATTCATCAATATCAAGTCGATAAATTCTGCGTACAGGCTTTTCAGTTAGTTTTAAAATATCTTCACGAGTTATGGATCTTTTTAACTTTTTCAAAAATGGTTGAAAAGCTTTGTCTATTGCCAAAATTACTTTATCCCATGTTTCGTGTTTCTTTTCGAGCTCTTGATAAATTTTCTCTTCAAAGAATATTTTTTCTAATGAAGTATAATGCCATTTCTCATGAAGCTCTGCCAGCTTGATTTCCAGCTCTTGCTTCAACAAATTCTTAGTGTTTTCTGCAGATGTTTTTAATAAATCTATTACAGAAAGAAACTGTGGTTTTTTATTTACAATTACACATGCATTGGGTGAAATACTTACTTCACAATCGGTGAAAGCATACAACGCGTCAATGGTAATATCTGGAGAAATACCCGGAGCCAATTCGATGATGATTTCGATATCAGCAGCGGTGTGATCGAGTACTTTTTTTATTTTTATTTTTCCTTGATCATTTGCTTTTACAATACTTTCCATTAATTGAGTGGTAGTAACACCGAAGGGCACACTACGTATAACCAATGTTTTTTTATCTTGTTCTTCAATACTGGCTCTTACCCTAATTTTTCCACCTCTTTTACCTTCAATATAGTTGGAAGCATCCATCATTCCACCAGTTTGAAAATCTGGTAAAATATCGAATTTCTTTCCCTTTAGATATTTTATAGAAGCGTCAATTAATTCACAAAAATTGTGCGGTAATATTTTCGTTGCCAAACCAACGGCTATCCCTTCTGCACCTTGCGCCAACAATAAAGGAAATTTCATGGGTAAGGTTACCGGTTCATTTTTTCTTCCATCATAACTCAATTGCCAATTGGTCGTTTTGGCATTGAAAGCCACTTCCAATGCGAATTTGCTTAATCGAGCTTCAATATATCTGGCAGCAGCGGCATCATCCCCCGTTCTTACATCACCCCAGTTACCTTGCGTTTCAATTAAAATATCTTTTTGACCAAGGTTTACGATGGCATCTCCAATACTGGCATCTCCATGCGGATGATACTGCATACTTTGTCCGATGATGTTTGCCACTTTATTAAAACGACCATCATCCATTTCTTTCATGGCATGTAGGATTCTTCGTTGAACTGGTTTTAAACCATCTTCAATGGCAGGAACCGCACGTTCTAAAATTACATAGCTTGCATAATCTAAAAACCAAGTTTTGTATTGACCGCTTACCCCTTTATCGCTGTGGGTATATTCCTCTTTTATTTTTTTAGTTGCCATATTGTACCAATTGTCTTAATCTTCTTTTGTATGATATTTAATTTCAAAATCTTTCAACGCCCCAATTTTCCCTTGAGTTTCAAACATTTCCATTGCAATCATAACTTTTAATCGCCACAATAAAAATGCATCACCCGTTGTATGTTTGGATTTGTTTAAAAACTGATGGATAATCTTTCCTGCTTTTTGCCATTCGGGCAGTATAAACTTTTTTAACTCATTATCGTAAAAATCAACATCATACTGCACTAACTTTTTACCGCCTTCTAAAATTCTAACGCTTTTGTTTTCTCCACATAGTTTAGTCCATTCATCAGGATCAACTTCAAACTCACTAAGGGTGATGTCCCTCGACAGCTTTTTTGCTTTCAAAAATTCTTTCGCAGGAATTTCCGACAACCAAGTGGGATAAAAAATATTACCTTTCTCGTTGATAAATGGAAGATTATTGAGGTATAAAATTTGTACCCTTCCTTGATATGGTTTTAGGAATGGCAACAGCCAGTAGTATCCAGAAACATCATGTTTATTTTGCGCTGCCCAAATCCAAATATGCTCCGCTTCATTTTTCTGCAAGGCTTCTATCAATGTAGAAACAGTAGCATAATCATCTATTGCGGCATCATTTGTTTTTCTTTCATAATCGCCTCCCTCACAAACCATTTTCCACCATTCTTTTCTGGCTTCAATTCCAGCATCCTCATAAATATTGTCGATTGGACCAACCGCATAATCATCCTGAATGCAGATTATTTTACCGCTCAACTGCTCATCCAATTCGACTGCTGATGCTAAAACTTTTACATCAGCTTCATTAAAAACGATATGTATCATTTAGTATTTTTTTTCAAATTATTTTATAGTTTCTTCCACCAAATCAAGTTCTACTTTTAAATTTTCAATAATAAAATCCTGACGTTGAGGTGTATTTTTCCCCATATAATATTCCAATAAATTTTGAATGTGTTCGCCGGATTCCATAATTACTGGTTGTAGTTTCATATCAGAACCAATAAAACGTGCAAATTCACCGGGACTAATTTCACCCAAACCTTTGAAACGGGTTATTTCTGGTTTGTTACCCAATTTTTTCATAGCCGCTTGCTTCTCAGTTTCGTCGTAACAGTAAATGGTTTCTTGTTTATTACGTACCCTAAACAAAGGCGTTTCTAAAATATACACATGTCCGTTCTTAACCAAATCTGGGAAAAATTGCAGGAAGAATGTCATCAACAACAAACGAATATGCATACCATCAACATCGGCATCGGTAGCAATGATGATGTTGTTGTATCGCAAACCTTCATAACCTTCTTCAATATTTAAAGCATGTTGCAAAAGGTTGAATTCTTCATTTTCATACACTACTTTTTTGGTTAAACAATAGCAATTCAATGGCTTTCCGCGCAAACTGAAAACGGCTTGTGTATTTACGTTTCGCGCTTTTGTAATCGACCCACTTGCACTATCTCCTTCCGTAATAAAAATAGAAGATTCTTTTTGTTTTTCTATGATGGTATCTTTTTCTTTACCTGTTGGTTCATCGTTGTAATGGTACTTACAATCACGCAATTTTTTATTATGCAAATTGGCTTTTTTAGCCCTTTCATTTGCCAATTTTTTTATGCCTGCCAATTCTTTTCTCTCTCTTTCATTTTGTTCGATGCGCTTTTTCATTGCATCAGAAACAGCTGGATTTCGATGTAAGAAATTATCTAATTCGCGCATTAGAAATTCACCAACAAAATTTTTCATGCTTGGGCCATCTTCATAAACCGTTTGAGATCCAAGTTTTGTTTTTGTTTGACTTTCAAATACCGGCTCTTGAACACGAACAGAAATCGCTGCACAGATACTTCCTCTTATGTCTGAAGCATCATAATCCTTCTTAAAAAACTCTCTAATTGTTTTTACAAATCCTTCTCTGAATGCGGCTAAATGCGTTCCACCTTGAGTGGTAAATTGCCCGTTTACAAAACTATAATACTCTTCACCATAGCCATTGCCATGAGTAAATGTAACTTCTATATCTTCTCCTTTAATATGAACAATTGGGTAACGAATTTCATCTTGATTTACTTTACTCGCTAATAAATCAAATAATCCATTTTTACTTACGTATCGCTTACCATTTAAATTCATCACCAATCCGGCATTCAAATAGCAATAGTTCCAAAATTGTTTATCTAGATATTCTTGAACGAAATGAAAGTTTTTGAAAACGGTATCGTCTGGCACAAAAGTTACAAAAGTGCCATTGCTTTCTTTTGTACTAATTTCTTTATGTTCTTTTACGAGAATTCCTTTTTCAAATTCAGCCGTTTTTTCTTTTCCATCTCGGTAAGCGGTTACTTTGAAATGATTGCTTAACGCATTAACGGCTTTAGAACCTACCCCATTTAATCCTACACTTTTTTGAAACGCTTTGCTGTCGTATTTAGCACCTGTATTTATTTTACTCACCACATCCACCACTTTACCTAAAGGGATCCCTCTACCAAAATCTCGAACAGTTATTGTATTTCCATTAATGTTGACGTCTACATTTTTTCCATATCCCATTGTATGCTCATCGATACAATTGTCTATTACTTCTTTTATGAGAACGTAAACGCCATCATCCGGACTACTTCCATCTCCAAGTTTACCGATATACATACCCGGACGTAAACGAATATGCTCTCTCCAATCCAAACTTTTTATGCTGTCTTCATTATACGCAAATAAATCTTTTTCAGTCATGGAAATCTTATATTAATCAATTACAAAAAAAAAGTCACTTTAGCTTGCGAATGTAACTTATTGTAGTTGTTTAGTACTACGTTGATTTATCCACAAAATTCTAATAATGTGTGTAAAACAAAACTATTTATACGAATTGATTAGTTTTGGAAATATTATTCATGTTTAAATTATTTTTATCCAAATAGAAATCAATAAAGAAACGATTGCAAGTAAAGCATTAGCCAATCAGCATGAAAACGATGCATTTAGGCAGTTTCTAAAAAATAGGGATTCAGAAAAGATAGATCAGATTGTATTTGAGCTTAATTCCGAAATAGAACCACAAATAGATTGTACACAATGTGGCGCTTGTTGTAAAGGGTTGATGATAAATGTAACACAGAAAGAATCGGAAAAAGTTGCCCAGCATTTTGATATGCCTGTGATAGCATTTAAAGAAAAATATATCGAGGAAGGCGAAAGCGGCTTAATGATAATCAACACAATTCCTTGTCATTTTTTAAGCGATTCAAAATGTACCATATACGAACAACGCTTTAATGAATGTAGGGCATTTCCGCATTTGGATAAACCCAATTTTAATGATCGATTGTTTGGCACACTAACACATTATAGCATTTGTCCGATTATTTATAATGTGGTAGAGCAATTGAAAATAAGAATGCAATTTTTTAAAAATCAACCATTAACATAAAAAATATGAATTTAAATTTAGAAAATAAAAATGCTTTGGTATGTGGTAGCTCTCAAGGTTTGGGATTGGCTTCTGCAGTAGAGATTGCTTTATTGGGTGCATCTGTAACTTTAATGGCGCGGGATGAAGAGAAATTAAAAGTAGCATTATCCAAATTAGATTCCTCAAAAGGACAAACGCATGATTATATTATTGCCGATTTTTCGAATGCTCAAAATGTTCAGGCTGTAATAAATTCATTTCTTGAAACAGGAAAAATCATACATATTCTAATAAATAATACTGGAGGTCCAGCAGGTGGAAAAGCCATTGATGCAAAGGTTGATTCTTTTTTAGAGGCCTTCAACAATCATCTGATATGTAATCATATCCTTACACAATCTGTAGTGAAAGGTATGAAGGAAGCGGGATTTGGACGAATTATTAATGTGATTTCTACATCTGTAAAACAACCAATTGCAGGATTAGGTGTAAGCAATACTATTAGAGCCGCAGTTGCCAATTGGAGCAAAACTTTATCTGTAGAGTTGGGAGGATTTGGCATTACGGTAAACAATGTGCTTCCAGGATTTACCCAAACAGTTCGTGCTGATTATGTAATCGATAAAAAATCAAAGGATACGGGCAAATCGCCAGAGCAAGTAATGCATGAGCTTGTATCGGAAATTCCTGCTGGAAGAATTGGACAACCTGAAGAATTTGGTGCAGCAGTTGCTTTTTTGTGCTCACCTGCTGCAGCTTATATTAATGGCATTAATCTTCC
>CANKLV010000022.1 GCA_947483415.1 Chitinophagaceae bacterium
ATATTGTTTATATCTTTTTATTTTAAAGGAATCCTTTTCTAACTTTTGCTTTGGTTTGTTTGCTATTGTTGAATCAGATTTTGGTTCAAACAATTTTAAAGTCGTTGATTTTTTTATTCCTAATGAATCCAGATATTCTACGGTATATGTTTTACTCAATCCAAAAATATTTCGATGTAAAGCCGGAAAATTATTACTGATACGGATATAGTTTACGTTATGCGCATATCCATCTTCGGGCAAATACAACAACATTTTGTTGATGATTTTATTAGCAGGAATTTTATTTATGGATTTTATTATCGTACCCCTTTTAAAAATACGATCTGTTGAATCTAAATTAGCAACTACCGCCATTGTATCATTCCAACATTTTAAGTATAATGGAAAAGAAGCAAATACTTTATTTTTTGCCCATTTTTGGTAATGCTCGCTTAATCTTATGCTGGTATGTCCGCAATGAATTTGATGAATAATTGGCGCCATGATTTTCCAATTAAATTCTTGTTCAGTCATGCTGTCTTTTAGATATTTATACCCAACGTTAAAATACATATCCATGCTATCTTTTGGGAAATACCAATAAAGGTTTGGATGAATTTTTTCCAATACATTTCTAGCCAATGTAAAATCTTGTTGCAATTGAGTTACAGCAAATTTCTTCTGTGGATTAAAATTTTTATAGGTTGATGTACAACTGGAGGCATAAATAAGCGTCAGGCATACAATGAAAAAACGAAATAGCATTATGCAAGATAAAAAAATAAAAGAGGTTTGAGGGGTTGAAATTTTTTCAACCCTTACAATAGGTTAAGCACATTTCCGATTTTAGTTTCTTAAACCAATTGAATATCTTGAATCATACGATGTAACGCTCCCTTCGCCTTTCGGGGGAAGGATTGGGGTTGGGGGCTTAAAACAACAATCCATGAGACGAATGATAAAATAGAAGATGCGATTTAAACTTTCCTCTACCCCAACACATCCTGCATGATTTTCAACGTTTTCATCTGTCCAAAATCCTGAACATGTAACCCAAAGTATTGTTGGAATGCAGTAAGTAAAAGCCTTCTAATTTCTTTGTTTAAACGTATTTGATTTAATTCGGAAGGGTGCATTACTTTTAATAATTCTGCGGTAATTAATGCCAATTCGCCTTGTATAAAATGATTGTGAACGGGTTTGTTATCTGTAAAATATCCCTCTTGCAAATCCAAATAAATATCTTGGTTAGATGCGGTATTATTTTTTAGTGTTTCAATTTTAAAACCTAAAAAATAAGGCAGTTGCAACGAAAAGTATAATGGGAAATTCGCTGCCACATTGATTTCGGACTCATCCAAATACAAAAAAGCATCCTCACAAAAATAAAAAAGATCTGGATTGTTTTCGGGTTGCTTCAAAGATTTGTAAATCAATTCAACCATAAAAGTTGCAATGCTATTTTTTACCACGTCCGATAAAATATTGGTGTATAATTTAACCCAACTACTGGACTTAATTCGTTGTAAATTTTTAAGTTCATTGTGATAAACCTCTAAATCTAGAATGGCTGAAGGTTGTAGCATAAGGGCTTTGCTGTCTTTTTTTTGTGTTTTTCTAACGCCATTGATTAAATAAGTTTGTACACCAAACACTTCCGTTAATATAGTGGCTACTACACTTGTTTCACCATATTTAATGGTGCGTAATACTATTCCTTTGGTTTTGTGTGTCATTGGTTAATTAAAAAGTAAAAATTCAAAATTCAAAAAAATTAAATTTGCAGATAACCCATTTTTACTTTTTACTTTTTATTTCTTTATGATAATTCTAGATTTTAATAATCCGAAATAAATAAACTTTCTTTGCAATTAAAAAAGCAGATTATATACCAATATTAAAACATTATGTGGCAGAAACTGGCAAAATTTGTTCTAAAAAATAAACTTATTTTATTAACCGCATTAGTTGTGTCAACCATTGTGATGGGCTATTTCGCTTCAAAGGTTAAATTAAGCTATGAATTTTCGCGTGCCATTCCTGTAGACAATATCAAATATCAAGAGAATGCCAATTTTAAAAAGATATTTGGTGAAGATGGAAATATGCTGGTGATTGGGGTGCAAACCAATACTTTTTTTAGTCCGCAGCATTTTAGTGCATATCAAAAAATGGGTGCAGAAATAAAAAAGGTTCATTGCGTTGAAAATGTGTTGAGTGTGCCCGATGCGATAATGTTGGTAAAAGACAGTGCTGAAGAAAAATTTATCCCTCAAAAAATATTTGCTTCAAATAGCATAGACACCAAGCAATTAGAAACTTCCAAAAATCAATTTTTGAATTTACCGTTTTACAAAACTATGTTGTATAACGCTGAATCAGGTGCGTATCTGATGGCGGTAAAAATTAATAAAGATTCGTTGAATTCGCATGCTCGAGTAGCTATTGTAAATGGGATAATGCAAGCAACTGCAGCTTATATAAAAGCAACTGGCGGAGAAGTACATTTGAGTGGATTACCATTAATCCGTACAGTTGTGGCAGAGCGTGTAAAAAAAGAAATGAACTTTTTTTTATGGGGTTCATTGTTGTTGAGTACATTAATATTGTTGTTGTTTTTTAGATCTTTTAGCACAGCCATAATTTCGTTGAGCGTGGTAATGATTGGGGTAATTTGGACGGTAGCGTTAATTTATTTATGTGGATATAAAATCACTTTACTAACCGCATTAATTCCATCATTGGTGGTCGTAATCGGTATTCCCAATTGTATCTACTTTATCAATAAATATCACACTTCTTATTTGCAGCAGCAAGACGAAAATGTGCAAGAAAGAAAACATCATGCACTTATTGAAATGGTAAGCAAAATGGGTGTTGTAACCTTGTTTTGCAATATTACCGCTGCAATTGGATTTGCTGTATTTGCATTTACAAAATCGGCCATTTTAAAAGAGTTTGGCGTGATTTCGGGCTTAAGCATCATGTTGATTTTTGTGATATCCTTTATTTTACTGCCTTCGGTTTTAAGTTATTTGCCTTCGCCCAAAAAGAATCAGTTAAAGTATCTCGACAATAAATGGATAATTACGGTGTTGAATAAAATTGAAGCTTGGATATTTACCCATACAAAATTTGTGTGGTTCACTACAGGCCTTATCGTTTTGTTTTCAATACTGGGCATTTTAAAATTGAAATCGGTTGGATTTATTGTAGATGATTTGCCCAAAACAGATAAAGTTTACCTCGATTTAAAATTTTTTGAAAAGAATTTTAAAGGTATAATGCCACTTGAAATTATGGTGGATACAAAGAAGCGAAGAGGCGTAAAAAGAAAAGGTTTGAGCATATTCAATCGCATTGATTCTTTATCTATGTATATCGCTTCTCAAAAAGAAATGAACAGGCCATTAAATGTTTCTGAAGGATTAAAGTTTGCCACTCAAGCATTTTATGATAATGATTCGATGAGTTATCGGATGCCATCAAATGAAGAAGGTGCTATTATTAACGATATAATTGTAGCCTCAAAAGGAGAAGGTAATGGCGGTACAAATATGTTGAATGCCTTTATCGACAGTAGCTCGAGGTACACCCGCATCAGTGTAAACATGGCTGATATTGGCACAGAGCGCTTGCCAAAAGTATTGGCTAAAATACAAGAAAAGGCAAATCAGTATTTTGATACCAGTTATCAAGTAACACTAACGGGAACGAGCATCACATTTTTAGAAGGCAGTAAGTTTATCATCAATGGTTTGAAAGAAAGTA
Organism: Chitinophagaceae bacterium; assembly: GCA_947483415.1. Lineage (GTDB taxonomy): Bacteria > Bacteroidota > Bacteroidia > Chitinophagales > Chitinophagaceae > Ferruginibacter. Next base: position 3,754 of record CANKLV010000022.1, read on the forward strand.
TATTTTGGGCGTTTATTTTAATTGCATTTTGTATGCTTTATTTATTCCGTTCTTTTAAAATGCTCATTGTTTCTTTATTGCCTAATATAATTCCATTAATGGTTACGGCTGGTGTGATGGGTTGGGTAGGCGTACCGCTGAAACCATCTACAGTATTGGTTTTTAGCGTTGCATTGGGCATTGCCGTAGACATTACCATTCGTTTTTTGGTAAACTACAGACAAATATTACCTATGCATAATAATAATGTGGAAGCTACCGTAAAACAAACGGTTAAGCAAACCGGATTAAGCATTATTTATACTTCATTGGTTTTGATGGCAGGATTCATCATTTTTTGCGGAAGTAGTTTTGGCGGCACATTCGCTTTGGGCTGGCTTACATCTGTCACCTTGTTGGTAGCTACGATAACCAACCTTATATTTTTACCTGTATTGTTGGTTTTGTTTAATAAAAAAAGCAGTAATAAAAATTAATTTGAGTTTAATTTTTAGCCCACCGTTTTCAAAAGAGGACTTTATAAAATCCTGAATTTGAATTCTAAAAAATGAAGCGTAGGCGAATAATAAAAACGTTTGTCTTGATGTAATTCACTATTACAATAAGAAGGATTTATCATAATCATCAATTCTCATGTATGAATATTTAAGCCAAAATAATAGCTGCGCTTTTAAAATGATTTAATTAAAAAGCAAAAACTTAACGATTTTTCTGTTTTTAAATTTCTCGTAACCGACAAAATTTAATTCATTATACCTACAAACTGTCAAAAACCCTCAAATTCAATCGCCAACTTTCAAATTAAATATTCATCTTTGCGATCAAAGAAATTATATACTACATGAGTATTTTTGAAGTAATTGGTGGAAAAAACCTTTCAGGCACTATTCAACCTCAGGGGGCTAAAAACGAAGCGCTGCAAATTATAAGCGCCGTTTTGCTTACAAAAGAACCCGTTGTTATTCAAAATATCCCTGATATTATTGATGTAAACCTTTTGATTGAATTATTAAAAGAAATCAATGTAAAAGTTAATCGTACAGATCGTCAAACTTGCACCTTTCAAGCAGACGAAGTAGATGTAGATTACCTGTCAAGTGAGGCTTTTCATAAAAAAAGTGGTCGATTAAGGGGTTCGGTAATGCTTGCGGGTCCATTGCTTGCTCGTTTTAAAAAAGCGTATTTACCAAAACCAGGAGGTGATAAAATAGGCAGAAGAAAACTAGATACGCATATCATCGGGTTTCAAAAATTAGGTGCTGATTATTTTTATGATGAAATCGCAAATTGTTTTCAATTAAAAACAAATGGATTGAAGGGCACTTTCATGCAATTGGATGAGCCAAGTGTAACCGGAACCGCAAATATTTTAATGGCTGCGAGCTTGGCTGAGGGAACGACCACCATTTATAATGCGGCTTGCGAACCATACATTCAACAACTTTGCAAGATGCTCAACAGAATGGGCGCAAAAATTGAAGGAATAGGAAGCAACATGCTTATTATACAAGGTGTAGAAACTTTAAATGGAACTACCCATACCATGTTGCCGGATATGATTGAAGTGGGAAGTTTTATTGGTATGGCAGCTATGACGCAAAGCGATATCATCATAAAAAATGTTGGCTTAAAAGAGTTAGGTGTTATTCCAGAAAAGTTTCAACAATTGGGCATAAAAATGAATTTCAATGATGATGATATTCATATTCCTGCTCAAGATATTTATGAAATTCAAACTTATCTTGAAGGCGGCATCCCCACCATTTACGATCATCCTTGGCCAGGATTAACGCCCGATTTATTAAGTATAATTTTGGTAACGGCTATTCAGGCTAAAGGCAGTGTGCTTATTCATCAAAAAATGTTTGAAAGCCGCTTGTTTTTTGTAGATAAATTAATTGAAATGGGTGCACAAGTTATTTTATGTGATCCGCATCGTGCTGTAGTAGTTGGCATGGAAAGACAAAAGAAATTAAGGGGAATTACCATGAGCTCACCTGATATTCGCGCCGGAGTTGCTTTATTAATTGCAGCATTAAGCGCAGAAGGGAAAAGCATTATTCAAAATATTGAACAAATAGATAGAGGATATCAATACATAGACGAGCGCTTAAAAGCATTGGGTGCAGATATTACCCGCAAGGATTAAGAAAACAATATTTATTGGTTAACTGTATTGTAAATAATATTTTTTATTTTAGGAGCAACAAAAATGGAAACTACACATCAGAAAATATTAATTATTACCGCACCATCTGGAGCAGGAAAAACTTCGATCACTCATTTTTTGATGCAAGCGTTTTCGGAACTTACTTTTTCAATATCTGCAACAACCCGAAAGGCAAGAACAAATGAAGTGGATGGAAAGGACTATTATTTTATTTCGGCTGAATTATTCAAATCTAAAATTCAGAAAAAAGAGTTTGCGGAATGGGAGATGGTTTATGAAGGTAAATATTATGGCACTTTAAAATCAGAGCTCAAACGCATTTGGCTATTAAATAAAGTTCCAGTTTTGGATATTGATGTAAAAGGAGCGTTACATATTCAGCAGCAGTATCCCGAAAATACACTGAGTATTTTTGTAGAACCACCTTCGGTAGACGAGCTTAAAAAAAGATTGTTATCAAGAGGAACAGAAACAGAAGAATCGCTTAACGCCCGAATCAGTAAAGCGTCTTATGAAATTGGATTCAAAGAACATTTTAATAAAATTATAATTAATAAAGATTTAGAAAAAGCTTGTATTCAGGCAAAAGAAATTCTTGCCGAATTTTTAAAAAACTGATCAGATCAATCAAACGTTTAAATATTTTATATGGATTGGATTTCACTACTGGTCATAATAAGTTCGCTATTATTAATTGCTTTTTTTTATGGAATAGAAATCGCCTTTATTTCAGTAAATAAATTATCCATAGAATTAAAGAAAAAACAAGGCACGATTAGCGGTAAAACATGGAGCCGTTTTTCCGAAAACTCAACTCGATTTATTGGAACACTTTTGGTAGGCTTAACTATTTTATCTGTTGTTTACGGATTATTAATCGGCGATATGCTTTATCCTGTTTGGAGTAAGATAAAAGAATTATTAAACAAATATCCTTCTGCCTCAGATTATATCAGCTATATACAATTATTGGTTGAAACCATTTTATCTACAACCATTTTATTGTTTACCGTTTTTATAGCAAGAACATTTTTCAGAATAAAAAACGAACAAATTATTAACTCAATTTTTATCAGCAAATTGATGAATTTCTTTTATCAACTTTTTTCTTCTTTCTCAGCGTTGTTGGTAAATATTTCTGAATGGATTTTGAAATACATTTTTAATGTAAAAATAAAAAATAAAAAAGAAGCATTTACCAAATTAGACCTTGAACATTTCTTTCAACAAAATAAAAATCAAGAAATTGAAGAAGCATCTGAACATAACAAGAAATTGTTTGAAAATGCATTGTCGTTGAGTGATATTAAAATCCGTGCTTGCTTGCTGCCTAGAAAAGAAATTATTGGGGTAGAAAAAAATACCAGCATTGCATCAATAAAAGAAATATTTATCGAAACCAAATTGAGTAGAATAATTGTATTTGATGAAAACATAGACAATATAATAGGCTATATTCATCACCTTGATTTGTTTAAAAATCCGGCAACTACTTTAGAAATTTTGCATCCTATTGCTGCTGTGCCAGAAACAATGAACGCGCCAGATTTGATGAATAAATTAACCAAAGACAGAAAAAGCATTGCTTGGGTTATTGATGAATTTGGAGGGACCGCAGGCATTGTAACTATGGAAGATTTACTCGAAGAGCTTTTTGGTGAAATTGAAGATGAATATGATACAACTGAAATTTTTGTTGAAAAACAATTGGCAGAAGACGAATATCTTTTTAGTGGAAGAATAGAGTTAGATTATATAGAACAGAAATACAAGTTTAATTTTTATGGAAAAGAAGGTGCTGAAACACTTTCGGGCTTTATAATACAGAATAATAATGCCATTCCAAAACAAAAACAAAAAATCATTATTGGCAACATCGAGTTTGATATACTTCATGTAAGCGATACTCGAATTGAAATGGTAAAAGTTAGATTTTTGAAATAATTTTTTATGGTTATTGCTTTTCAAATTACAAATACAACATCGGATTTTAATTACAATTGCTTTTTAAAACTTGCATTAAAATATCCTACAAATCAATTTTTAATGCTCCATCAGAAGCAGCATGTAATTAAAAAAGATATCCCCGAAAATATCAAACCCGTAAAATTAAAATACGCCCATAACACAGGCGTTTACCATGCGGTGTTAAACCAAATTCAACTTCGTGCGTATTTAAAAAAGTTTAAAGTAAGTTATTATTTCAGTTCAAATGAAGCATCAATAGCTATAAAAAATATCACCAAAATTGCTTTTTTGCATCATACAAAATTTATAAAGCAAAAACAGAAATTTAAAAAAACAAACAACGCTGATTTTTTAATCGCTACGAATGAATGTGTTTATGAAAAAACAATAAAAATCATTCCGGAATTTAAGAATAAAACCAAAATGATTCCTTACGGTGTTGAAACAATGGAGCCGATTTCTATGGAGGATTCCATCATTTTAAAAAAACAGTATACAGAAGAAAAAGATTTTTTTCTAGCCATTCAAAAAGGATGTTCAACAGCTCAATTATTGGTGCTTTTAAAATCATTTTCTGCGTTTAAAAAATGGCAACAATCTAATTTCAAATTGGTTATTTATGTAGATGAAAAACAATTAAAAAGTTTGAAGAAATTACTCGCCAATTATAAATATCGTTCGGATGTTTTATTGGTCAATAAATCGGAAGATTATGCAGCATTATTTGGAGCTGCTTATGCTGTTTTATTTGGTGGAAATGACTCTCATTTTATGGAGATGAATCAGCTTGCATTCAAATATAAAATTCCCATGCTAATTCCAGAAGACGAACATTATAATGCTATTGCTAAAAATGCTGCTGTTTATTGCGATTTATCAGAAAAAACCATTGCCGATAATTTGATATTGCTATATAAAGATGAAACCCTTATAAATTCAATCATAGAAAACATGGAAAAACAGTCTGAGCAGCTACAATGGGAAGATGTATCTGAAAAACTATGGGATTGTATATTCAACAAAAAAGCATAGAATAGTATAACTTTGAAAAAATTATTTTATGCAAAAATCAACTATAACGATAGATATAATGTTGGATCCGAATAAGATTCCACAACAAATAAATTGGCAAGCATCAGACAGTACAGCAGAAATGACACAAAAATCAAAAGCAATGTGTTTGGCTTTTTGGGATGCAGCCGATCAAACCGCGATGCGCATTGATTTGTGGACAAAGGATATGATGGTAGATGAAATGGGTGATTTTTTTTACCAAATGATGATGAGCATGGCAGATACATTTGACAGAGCTACACAACAACACGAATTAACAAGCGAAATGAAAACATTTGCAAAACAATTTCATGAGAAATTTAAAGCGCAAATGATAAATGAACAATCCACAAACTAAAAAATATTAAAATGGCATTAGAACAACAAATTATGGCTGAAATGAAAGACGCCATGAAATCAAAAAACGAGGCAGTATTAAGAAGCTTAAGAGCAATTAAAGCGGAAATTATTAAAGCAAAGACAGAACCAGGCGCTGCGGGAGAAATTGATGAAGCAACCGAATTGAAGTTTTTACAGAAAATGATGAAACAACGTAAAGATTCGCTTGATATTTTTGAAAAACAAGGAAGAGAAGATTTGGCGGTAAAAGAAAGGGAAGAAATGGTGGTAATAGAAAGGTTTTTACCAAAGCAAATGACAGAAACTGAAATAAAAACAGCGATACAAATAATAATTACAGAAACAGGCGCATCAAATGCAGCGGATTTAGGTAAAGTAATGGGTGTGGCTTCAAAACAATTGGCCGGAAAAGCAGACGGTAAAACAATCAGCAACTTGGTAAAAGAGATGTTGGGACAAAATTAAAACATAGGTTTGTTTTTGATAGCCCACCGTTTTAATGTTGGAGAAACAAATTAAGTGCTATGTATATTGACATTATATTTCTTTTTTTAGTTGCCATAGCTTGCTATAAAGGCATAAAAAAGGGATTTATAAAATCAATTATTTCATTCACTGCTTTTTTCATTGGTTTTTTCATTGCTACGAAATTTGCAGCAACAGTAGCGGTTTATTTAACCCAACATCAATGGGTAAATCATAAATGGATTCCTTTTTTATCATTTATACTTGTATTGGCACTTGTGTTCTTTGCATTGCATCTGTTGGGTAAACTCCTAGAAAAATCAGCAGAGCTCATCATGTTGGGCTGGTTTAATAAATTAACTGGATTACTGCTTTATTTATTGATGTATGGCATTTTTTACAGCATGGTTTTATATTATCTTAATAAATTGAATTTGTTATCAGACAAGCAAATCAATACATCTTTTTTTTACAATAAGCTTGCCCCAATTGCCCCAATGGTTTTAAATCTTATTGGAAATTGGATTCCAATTTTTAAAAACATGATTCATCAACTTGAGGTTTATTTTGATTCAGTGACAAACAAATCGTAGTTATTTTTTATGTTGTCTCTCATTTACCTTAATTTTAACCTAATTAAAGTAATAAATCAACTTTAAACAATAAACAATTCAGTTTTTTAGTATGGCTTATACAATTAAAGAAGATGGTAAATTCAAATTCTTAGAGGAAGGCGAAGGAGAGGTGTTGGTTTTATTACATGGACTTTTTGGGGCTATGAGCAATTTCGCACCCCTAATTGAACATTTCAAAAAAACGCATAAAGTAGTGGTGCCCATGTTGCCACTTTTAGAACTTGATTTGTTGCACACTTCTGTAGGCGGCTTAAAGAAATTTGTTACAAAATTTATTGACCATAGCGGATATGAGAATATTCATTTAATGGGGAATTCATTAGGAGGACATGTGGCGTTGGTTTATGCATTAAATAAACCCGAAAAAATAAGATCGCTTATTTTAACTGGAAGTTCGGGCTTATTTGAAAACGGAATGGGGGATTCTTATCCAAAAAGAGGCGATAAAGAATATATTCGAAATAAAACATCACTTACTTTTTACAATCCAGCATTAGCTACAGAAGAATTGGTCGACGAAGTGTTTGAAATAACCAGTAACAGACTTAAAGTAATCAAAATAATTGCCTTAGCAAAAAGTGCCATTAGAAATAATTTAGGTGAAGAACTTAATCAAATTCAAATTCAAACTTGTTTAATTTGGGGTAACAACGACACCATTACACCGCCGTTTGTGGGAGAAGAATTTCATAAGTTAATACCCAATAGTGAATTGCATTTCATAGATAAATGTGGTCACGCGCCAATGATGGAAGTTCCTGAAACTTTCAATAAAATCTTAGAAGGGTTTTTGCAAAAAATGGCATTACCACAAAATTAATAATTCATTTTAATGAATTAAATCGTTCTTTATGCTAACTGCACAATTAATCAATTTTGATATTCCTCAACTACAATTGGACGATTCCGTTGGAAAAGCCAAACAATTGATTAATGATTTTAAATTAACCCATTTACCTATAGTTTCTGATAAAAAATTTCTTGGATTAATAAGCGAAGAAGAATTGTTGGATATAGAAGAAGATAAAATAACCATTGAAAAAATTCAGGATCAATTTTTACTCTTTTACATCCAAGAGGATGTACATTTTTTAAATGCAATCAATTATTGCAATCAATACGAAACCAATGTCGTGCCGGTTATAGATAAAAATGCCGAATTCATGGGCGTAATTACTACTACGAATCTATTAAAATCAATTGGTGAATTTGCTGGTGCTAATGAAATTGGTGGATTGATTATTTTAGAAATGCACCGTGTACAATTTGCCATTTCAGAAATCAGTAGGATTGTAGAAAGCAATGATTGTACAATTTTGCATTTAAATACAACTACTGACCCAACAACCGGATTACTAACGGTTACGTTACATATCAACAAAAAAGAAATCGCATCTATTGTAGCTACTTTCGAAAGATATGAATATAATGTGCTTCACCATTTCGGGGTAAAAATTTACGAAGACAAATCAGATGTTAATTATAGAAATTTGATGAATTATCTTGACTTAAAATGAAAAAAATAACCAGCACATTTTTTATCATTTGCTTTTTTTTCTTACAACATATTAGCGCCCAACACAAACATAATAATTTAATATTTGATTCTGCATACTTTGAATCTTTACGTACAGATACGATTCGAGTACTAAATATTCATGCGATAAAAACAACTGGAAATAAAAAAACGAAAGATTATATTATTTTACGTGAAATGCAATTGAAAATGGGTCAGCAAATAAAAGCGGCACATTTACTTAAAAAAATCATTACATCACAGGAACTTATTTACAATACAACCTTATTTTCCATTGTTACCGTAACACCGGTTATGGTTAATAATGATGATGTAGATATTATAGTTGAAGTATTGGAAAGATGGTACATTTATCCAACCCCATATTTTAAACTTACCGATCGAAATTTTAATGATTGGTGGACAACACACAACCATGATTTAAAACGCACAACTTATGGTTTAAAATATGCTGATTTTAATGTGAGTGGAAGAGGTGATCAATTGAATATTTATTTATTAACAGGTTATGCCAGAAATATTTCCATTTCGTATACAGCGCCTTACAGTAACAAAAAACTTACCGAAGGGTTTTCAGTTGGTTTGTCTTATGTTCAAACTAAAGAACTTGATTACAAAACAACATCAAAAAATAAATCATTACTTTTTAAATCAAATCGTTTTGACAGAACTACATTTAGCGCTGTTGCAGCATATACCGTAAGAAAAGGGTTTTATAAAAAACATACCTACAAAATTCAATATAGTTTTATCGATGTAAATGACAGTATCGTTTCACCATCTTTTAACGCCAATTATTTCAATTCAAATAAATCTAATGTGGGTTTTACTGATTTGTATTATGGGTATCAATTTCTCAAAGTAGACAACATCAATTATCCATTAAAAGGTAAGCTAGTATACATTTCTTTGGTTAAGCGTGGCTTAGGATTAACTGGAGGAATTAATATGCTTCAAGTTGATTTAACATGGAGAAAGTATATGACACATCCCCATCAATTTTATAGCAGTGTACAATTTTATTCAAAATTAAAATTACCATTTAAACAACCTTATATCAATCAACGTGCATTGGGATTTGGCGAATATTATGTAAATGGTTTAGAAAACTATGTGATTGATGGTGTGGCATCTGCTGTTGCCAAATTTAATCTGAGTAAAAAATTGACCGCATTTAAAATCAGGTTACCATTTAAAATAAAGCAATTTCCTTATTTGCCTTTTTCGTTTTATGCTAAAACATACGTAAATACAGGATTTTCTTACAATAAACCTAATGGAAGTGGCATGCTCAATGATCGATTTTTATATTCTACTGGGGTAGGATTAGATGTTTTAAGTTTGTATGATTTGAGGTTTAGTGCTGAGTTTAGTATGAATCAATTACAAGAAAAGGGGTTATTTTTACATCTAAGAAGTATTTTATAAAGCATTTATTTTTTAAAAATGAAAATTGCCATTTACAGCCGCGGCGTAGAAAATGACCAACTTAAAGACATCCATAAGTTGTTTGAAGAGTTAATTAAGAATGGGGTTGAACCTGTTTTTTTTCAGGATTTTTTCAATCAGTTTTATTCATCAATTGATTTAAACAATCAGTATTCTACATTCAACGCTTTTGAAGATTTAGATAGCAGTATTGATTGTGTGCTTAGTTTAGGCGGAGATGGCACAATGTTGGACACCGTTACTATGGTGCGTAATTCGGGTATTCCTGTATTAGGCATTAATTACGGCCGATTGGGTTTTTTGGCCAATATTGGTAGAGATGAAATTCAAGGTGTAATTGATGCCATTGCCGAAAGAAAATATGTGATTGACAAAAGAACCTTAATCCATCTTGATGCCAATGTGCCTTTATTTGGAGAAACACCTTATGCATTGAATGAATTTTCAATTCATAAAAGAGATATATCGCCAATGATAAAAATTCACACGTACTTAAATGGTGAATTTTTAAATACCTACTGGGCTGATGGCATTATAGTAGCCACACCAACTGGTTCAACGGGGTATTCATTAAGCTGTGGCGGTCCGGTGGTTTTTCCTGAAAGCAACAGTTTTGTAATTACACCAGTAGCGCCACATAATTTAAATATTCGCCCAATTGTTGTACCAGACGATAACATCATTTCTTTTGAATTAGAAGGAAGAACAGATGATTTTTTAGTGACACTTGATAGCAGAAAAGAAATCGTAAGCAAAGAGGTGCAGCTTGCGGTAAAAAAAGAAACATTTGATATCAAACTTGTTCGCCTTAATGAAAATAATTTTTTACAAACCTTGCGCAGTAAATTAAGTTGGGGTTTGGATAAGCGCAATTAATTCAAAACCATTTTTCAATATTCAATTCATGTTTAAGAAATCAAAAAAAATAAAATTGATATTTTCTATTTATTGGTTTCTGTTGTTGTATATTTTTTCTGCATTGATTTGGTGGTATATCGCATTAAACAGACAAAATATGACAATGGCTAATTTTAAAAGAAATGAAATTAGCAAACAAGATGCCGCTTATGCCATTAAAATTTCTCAAATAGAAGCAGAACGAAAAAGAAAAACAGCGCAATATCTTGGTGAAGGTTCCATATTTTTTCTTTTAATTGCTGCTGGTGCTATATTTTTATTTCGCGCAGTAAATAAACAACTCATCATTAGCAGGCAGCAACAAAATTTCATGGTTGCCATTACGCATGAATTAAAAACGCCTATAGCTGTTACCAAATTAAATTTAGAAACGCTTCAAAAGCGGCAACTAGATGAAGCTCATCAGTTTAAGATCATTGGCAATACCATACAAGAATCTAATAGAATGAACGCGCTTTGCAACAATCTGTTGCTTTCTTCGCAAATGGAAGCGGGCGCGCATCAATTTACAACAGAAAGATTAGATGTTAAAGATGTATTAGAATCGGTAGTTTCAGATTTTATAAATCGCTTCCCAAATCGATCAATTCAGTTTCTCGGTAATGATCCCTTGTATTTAATGGGGGATGTATTTTTGTTGCAAATGACATTCAATAATTTAATAGATAATGCAATAAAGTATTCGCCAAAAGACAAACCCATAGAAATCAAAATCGAAAACGAACGAAATCAATGTATGATTACATTCGCTGATTATGGGGCAGGAATACAAGATTCTGATAAAAAGAAAGTATTTGAAAAATTTTATCGCATCGGTACTGAGGCCACACAAAAAGCAAAAGGAACCGGTTTGGGTTTGTACTTGGTGCATCGAATCATTAAAGCGCATAAGGGTAAAATAATTATAACAGATAACGAACCGAATGGAGCAAAATTTGTTATACAATTAAAAACAGTTGCTTAAAACATGTCACAAAAAAAACATTCCATTTTACTTGTAGAAGACGAAGAAAATCTTCAGGAAGCTCTAAAATTAAATCTTGAATTAGAGGGATATGAAGTAACTGCATGTGCTGATGGTTTGGAAGCATTAAAAATATTATCTCAAGAGCATTTTGATTTAATGGTTTTAGATGTGATGCTTCCGGAGCTCGATGGTATTTCGGTTTGCGAATCGGTAAGGCTTCAAAAAAATCCGATTCCAATATTAATACTAAGTGCAAAGAACAGCAGCGCTGATCGAGTGTTGGGTTTAAAAATGGGCGCAGATGATTATCTTAATAAGCCTTTTAATTTAGAAGAGTTGTTATTGAGGGTAGAAAAATTAATAAAGAAAAATGACCAACTTTCTTTAAAAACAAATGTTCCTGAATTATTTGCTTTTGGTAAAAACAAAATCGACTTTAATGGGTTATTGGCAACCAATTCCATTGGGCAAGAAGTTCATCTTACCAAAAAAGAAGCGATGTTATTGAAGTTGTTGATTGATCACAAAAATGAAGTAGTTACCCGCGAAAAAATATTACAAGCTGTATGGGGATATAATGTATTTCCTACCACAAGAACCATTGATAATTTCATTTTGAACTTTAGAAAATATTTCGAAAAAGATCAAAAGAATCCAAAATATTTTTTATCCATTAGAGGGATGGGATATAAATTCTCAACGAATTAAATCATCACAAATCACCCAATTGTGGACGAATGGTGATTTCTTCAACCACGGCTTGAGGCGATAATCTTGAAGCTGCAAAAACCATTTTTGAAATGTCTGTGGCCTCCATGATTCTCTTTTGACTGTTATCAAAATCTCCCCAAGAATCGGTTAATACAGCTCCAGGAAATACGGTTGTAACTTTTATGCCATGTGGTTGCATTTCGTGTCGTAAATTTTGACTAAAACCATTGAGTGCAAATTTGCTTATGCTATAAATTCCGCCGCCATCATAAGCCCTTAAAGCTGCTATAGAACAGATGTTGAAAATATGCCCACGCTTTTGAACAATCATTGAAGGAAGTAATTTTTTCGTTAAATAATACGCACTAAAGAAATTCAGGTTCATCATTTTATTCAAGTCTTCGTCGCTTGCTTCCATTGTATTTCCTGGCGTATATGTGCCGGCGTTATTAATCAAAATATCGGCCGTAAATTTATTTAAACAGAAATCAGCAAATCCTTCTACCTCGATTTTTACAGAGAGGTCGGCCGCAAAAACATCAATTGTACAAGAAGGAAATTTTTCTACAATTTCTGCTTTCGTTTTCTGTAACTGTTCTACATTTCTGGCACACAAAATAATATGGGCTTCATCAGTAGCAAATTCAAATGCCATCGCTTTTCCCATTCCCCTGCTTCCTCCTGTTATAATTATATTCATTTGATAATGATTAATTTATAATTTTAAATTATTGAAACTTCCTTTTTTAATTTTTACTTTTCACTTTGTTTCTATTGAGCATATTTTAAATAATTGTTTATTACGTATCTTCACGAAACGTAAAGATATTATTCATTTTCCACACTTTAAATAAGTTCATGCGCAAGTACAATCATCTTTTTTTTGATTTAGATCACACATTATGGGATTTTGATGCCAACGCTAAAACTTCATTAACAGATATTTTCGAGGAGTTTGAATTAGATAAAAAAATCGATGGTGAATTCGATATGTTTTATAAAAAATATTTACACCACAATAAGATTTTATGGGAAAGATATCAAAATGGATTTATTAATGCTGAAGAATTAAAATGGCGCAGAATGTGGCGTACATTACTTGAATTTAAGATTGGGGATGAAGTCCTTTCAAAATTACTAAGTGCAAGGTTTTTAGAAATATTACCTACAAAAAAAAATTTGTTTCCGCATACGGTAGAGATATTAAATTACCTAAAGGGGAAAAATTACACCATGCATTTAATTACAAATGGATTTGAAAAAACGCAATGGAGTAAGATTCAAAACAGTAATATAGATCATTATTTTACGCACATGATTACTTCAGAAGCGAGCAACAGCATGAAGCCGGAAAAAGAAATATTTGAGTACG
>CANKLV010000023.1 GCA_947483415.1 Chitinophagaceae bacterium
ATTAGTTGTGATGGAAGCAGTTCTTCATCAGATAACTATATGGTTCAGGCATTTCCCAAAGATGCTTGGGGCAAAAAGTTTTTAACCGTACCAACCGCCAGCTTGGTCAATAATTTTTTCAGAATATGTGTAACTAACCCACTAACGCCTGTTCTGGTAAATGGAACAGCATTAAGTACGGCAACATTAATAAATAATTTTTACTACGATTTGCCACTTACTTCAGTGCCGCAAAAAATTGAATCTGATGATCCGATTACGGTTGCACAATATATTGCTTCACAGGGGGAGTGCGGAAATCCTACACCAACAAATACGTATCCTGGTGATCCAGAAGTAATTTATTTAAGCTCTGTAGAACAAAATATTGCAAAGGTTTTGTGGAATGCCACTCCATTTGCAGCAATCACACAGCATTATTATAACGTGGTAATCCCCAACGCTGGAACTGCAATTAGTTCTTTCAAATTAGATGGCGTAAATGTTAGTCCTGCATCTTTTACTGTACATCCACAAGATCTAAATTTTTCCTATTTAAGTAGTCGTTTATCGGCTGCAGGAGTGCATAGCATAGAATCAGATTCCGGATTTAACGCCATTGCTTATGGTTATGGTTCTGCAGAATCTTATGGTTATAACGCGGGCACCAATATCAAAGATTTATATAATTTCCTAGCACCTGTAAATCCGTATAGCATTACCACAGATCCTGTTGCATGTACTGGCTCACCAGTTTATTTAACCGTAACTTTTCCATTTGAACCTACTTTTTTAAATTGGAATTTTAATGCCAATCCCAATCAATCGCCCAATGCCAATCAAGTAATGAATAGTCCTGTGGCAGACACAACGTATTTGATTGGTAACAAAAGAGTTTGGCGTTACAAGTTGCCTATTTTATATACATTCAGTCCTTCTAACACTTCTCCAGGTTATTTAATTTCAATAACAGCCGGTACACAATCGGTAGAAGGCTGTGGAAGCAGCATCGATAGAGATTTTTACCTTGCTGTTTACGATCCTCCAGTAGCTCAAATTTATTGGTCTAACAACGGTTGTGTTACAGATACCGTAAGATTTAGAGATACCACAACATATCTTGCTGGCACCTATCCATACAAATATTTCTGGGATTATGGAGACGGCACAACAGACAGTGTAAGACATCCAAAACATAAATATGCAAATGCAGGAACTTATATCGTAAAATTTTGCATGATTAGCAATGTGGGTTGCTTTAGTGATACAGCCCGTGATACCATTATAGTTACCAATATTCCAACGGCTTCTTTTTCTATTACATCGTCAACTTGTATAAACACTACTGTAAACCTAACCAACTCATCAACGATTATTTCCCCTGGAAATATTAAAGAATGGTATTGGACTTTTGGAGATGGAAATACACAAACCATTACATTGCCTGCAAATGGAAATGCGCAGCATGTGTATGCAAATTTAGGCCCAGTTACGCCACAATTATACGTCGTTTCCAATAGCGGATGTGTTAGTAATACATTTTCCAATCCGATAAATATTGGTGCTTATCCAATCGCAAGTTTCTCAGTTCCGGCCACGGTTTGCTTGCCTTACGATTCAGCTAGATTTACCAATCTATCAACAATTTCTGATAATACCCCAAGTTCTTTATCAACTGTTTGGACTTTTGGTAATCCAGCTTCTGGGATTTATGATACCGTTAGAAACGGAACACCTACACATTATTACTCAAGCCCTGGTCCATATAGTGTTCATTTAACAACAACTTCAGTAAATGGTTGTGTAGATGATACCACCATTTCATTTAATAATGTATATGCACAGGCTGATGCAAACTTTACCACTTTACCAGAAAATTGTTTTAATACACCTACAAATTTTGTAAGTACAAGTACTGGAAATGGAAGAACAATTTCAACATGGTTTTGGGATTTTGGCGATGGATCTGCCATTGGAAACGGACAAACGTCTAATCATACTTATGCTACACCAGGTACCAAAACAATCAAACATTGGGTTCAAACAGATGTAGGTTGTTATAGTGATACCATAGTACAAACTGTTTTAATTAATCCATTGCCAACAGCTTCATTTACCTCAACTGGACCTTTTTGTACTACTCGTTTAATTTCATTCAGAAGCACATCAGTAGCAAATGCAGGCAACATTACCAATTGGAGTTGGAATATGGGAGATGGGACCAATTATTCTTTTTCAAATCCCAACGCATTCAATCATACGTTTAATAATATTGGAAACAACACCATTTCATTAACCGTAACAACGGATAAAGGTTGTGTAAGTATTTTACGAGATACCACGATTTATATCCACGCCATTCCAGTTGCTGGCTTCATCGATCCTGAAGTTTGTTTGTCTGACACTTATGCTCAATTTACAGACACTACAAATGTATTAGGCGGAACAATCGTAAGTTGGAATTGGAATTTTGATCATCCGCAAAGTGGAGCAGCTAATACATCTACACTTCAAAATCCAAGACATAGTTATGCTACAATTGGTACAAAAAATGTAACATTTATTGTAACAAGCAATCAAGGTTGTAAGGATACCGTTACACAAACTTTTTTTGTAAATGGAGATATTCCAGTTGCTAGTATGCAAGTGTTGAACCCGACAAGATTATGTGCTAATGATTCCGTTGCAATAAAAGATTTGTCAACTGTAAATGTTGGTTCAGTAGTAAAGGTTGACATTTATTGGGATGCTTTAGGAGCACCAACAACTTTTGAAACAGATCAGTTGCCTTACAATGGAAAAATATACAAACATTTGTATCCAAATTTTCAAACCCCTCTAACAAAAACCTATACAATACGTTTGAAATCTTATTCTGGTGAAACTTGTGTTGATGATATTACCCAAACCATCACCATAAATGCAGCACCAAAAGTAAGATTCAACATTATTCCAGATACTTGTCAGTATATTCTACCTTTCCCAATTACCCAAGCATCTGAAATTGGAGGCGTACCTGGAACATTTGTATTTACAGGCCAAGGCATTACAAGTGCAGGTGTATATAATCCGGTATTAAATGGAGCAGGAACATTTAATTTACATTACGTGTATACTTCAACTGCAGGTTGTTCTGATTCAGCTGACCAACCTATTAAAATATTACAACCACCTATTGCCAATTATGGGTATTCATTACCAACATGCGAAAAAAAGCAAGTATTATTTACAGATTCATCAACTGCTCCAGAAGGAAGTTTAACTACTTGGACTTGGAATTTTGGAGATGGAACACCGATATTGGTTAGAAATACCAATACACCTTTTAATCACGTGTTTACAACACCTGGAATCTATAATGTTATATTATTTGTAACCACAGATGATGGTTGCAATAGTAAAACTAAAGTTATTGAAATTGATATTCACCCTGAACCATTGGCTAAATTCAAATTTTCAGACACAGCTTGTTTACCAAATGCAATTGTACGGTTTATCAACACCTCAACGATTCCAGATGGAACAACATCAACATTAACCTATACTTGGAATTTTGGAGATCCCGGATCAGGTGCACAAAACACATCAACAGCAATTAATCCAAATCATATTTTTACAACCACTGGGCCTTACAATGTTACTTTAAATGTGGTTTCAATAAATGGATGTAAAGATGATAGCACAATTACCGTAAACACCATACACCCTCAACCTGAAGCGAATTTTAATTTTTCAAAACCCTCTGTTTGTGTAGGTGATAATGTTCGATTAATAGATGCTAGTGATCCAAAAGATGGTATTACATTGCAATGGAATTGGACATTTGATGATGGCTCTTCATCGATTCAAACTTCTCCAATACACACTTATACAAGTGTTGGCATTTTTTCACCTTCTTTATATATCGTAAATAGTTTTGGATGTAATAGTGATACCATTAGCAATCCATTTGAAGTGTATGCTTATCCGGTTATTTCTGCAGGGCCAGATTTGTTAATATTAGAAGGCTCAACAATGCCACTTCAAGCAACTGCTTCAGGTAATGATTTACAGTATTTATGGACAAGCAGTCAATACTTGAATAACGTTAATTTATTGAATCCGCTTTGTACACCAATGGATGACATCATGTATACTTTAACTGTAACGGGTGAAGGTGGTTGTCCTTCAATAGATCAAATGAAAGTAAAGCTGTTGAGAACGCCAATTATACCCAATACCTTTTCGCCAAATAATGATGGTATAAATGACAAATGGGAAATTGAATATTTAAAATTCTATCCAAATGCAAAGATTCAAGTATTTACAAGAACAGGTAAATTGGTTTTTGAATCAAAAGCTTATCTAAAACCTTGGGATGGAACAACTAAATCAGGAGTAGCATTACCAATAGATACGTATTACTATATTATCGAACCTGAAAGTGGTAGAAAACCAGTAACGGGTTTTATAACCATTATCAAATAAAATGATATTCTTGAATAAATTAAAAATCTGCATTAACAGAAAAGCATCGAAAATGAAGTTTGTTTTATCATTGAATATTTTTATTTTGATTGGTGTTTCATCATTTGGACAAGCAAAGCCAAATTACACACAATATGTACTTAATAATTATATTTTAAATCCTGCCATTTCGGGGATTGAAAATTATGTTGATATTAAATCGAGTTTTAGAAACCAGTGGACGGGAATAGTAGGAGCGCCAGTTACATCATACTTTACCTTACATGCACCAATTGGGAAAAAAGATGATTTAACTACAGCAACATCATTTGAAATGCAAGGTGTCAATCCGCGAGGAGATGATTATTGGAAAAATTATGAAGCAGCGCCAGCGCATCACGGGGTAGGGATGTCTGTTGTAAATGATAAAGCAGGTTACATCAATCGTTGGACCATTTCTGGATCTTATGCGTATCATATACCATTGTCTACAAAAACAACATTATCTGCAGGGATTAATTTGGGTGTTTCAAGTATAAATTTAGATAGGTCAAAAGTTTATTTTGGAAATTTAGATCCTAATGATCCTGCAATTGGATATGCCAGTAATGAACTTCAAAAAATAAAGCCTGAAATTGGAGCAGGACTTTGGTTATATGGCTCGAAATATTATGTTGGGGCTTCTGTACTAAATATCATTCCTGGAAAAAATAGTTTTGTTTCTAGCTTAAAGTATGGCAATTATTTTACACCAAATTATTTCGCAACAGCAGGCTATCGATTTACTTTAGACGATAATTTTTCTTTATTGCCTTCGTTCATGTATCAATATTGGGAGCCACAATTGTCCGGGCTTCATGTTAATGCCAAACTTCAATATCAAGATATTCTATGGGTAGGTGGTAGCTATCGTGCTTCTAATTTGATTTCGGGTTACGCAGCATTTTTGGGATTCAATATTTCAAATACAATCAATGCAAGTTATTCGTATGAATTGGCTACGACAAATAGATTGAAGAATTACACAGGGAATACCCACGAGCTTTTAATTGGGTTTGTGTTGGGCAATAAATATGGAGATACTTGTCCAAGAAACGTTTGGTAGTATTTTTTATCGAATTAAAATCACTGTGCCTGTTTTAGTAACTGATTTCCCATAATTACAAGTGGCTTCAATAGCATAAATAAATGTTCGACATTCAGTATTACTGATTAGATGCTTCATTCCATCCTTTTAGATTAATTATTAGCCACATTGCAAAAATATTTATCGTATCTCTGAAAATAAAGTCCCTATTCTCCTTGAATGCTTGCCATTTGGATTGTATAATTTGTAAAAGATAAAAATGAGTGGGTTGCTAAATTATACCGATTGGATATATGTAAAGGACCAATTTCATTTGTCACAAACAACTACCACATCGGCATTATACGAGAAAAGATTGGTCTCAATAAAAAGTCAAAATCGTATTATTTCTTTTAAAATTGTTCAACTTCATGTGTAGGAATCAACTAACCCAAATAAAAAAAGGAACCATTATAAAATGATTCCTTTTTTAGAATTTAAATTTTTAAAGCGTACTTATTTTTTAGCTACGGATAATATAGTTATGTTTATGTTATTGATAGTTGAACTTTGATTGTTTTTGATAATAACATTGCTTTGAGTCTTCTGTTTTTTATAACCCTGACTGCTACTATCACTCCAACTCATTTTTGCAAGAGAAGGAGCAATTACCAAAGAAACGATACTCATTAATTTAATCAAAATGTTCATTGATGGACCTGAAGTGTCTTTGAAAGGATCTCCTACTGTATCACCTGTTACGGAAGCTTTATGTGGTTCAGATTTTTTGTAAAACATTTCACCATTGATTTCAACACCTTTCTCAAATGATTTCTTTGCATTATCCCAAGCACCACCAGCATTGTTTTGGAACATGCCCATTAAAACACCACTAACTGTTGCACCAGCTAAAAAACCACCTAATGCCTCTGGGCCTGCTAAAAATCCGATAATCAATGGTGATATAATGGCAATAGCTCCAGGAAGCATCATTTTTTTTATCGAAGCTTCTGTAGAAATAGCGACACATTTATCATATTCTGGTTTTCCAGTTCCGTCCATGATGCCAGGAATGGTTCTAAATTGACGGCGAACTTCTTCTACCATCGCCATTGCCGCATCTCCCACAGCTCTGATACATAATGAAGAGAATATAAATGGAATCATACCACCTACAAATAAGCAAGCCAAAACTGGTGCTTTATAAATATCAATTCCATCCATTTTGAAGTTTCCATTTTTGCCATCAAAGATTCCTACATAAGCAGCAAACAATGCAAGCGCTGTTAAAGCTGCTGAGGCAATCGCAAAACCTTTTCCTGATGCAGCAGTTGTATTTCCTACAGCATCCAATACGTCTGTTTTTTCGCGCACATCTGCTGGTAATTCACTCATTTCTGCGATTCCACCTGCATTATCAGCTATCGGACCGAATGCATCGATTGCCAATTGCATGGCTGTTGTTGCCATCATTCCGGCTGCAGCGATAGCCACGCCATATAAACCTGCACATGCATAAGAACCCCAAATTCCACCTGCTAAAACTAAAATTGGTAAAAATGTAGATTCCATACCAACCGCCAAACCCCCAATTACGTTTGTTGCATGACCAGTTGAAGATTGTCTGATTATTGAAAGCACTGGTCTTTTACCCATTGCCGTATAATATTCTGTGATAATACTCATTAATGCACCAACTGCTAAACCCACAGCGATTGCGCCCATAACACCCCATTTTGTAAATGCTATTCCACGCAATTCCATTTGCTCTGGCAATAACCAATTTACCAATAAGCCAGCTGCAATAGCAGTTAATACCATTGACCCCCAATTGCCCATGTTTAAGGCTTTTTGTACTGTTGATGTATTGATTCCAGCTGAATCGCTGATGCGAACAAATATTGTACCTACGATTGAAAATAAAATGCCAACACCTGCGATCAACATTGGTAAAATAATAGGAGAGAAGCCATTTAAAGAATCTGCACCATTAACAATTGTAGTTTGTTGTCCTAGTACAATCGTTGCAAGAACTGTTGCTACATAAGAACCAAATAAATCAGCGCCCATACCTGCCACATCACCTACGTTATCACCTACATTATCCGCAATAGTTGCTGGATTTCTTGGATCATCTTCAGGTATTCCCGCTTCTACTTTACCTACTAAATCAGCACCCACATCAGCAGCTTTGGTATAAATACCCCCACCAACTCTTGCAAACAAAGCGATTGATTCTGCACCTAAAGAAAATCCAGTCAATACTTCAATGGTTTTTACCATTTCTTCTGAACCTATTTCTGCCCCTGGTGCTAAGAAGTGTTTTAATACAATATATAAACCGCCTAATCCCAAAACCGCTAATCCTGCTACACCCACACCCATCACGGCTCCACCTGTAAAAGATACACTCAATGCTTTGCTTAAACTTGTTCTTGCAGCTTCAGCAGTTCTAACATTCGCTTTTGTTGCAGCCCTCATTCCAATATATCCTGCAAGCGCACTCAATACCGCTCCGATAACAAACGCTACAGCAATGCTCCAATGTGAATTTGCATTTGCTTGAGCCATAAATGCCAACAATATAGAAACAATCACTACAAAATAAGCCAACACTTTCCATTCTGCTTTTAAAAATGCCATTGCTCCTTCTGCAATATAATTGCTAATTTCTTTCATTCTTGGTGTGCCCGCATCTTGTTTGGATACCCAATTGAATTTCACAAAAGTGTAAATCAAGCCAATTATACCCATTACCGGTACTGCATAAATCAAATTTTCCATCATAATCTTTAATTTTTTAAAGGTGGGCAAAAATAAGGCAATTCGTCTATAAATTACAAAAAAATGGAGCCCTTAATTTATATATTTCTTCAAAAGAATTGAAAATTCGCAAACGTTACCGGAAAAAAGTGTTTTTATTAGTTCACTTTGTAATATATCTTGACCAAGTTATTTAATTTGAAATCGGTTTCAATGAAAAATGGCATCCGTTTATTTCCATCTATTATTTCCAAAACTGTTGTATTTGGTGAAATCGAGCCTAAATTATCGGCCACAAATGTTATTAAATTGTATCCTGGCGCTAAGGTTACTTTTATAATTTGAGGTTTCTTTTTTACAGGAAATCCTCTTGCTATCCATTTGCCATTAATAGATAGCGAAATACTGTCCCCATCTTCCATAGCATCATCCCATAATGAAAATTCTAATTCTTTTGATTTGGAAACTAATGTGCCTACTAATTTTCCCTCCCTTTTAAGCCCATTGTTGTCTTTATTGTTTCCAGTTGGAATTTTGTTCGGCTCTGGATAATGTATAATGATATTTTCTTTTTCTATGAATTTTTCGAATTTTTTATTGGTCTCCTCATCAAATGGGTTATAAATTTTTACCGCAATAAATGTAGCCCCAAGATTTGAACTGTCTGTAAAATCCAATAATTTATTCGTGTTTTCAAATTTCAAATTAATGGCACCAGATGAAAACCCTTTTTTGCCAAAATCATCCGCAAAAAAAGTTAGAATGTTTAATCCTGTATCTAAAATAAAATCTTCATCATCGCGCTTCTTTTTCGAATCTATTTGATCCACAATGCCATTGGTATTTGTTTTTACAGAAATGATGTCGTTGTCATTGTTGTTTTTAAATGCTACTGTTCCAATTTTATTTTTTACAAATATGGTATCTATTATGCCCAAATAAATAGGCGATATTTTTGGTTGAAGTATGGTTTTTGCTGCTTGATCTTTCCATGCTTCATTACTTGTTTTTATAAATTGTATTTCAGCCTTCTCAAGAATTGAAACTATATTTTTTGCTATTGATTTTTCATTTTCGGGGAATGATTTCCAATCCCTTAATTTAAGTGCGGATGTTCTACCGTTCAACGAAATTCTATTTAATGATAGCGTTGGTTGCCCTTTTAAATCTCTGCTGAAATCTAATGTTCCATTCAATAGCTGTATCCATTTGCCCATTTGGATTGGGGTTTCCGATACTACAAACTTTTGCGTACTTATAGCTAATTGGCGAGAGTTTTTCTTTGCCAATAAAACCTGATATCGACCAATGAAACTGTCTATTGAAATGGTTAATTGTGCGGGATAAAGGGTTCCTTTTTCTGATTGGCCAATTTCTAAACGGGCTTCAAAATGATGGAGGTTTTCAGTTGTAACGAAGTTGATTTTCCAATCGCCTACAAATATATCTTGACTAAATAAATGGGTACTTAGTAAAATGAGTAGAAAAAAAATGAAGTTTATTTTCATCTTAAGTATGTTGAAAATTACTTGAAAATTATGCATAATTTCTTGTTTGACAAATCATTTTTTTAACCCGGATTTTGCAGTTGGAATCGTCATGAAAGGAAAAAAGGCAATAAAGACGGGTGTTTGAGCCGATTTTTTGGTCGAAAGCATATTGAAATAGCCAAAAGAAATAGCTCAAATCAAAGGGAAAAGATAATAAAAGCTATACCATGTGACCAAAAGCAAACTATAAAATACACATGAAATATGTTAAAGTCAAGAAGTCAAGCAAACGTTTGTATTTGCAGCATTTTTTTCTTGTAATAGATTTCAACTGCAAAATCTGGGTTTAATTATTCAAATATGGCAAATTTATTTTTTGGTCGAACGCTTTCCTGCCAATTGAATCCTTTTAGTAATTGTAAACCTGCAGGAATTTGATTCATTGGATATAAGGTGCCCTTAACTTGGTTTACAAATTTTATTTTATTGATGTTTTTATTTTTAAAATAAATATCTATTACATCGCAACTGCTTCTGTTCATTCCGGTATAAGCACTGTCTTCATCTTGAGGATAAAAAATACTTTCTGCTGGAACTCCCTTTGCTCGGATATAATCAATATGCCCATCTACAAAACTGCCATTTATTGTTTTACCCAACATTTGATTATAAAATCCTTGTTCTGTTTTATTTATTACCAAAGCGTTGTTGTATACAAATAGTCTTTGCGGTTGTTGGTTTTTGGTAAACAACAAAATGGTATCTCCCGAAAGCTGAGTATTCCCATTCCAGCAAATAGGTTTCTGATATAATTTAAACACGGAATCTTCTGTAGAAAAAATCAAATTTCCACAAACAGATTGTAATGAATCATTGAAGATTTTCACATTTTGATAAGCCCTGAAATATCTTATGCTATCTGTTTTTCCGGGTGGTGCATTTAAAGTCAAACTATCCGTAATTCCTGTCTTTTTTCTATTTGCTGTAATTTCTGTTGTTGTCATTATTCGCTTGTTGGAATACAATGTATCTGCAGTTATAAACGTGCTGTCCTGATTTTTATAGAAAATCATTATGGGTTTTCTTGTGGCTAAAAAGCTTCCATTTTTTTTATCTATGAATATTTTATCGCCCAAAACCATAACCTGATTTACACTATCCACCAATTTCCCATTTCCTTCAATTTGAATGGTATTGGTTTTTTCTTCGAATGCTACTTTATTGCCGCTCATGTACCTCGATTTGTCTTTGAAAATTGTTTTTTCATTAAAAATCGCTTCCCCTGTTTCGAGATTATATGCACCAGATTTAGTATCTATGGTAGATTGATCGGAAATGATATGTGTTTGCGAAATGAAGTATGCATTTTTTAAAGCAGTATTATACCTCAAACTATCAGATGTCATTTCATATTTTGGATCTTTTAAATGAACATTATTTTTAAAAAATACGTCTTTGGTATCTGAATAATATATCGCAGTTTCACTGGTTAATATGGTATTTTGGTTTTTCACGGTTCCTCCATTTTGATACGTTGCTATGCCAGTTCTTAGGTCATATATTAAATCGTTGGTGGTTAGTATTACTTTATTGTCTGTTAATTTTACCGATTTTTTTAAATACGCCACTTGTTCATTTCCCAAGTATTTGAGGTAGTCTGAGTAAGTGTTAATGGTATCAGCATCGTTGATGTGCACATGGCCAAATACTTCAGCAATACCGAGTAATTTATTCAATACAATACTATCTCCACTTAATATTGTTTTTCCTTGTTTAACAACGGCATTTCCGGCGAGTGTTTCAATTACTTGCCCATCACTGAGTGTTATTTGTCTTAGGTCTTTGGCTTGAATGATTTCAATTTTTCGAGTAGTGTCGCTTGTAATTTGAAGCTTAAAAGTATCAACCTGGCAGAAAGCTTTTGTATGAATTATGCTAAGAAAACAAAACAATATGATGTAGCATCTAAATATTTTTCTTTGCATTGAATTGATGCTTTAACTATTTTTTGTTGATGTAAGGCGAGTTTATGGTGTCGGGCAATGCAATGCTCAAAGGAGATTGTTTTTCTTTTTTGCCAAATACCGAAATGGAAATATATCTTGATGGATGAACACGAATATCATCCAGCAAAACATTTATTTTATTGCTTGTTGAATTTAGGTTTTTGTATAACGTTGGATCATTAAATAACAAACCTAAGCTACTTTCTTTTGAATTCAACTTTGAAATTACATTTTTCAAATTGTAGATGGTGCTATCCAATAAAGTCAATGATTGTTGCACATTGAGTTTAGCAAGCTTTTCGGTAGTAATGTTGATATTGGTGAAAACGTGATTAAGTTTTTGATTATTAGCTGCGAGATTATCCGTTATTGATGCTGCATTATTTAGCGTTTTTGAAAGTGGTCCGTTTGTGCTATTAAGCATAGTTTCAAGAGACGCAGTTGTAGCATTTACCGAAGTGGTTATTTGGTTTAAATTTCTTAGTGCTGCTGCAATATTTTTTTTGTTTTCAGCATCCAATACCTGATTAAAACTTAATAAAATAGAATCAGCCGTTCCAATGGTACTTTTAACCGTTGATAATAATGGATCAACCTTACTGTTTATCATGTTTTCTAAAAAACCATCTCGTTCAATGGTTTTTATGGTATCATTATTTTTTAAATAATTTGTAACATCTCCCAATTGAATTTCTATTTTAGTAACAGAAAGCGGATTGGGATTGATAAAAGCAATTGAATTAGAAGGAATATTGATGTCTTTTTGTATTAATATGGTTACCAACAACTGCTTCATGTCTTTACTATTGGTGATTGAGTAGATATTCCCAACTTGTAAACCATTTATAAATACAGGGTTTGATGTAGCTAATCCTTGCACATTTTCATATTTGGCATACAAGGTCATTGTTTTGGAAAACAATTTGTTTCCCTTTAAAAAATTAAAACCCAAAATCAATAATATAATTACAATTATCCCAAGTATTCCAACTTTAAATTCGTTTGATATTTTCACTTTTTATTATTTAGAAGGTGAGCCATTGGTTTTAATCATGCTTTCCATTTGGTTTCTATAATGCACAATAGCATCTGCGATGGTTGCTGCCATTTCTTGCTGACCAGATTCACTGTTTAGAAATCGTTCATCTTTTGGGTTATTGATAAAGCCTGTTTCAATTAAAATTGCAGGCATGTTCGTAGCTTGTAACACCCAGATACCTACTTGACGCTGATTAACACCCAGCGCAGGGCGATTTGTTTTTTCAACCTCTTCATTTACATAAGTAGCTAATAAATCACTTTTTTCCTGATATCTTTTTGCGTATACTTGTGCGATTGCTCTTCCGGCTGGAGAATTGAAATCAAAATTAGAATATGTAGAATCAGTTCCAGCCTCAGAACCTGCTTCAATTTGAAAGTCTGACTCCGAATTGCCATCGTCTTTCATTATGGCTTTTAATTTGTCACTTGTTTTATGTGCTGCGAATATCCAAACACTGGTACCACTTCTTGAAAGGGGCATTTTAAAATACTCGTAAGTAGGTTCAACTGTTTGGTAAGGAGTAGAAATTTTCTTCTTCTTTTTTCCTTTTCCTTTATATGTTATTTTATAGCGAGTAACCGTACGTGAACCCGTTTGTCTTTTCCCAGTTTGTAATGGACCAGAGTCTGCATGTATACAAATAAACAAATCTCCATTGTTGTCATTGGCAATTTTTGCTTTTTCTACTGGAGATTGATAAATGTCAGTGGTTCTTGTAGAGATTGTATTTACATCCGGTAGCTTTTTCTTTAATTCATCAACAAGTTTCAATGAAATGGCTAAGGTTACATCTTTTTCATTCGATCGTAAAGAATTTTCGTATTGCCCCACAGCACCATAATCTGTACCTCCGTGACCTGCATCTACAATTATTGTTTTTAGTTTTTTAGGTGTTTGTGCAAATACAATTGATGTAAATAAACAAAAAATAGTTGCGGAAAAACATAAAATATACTTCAGCTTTATCATAGTAATTATAAGTTTGTTCTTTATGTTTTAAGTGTTGTAAATTATTCACAATCACATTATATTAATATGGTTATTTTTGTGTTTCAAATTTTATGAGGCAACTTCACAAAGGTAAGGCAAAATATTTTTCACATACAGCCATGGCATTATTAATTGTCGTGTCAATTTTTTACGTCAACTTTTCTTATTCATTTGCAACAAGTAATATAGAAATACCTTTAAAAATAAAAAAAACCCCGAAGCAAGATGTAATAATTCGAGAAAATAAAAAAGTTAAAATATCTACGTTACTATTTCCAAAATTTCTTGATACCTCAATTATTCCAAAAATAGATACCATTAGCTTTAGTCGTTCCAAAGATTCCTTAAATGCACCTGTGTATTATCAAGCAGAAGATTCAATGGTTTTTGATATTCCCGCCAAACGATTGTATTTATACGGAAAAGAGGCCAGTATTAAATATGAAGACAATGAGTTGATGGCGCCTTTTATATGTTTTGATCAAGTTACACAAACAGTAGGTGCATATCTAACAAAGGATAGCACAGGAAAAGTAATAACCTATCCAACATTTAATCAATCTGATTTTAAAACAATTAGCGATACCATTCAGTTTAATATGAAAACAGGTAAAGGGTTGACTAAAGGAACTTACACTCAACAAGGGGAAATGTTTGTGTATGGAGAGAAGATTAAGAAAATTAATGAACGTGAATTTTTTGCCAAGAATGGTCGATTTACAACGTGTAATTTAGATACCCCACATTTTGCTTTTGTAAGTAATAAAATAAAATTCATCAATAAAAAAATGGCTTTTACAGGCCCAGTACATCCTGAAATCGAAGGTGTTCCTATTCCAATAGTACTACCTTTTGGTTTGTATCCATTAACACAAGGACGTCACTCCGGTTTTATTTCTCCCAATTTTACCGCCAATGATCAACTTGGGTTAGCGATGGAAGGTGTGGGTTACTATAAAATTTTAAGTGATAATTGGGACGTTGTAGCCAGGGGTACATTATACTCTTATGGCGGTTGGACATTCGGCGTTAGTCCGCGCTATTTTAAAAAATATCGATACCAAGGAAATTTTTCGATTAACATGATGAGCTTGAAAAATGGATTTAAAGGTGATCCTGATTTTTCTAAAAACAATACATTTAAAATTAATTGGAGTCATACTGCTGATATGAAAGCTCGACCTGGCGTTACGTTTAACGCTTTTGTAAATGCAGGTAGTTCTAAATTCAATAGTCAGGTTCCCAATAGTCCTGCAACCAATTTCAATAATACACTTAATTCATCTATATCGTATTCAAAAGTTTGGAAAGACAAGCCTTTTAATTTACAAGTAAGTGCAAACCACGATCAAAATACCAATTTGAATTTGATAAACTTCAGGTTTCCAGATGCCAATTTTAGTGTGAATACACTGTATCCGTTTAGAAAAAAAGAGGCCGTTGGTGATGCTAAATGGTACGAAAACATTGGAATTGCATTAAATACGGTTTTCAAAAGCACATCATTTTTTTATGATACGGCCTCTGCTGCTGCCAAGCAATTGAGTAATAATTTCAGATGGGGCGCTAGTCATGATATTCCCATTTCATTGTCCTTGCCTGCTATTGGTCCATTTCAAATATCACCAAGGGTTAGCTATCAAGAAAAATGGTATCAGGAAAAATTCGATTTGAGTTGGAACCCAGCAGATAAAAAAATTGATACGTCCATTCAGCGAGGATTTTATACAGCAAGAGAAATGAGTTACGGCATTGGCGTATCTTCTCGAATTTTTGGTATGATTGGCTTTAATAAAAACAGTAAAGTTCAAGCCATTCGTCATGAAATCAGGCCATCCATTGGATTGAATTATAAACCCGATATGAATGCCGGGAACTTTTATACCATTCAAACAGATACTACAGGTAGAACGGCACAATTCAACTATTTTGAAAGAAGTATTTTAGGTTCTTTTTCATCCGGAAGATTTGGTGGTATGAGTTTCGGAATAGATAATGTGCTTCAAATGAAGTACAAAAATGGAAAGGATACGGCTCAAGAGGCACAAAAGATATCATTGCTTGATGGATTAAGCATCAATGGTGCGTATAATTTTTTAAAGGATTCTTTTCAATTGGAATATCTACAAGTTGCAGCAAGAACGAATTTGCTGAATAAAGTAAGCGTTACAGCCAGCGCCATTTTTGATCCATACATTACCAATGGAAGTGGCATCAGAACGAAAAAATTAATCTGGACAAAAACGCCGATTTCTTTGGGCAGGTTAGTGTCAGGGCAGGTTTCATTAGATAGTAAATTTAATGGTGGAGATAAACAAACAACAAACAATAAACAACAAACAACAAACATTAATCCACAAACCGGAATGCCTATGGATGAATATCAGCAAGAAGCGGCATACATTCAAAAAAATGCCAGCGAATTTGCAGATTTCTCCATTCCTTGGAGTGTTTCGTTTTCTTATTCATTGCGTTTTTTTAGAAACTTATCGCCAATAAATCCAACAAAATTCACCACAACCGTCAATCAAGATTTCAATTGGAATGGCGATATGAATCTTACGCCAAAATGGAAAATAGGTATGTCGGGTTCTTACAATATTAGTTTGAAAGAATTGGGCGTACTTTCCATGAATTTATCACGCGATTTACATTGTTGGCAAATGTCTGTATCCATTTCTCCAGTAGGTAGATATAAATTCTTCACCATCAATATTAGTCCAAAATCAAGTTTGCTGAGGGATATAAAGGTTAATAGGACGAGATATTTTTATGATTTGTAAAAGTTTTATTTTTCCTCTATCAAAGCTTTCGTCATCAATTCATGCACATGAACATTCATTGTTTTTGCCGTAAACCCCTCTGGTGATATAGGCTGCAGAAATGTCATACTTAATTTTGTAGGTAAAAGGTAAAACGCTTTATCAATTGGCATGGCTTTTTTTGTGCCTGTAATAATACAAGGCATTATTTCTTTTTGTGTTTCAACGGATAATTTAAAAGCCCCATCAAAAAAAGTTTTTAAAACTTGATTACTTCTGTTTCTTGTACCTTCTGGATAAATACACATGTGCATTCCTTTGCTTAAAACCTGCTTCATGTCTTCATAACTTTTAGTTCTGCTTTTTTCATTGCTTCTATCAATCAGTATGGCGCCAATTTTGTAAAACAATCCAAACAAAGGCACTTTTGAAAA
>CANKLV010000024.1 GCA_947483415.1 Chitinophagaceae bacterium
ACCATCAGAGATAATTCAAATTGCGTTAGAGATACAATCATCAATGTAGTTGAACCAACTCCTTTAACGGCTCAAGGATTTACTACAAATGCTACTTGTTCGGCAACACCTAATGGATCATTAAACGTGGAGGCTGCAGGTGGTGCAAATGTTTATGAATACAGCATTAATGGTGGAGCATATCAATCATCTCCAAACTTTACTGTAACAAACGGAACATACACTGTTTCTGTTAGAGATTTAAATGGTTGTATTAAAACTTTTTCAAACACAGTACCATTAACAAATGATTTAAGTGTTCAAACAAGAATTGATACCATCATTTGTTTAGGTGGTTCTGTAGAATTAACAACTACAGGAAATGCATCTGCATATTCTTGGTCTGGTGCTGGATTAAGTAGCCCTTCAATTTCTAGTCCGATTGCTACACCAACAACATTGGGAGCTACAACCTATACATTACTTGCAACATTAGGACAATGTACGGTTACCAAAAGAGTAGTAGTAAGAACAAATTCACAAGTGAATGTAAATGCAGGACAAAACGCTACGATTATATTAGGAGAAACTGCACAATTGAGTGGAACAGTAACTGGTGCTGGTACATATTTATGGACTTCGTCACCAGCGGATAACACATTGAGTTCTACAACAATTTTAAATCCAATTGCAACTCCAGTTACTACAACAACCTATACATTAACTGCTACTAATGCAGCAGGTTGTAATAGCGCAGGAAACGTAATCATTACCGTTATTCCTTATTGCATCAAAGTTAAAAATGCATTTACACCAAATGGTGATGGTATCAATGATAATTGGTCAGTTTATGGTCAGTTTGATTGTTTGAAAAATGTTACTGTAACGGTATTCAACAGGTATGGAAGTAAAATATTCTCAAGCAAATCATACCGTAATGATTGGAACGGAACTTACAATGGTAAGCCAGTTCCGGATGGCACTTATTTTGCAGTTGTAGATTTCCTGTTGATTTCAGGAAAGAAAATCACAATTAAATCTGATGTAACGATCATTAGATAACTAATCATAAAATAAAATGAAAAATGCCCTTCAGAAATGAGGGGTATTTTTTTGGGAGGAAACGAGGTTTGAGAAGTTTGAGAAGTTTTAGAGGTTTGGTTCAAAAGGTTCAATGAGTTCAATGGGTTCAAAAGTTTGGGGATTTTCGCCTGCTGATGTTCCGATTGGCGCCGGTTTCCAAACCGGTGTCTACAAGAGTTTTCAGTCTCTGACTGAGAGAATCAGGAGGTTCAATGCGTTCAAAAGGTTGGAAGTATTTTCCAATGGAGCTTTTTGTTTTTTGTAAGAAATCTTTTTAACCATTTTTCTTCGTGACTTCGAGCCTTTGTGTTCGTGTCAAAAAAATCGCGCCTTCGTGTCAAGAAATTCTAACTCTAATTTATAATTCAATTAGCAATAAAATGAACGTAGAAGAAATAAGGGACTATGTATTAAGCTTAGAAGATGTAACCGAAAGCTTTCCTTTTGGCCCCGAAACAATTGTGTTTAAAACCAACAACAAAATGTTTTTGCTTTTGCCATTAGATGAGGTAGAGTTTTTAAAAATAAATGTAAAGTGCAATCCTGATTTGGCAATAGAATTAAGAATGAAATATCCTGATTCTGTATTACCCGGCTACCACATGAATAAGAAACATTGGAATACAATTGTAATAGATGGATTGTTGACTTGGAAGAGCATTAAGGAAATGATTGAACATTCGTATGGGTTGGTGGGTAAGAAAAAGAGATTGGATTCTTGATGTTAGATTCTGGATTTGATTTCGTTCCAATATGGGCTTTTTGAAATATCAAATAAGGAATTAAAAATAAAGAATAAGGAAGTGGAGTTAGTTCAACGTTTTGCAAATTCCTAACTTGTTTTTTGTTTCGCGCAAAGCTCGCAAGGGAGCAAAGACGCAAAGGGGGGAAATACAAAGGCGCAAAGGCACGAAGTTTTTTGTATAAAAGTAAGAATCTAGTAAATGGAAAATACTTCCAACCTTTTGAACTCATTTAACCTTTTGAACTAAACTTCAAAAACTTCAAAAACCTCTTACCCAAACACCTCACTCACCACCAACTCCTTACTACCTGGTGTGTATTTATAAAACCCTTCTCCAGATTTTACGCCAAGTTTACCTGCGGTAACCATATTGGTTAATAAAGGACAAGGCGCGTATTTTGGATTGCCAAATCCGTCGTGTAATACTTTTAAAATACTGTGACAAACATCTAGCCCGATGAAATCTGCAAGTTGTAATGGTCCCATTGGATGAGCCATGCCCAATTTCATTACGGTGTCAATTTCTTCAACACCTGCAACACCTTCAAATAAACTGATGATTGCTTCGTTGATCATTGGCATTAATATTCTATTGGCAATAAAACCTGGGTAATCATTTACGGTGCAAGGAATCTTTCCCAAGCGTTTACTCAACTCCGTTATGGTTGTATTCACTGCTTTTGAAGTAGCATATCCATTGATGATTTCAACCAATTTCATTACGGGAACGGGATTCATAAAATGCATGCCAATTACTGATTCTGGACGATTTGTAACAGATGCAATTTTTGTAATTGAAATCGAAGATGTATTAGAAGCCAAGATGCATCCAACTGGGGCAGCAGCATCTATTTGTTTGAAAATATCAAGCTTCAACTTTTCATTTTCTGTCGCAGCTTCTACCACTAAATCTGCATTAGCAACACCTTCTGATATAGAAGTGTTTGTTTTTATATTGCTTAATGCTTCGCCTTTATGTTCTTCTGTTAATGTTCCCTTCGCAACTTGTCTATCAATGTTTTTTGTAATGGTTGCAATTGCTTTTTCCAATTGTGCTGCATTGACATCTATCAATGTAACATCAAACCCGGTTTGTGCAAATACATGTGCAATGCCATTTCCCATTGTACCTGCACCAATTACGCATATATTTTTCATTGTATTATTTTTAGTTTTTTTAAAACACGAAGGCACAAAGTTTTTTTAACACGAAGGCACGAATAAAACAAAAATGCTAGAAATTGGAAAATACTTCCAGCTTCCCCCTTGGGGAATTGAGGGGGCTAACCTTTTGAAGTCATTGAACCTTTTGAACGAAACCTCTCTTTAAGGGTTGAAGATTTTCAACCCCTACAACCTCACAAACCTCGTTCAACCCCTATTTAAACGCATTCATCCCCGTTATATCCATTCCTGTGATTAACAAATGGATGTCGTGCGTGCCTTCATATGTGATTACGCTTTCCAAATTCATCATGTGACGCATAACTGGGTATTCACCGGTAATGCCCATTCCGCCTAGCATTTGACGCGCATCTCTACAAATATTGGTTGCTATTTCGCACGCATTTCTTTTTGCCATACTAACTTGAGCTGGTGTTACTTTTCCTTCATTCATTAATACTCCTAAACGCCAATTCATCAATTGAGCCTTGGTGATTTCGGTTATCATTTCAGCCAATTTCTTTTGTTGTAATTGAAATCCACCAATTGGTCTACCAAATTGAACCCTTTCTTTGCTGTAGTTTAATGCGATGTCGTAACAATCCATTGCAGCACCAATTGCGCCCCAAGCGATGCCGTATCTTGCTTTGGTTAAACATCCCAACGGACCTTTTAGTCCTTTTACGTTTGGTAAAATATTTTCTTTCGGAACTTTTACATTATCAAATACCAATTCACCAGTTGCACTAGCACGTAAACTCCATTTGCTATGCGTAGTTGGTGTTGTAAATCCTTCCATACCTCTTTCCACGATTATTCCTTGAATTTCCCCAGCATCATTCTTTGCCCACACTACAGCCACTTGCGAAAAAGGTGCATTGCTAATCCACATTTTTGCACCATTCAAAATTACATGGTCGCCTGCATCTTTGAAGTTGGTTAACATACCGCCTGGGTCACTTCCATGATTGGGTTCGGTTAATCCAAAACAGCCCAACCATTCGCCACTGGCTAATTTGGGTAAATATTTATTTCTTTGTTCTTCACTTCCATATTGATAAATGGGAAACATCACCAAACTGCCTTGTACAGACGCTGTAGAACGAACACCACTGTCGCCACGCTCTAGCTCTTGCATCATTAATCCGTAAGAAATATAATCCAATCCGCCACCGCCATATTGTTCAGGAACGGTAGGGCCAAAACAGCCCAAATCACCCAATTGCTTTACAATATGTTGAGGAAATTCGGCACGTTGCGCATAATCTTCTATAATTGGAGAGATTTCTTTTTTTACATAATTCCTTACCGTTTCACGAATAAGTTTATGTTCTTCTGTTAGCAATTCATCTACACCAAAATAATCTGGGGATTGAAAATTATCAGTTTTAACTGCCATATTCTTATTTTTTTGTTTTTTAGGTCTTTTATTTTATGGGACAAATATACCAATCAAATATGGCTAATGTTACGTTTTGTTTAAGATTTTAGGTGATTTAAATTCAATTTAATACATCAATAATTTGTGCTAATTTTATTCAATAAGTTAATAGATAAATCAGAAACTATGCAAAGGATTTTCGTTATTCTATTTTTTTTGTTTTTTATTATGGGTTGTAAGGAAAAGCCTTTAACACCAGTTCCAATTGATTCTGTTGAGAAATATTACTTTCCCAACTTAAATGATGATTATTGGGAAACCAAATCTCCTGTTGGTTTGGGTTGGGATACCACTAAATTAAACGAAGCTTTTGACTTTGCTGGTTCAAAAAACACCTATGGCTTAATCGTTTTGCAAAATGGAAGATTAGTAAAAGAGAAATATTGGAACAATTGGGATATAAATTCGAGATACTATATTGCTTCAGCCGGAAAATCTGTGGTGTCTTTTTTAACTGGAATTGCCCAACAAGATCAACTTTTAAACATCAATAATAAAACATCGAATTATTTGGGCACTGGCTGGACAAGTTTACCATTAGAAAAAGAGAATTTAATCACCATTAAACATCAGCTTTCCATGACATCCGGGTTAGATGATGGCTTTGTCGATCCTGATTGTGAAGACCCTGCTTGTTTGAACTATATTGCTGATGCGGGTACAAGATGGGCATATCATAATGCGCCATTTCGATTATTACAGGATGTTATTGCAAATGCTAGTGGCATGACATTCAATCAATATTGTTCGCAAAAACTTTTTCAAAAAATCGGGATGTCTAGTTCTTTTTGGTATAATAATGTGATGTATTGTACCACTCGCGAAGCTGCTCGTTTTGGATCATTAATTTTGAACAAAGGAACATGGAATGGAAATGTTATCCTTAATGATTCTAACTACTTTAAAGCAATGGTAAATTCTTCTCAATCACTGAATAATAGTTATGGATATCTGTGGTGGCTAAATGGAAAATCCTCTTTTATGGTACCTACTTTGCAAACGGTTTTTAATGGAAGTTTGGCTACAAATGCTCCTAATGATATGATCATGGCTCTAGGGAAAGACGATAAGAAAATTTATGTAATTCCGTCTTTAAATGTAGTGGTCGTTCGTCTGGGAGATGCCGCAGGAAATGCTCCGCTTCTTGGTCCTTCTAGTTTTGATAATGAATTATGGACAAAATTGAAATTTGCAATGAGATATTAAAAAGGAATTATGATTATATCTTTTTTCCTTTTGCTTCCAACATACGCATTTGTTTTGCATCTTGAAGAAACTCAGAAGCAAATATAAAATCGTTCAAATTTTTATTTTCTGAAAATATAATGTCTTTACTATTGCCCGTCCATTCTTTTTTTCCATCTTTTAAGTAAATGATGTTGTTGCCAATTTCCATCACACTGTTCATATCGTGGGTATTGATAATGGTAGTCATGTTGAATTCAATCGTTACATCATGAATCAGTTTATCAATAAGCATTGATGTTTGTGGATCCAAGCCAGAATTGGGCTCATCACAGAAAAGAAATTTTGGATTGAGTACAATTGCCCGCGCAATACCAACCCTTTTTTTCATACCACCACTTAATTGTGAAGGCAATTTATTGTTTGTACCCACTAAATTTACACGCTCCAAAACTTCGTTTACTTTTTTTATTTTTTCTGATTCTTTATCTTTTGTAAACATATCCAGCGGAAACTTTACGTTCCCCTCTACCGTCATGCTATCAAATAATGCAGAACCCTGAAACAACATGCCGATTTGCTGACGAAGCATTTTTTTTTCTTCATCATTCATTTTTGTAAAGCTCAATCCATCATAAATAATTTCACCTCCATCAACTTCATACAAACCAACCAAACATTTTTGCAACACCGTTTTACCACTGCCACTAGTACCAATAATTAGATTGGTTTTACCACTATACATTATGTGGCTAACGTCTTGAAGGACTTGCTTTTCGTCGAAATGTTTTGATATGTTTTTGAATTCAATCATAAAGAATAATTAGTGCTTTTGTTAGAGTAAAAGTGCAGCAAGAATGTAATCAGCAAATAAAATAACCACACAAGTAACCACAACAGATTTTGTACTATTCCTGCCAATTTCTAATGAGCCACCTTTTACATAATAACCAAAATAAGCAGGGATAGAACTTACAATGAAAGCAAACGTATATGCTTTCATCATGGCAAAAAATACATTGTATGGGATAAACAATTCTTTCAGTCCGCGGTCGTAAGTTTCTGTGGATATGATTCCAGAAATGCCAACGGTAAGACGGCCACCATAAATACCCAAAACCATGGCTAAAATTACAAGCATTGGTATGGTAACTAATGCAGCTGCAATTTTTGGCATGATTAAATATGTTTTCGAGTTTATACCCATAATTTCAATGGCATCAATTTGTTCGCTTACCCGCATATTTCCCAATTCACTGGCAATTTTACTTCCCACAACACCTGCCAATACAATGCAAATCAATGTTGGTGCAAATTCCAAAATAACGGTATCTCTAATGATTTGTGCAATAATTAATTTAGACATGATTGGACTCGTAATCTGATAAGCAGTTTGCAACGCACTAACAGCTCCCATAAATAATGAAATGATACAAACTATGCCCAATGAACCCATGCCTATTTCACTACATTGATGCATGAATTCTTTCCAGTAAAGTTTTGAATTTTCTGGTTTACTTATCATGCCTTTAAGCATAATAAAATATTTTCCAAAATGAGAAAAGAAACGCATGTTTATAGTTTGTAAAAATTAATTATTTGCTTTTGGTTTTCGTTTCCACCATCTACTTTTCTTAATTACTTCGTGAACACTGGCTTTACTTTTTGCTTGTGCATCCACTACCGCAATCACTACCATGTTGTATATCGCACGAATCGAACTTCCCAATTGCAATACATGTACTGGCTTTTTTAACCCCAATAAAATTGGTCCAATGCTATCTGCGCCACCAATTTCCTGAAGTAAATTATGTGCAATATTTCCAGCAGCTAAGTTTGGAAATATCAACACATTGGCTTCTCCATTTACCAACTCTGCAAAAGGATAGTTCTCTTTTAATAACTCTTTATTAAACGCTAAAATACCTTGCATCTCACCGTCACAGATTAAAGAAGGACTTTTTTGTTTTACAATTTCTCTTGCTTGTCGTACTAAAATTGCTTCAGGGGAATCACTGCTTCCAAAGTTAGAGTAGGAGAGCATGGCAATCTTTGGAACAATATTAAATTGCTTCACTTCTTTTGCCACTAACAAAGTAATTTCAGCAAGTTCCTCAGCAGTAGGATTAAAGTTTACTGTAGTATCTGCCAAAAATATTGGACCTCTTTTGGTAAACAACAAATACATACCTGCTATTTTTTTTACACCTGCGTCTGTACCAATAATTTGTAAAGCCGGACGAATGGTTTCGGGATAATTTTTGCTTAACCCACTGATCATACAATCTGCTTCTCCGGTTTCAACCATCATACAACCAAAATGATTTCGGTCTTTCATCATTTTAAATGCCTCATAATGATTAACACCTCTTCTGTTTCTTTTGGCAAAAAACAATTCGCCAAACTCTTTTCTTAATTCTTCATGTTCATCATCTTGTGGATCGATGATGGGCATATCATCGATGTCTACAGAATTTGCAGCAGCGAGCTCTTGAATTTTTTTCTCATTACCCAATAAAATTGGAAACCCAATTCCTTCTTCCAAAACCAATTGTGCCGTTTTTAAAATCTTGGCATTTTCGGCATCGGCAAACACAATACGTTTTGGATTGTTTCTTGCTTTATTGCTTAAAATTCTGCTTAATTGATTATCTAAACCAAGACGTTTATTGAGCTCTATCGTGTATCCATCCCAGTCAGTTATGTTGATTCTTGCCACGCCACTTTCCATGGCAGCTTTTGCCACAGCTGGCGCTAAAGTTGATAATAATCGAGGATCAAATGGTTTTGGTATAATGTAAGTTGGACCAAATGAAATTGTTTTTTCATTGTAAGCAAGATTCACAATATCGGGTACAGGTGTTTTTGCCAATTCTGCCAAAGCCTTTACTGCAGAAAGTTTCATCGCTTCGTTGATTTGTTTTGCACGTACATCTAACGCCCCTCTGAAAATATAAGGAAACCCAAGTACATTATTTACTTGATTGGGAAAATCAGAACGACCAGTTGCCATGATTAAATCTTTGCGAGCTGTCATAGCTACATCGTACATGATTTCTGGATCAGGATTGGCCATCGCAAAAACAATTGGATTGCGTGCCATAGATTTAATCATATCAACAGTAACAACATTTCCTACACTCAGACCTAAAAACACATCTGCATCTTTCATGGCTTTACTCAGATTATAATCTTTGTATTTTACATCTACACAAAATTTTTGTTTGAAGGTTTCTATATCTGTTCTTCCTTTATGTAAAATGCCATCTTTATCAAACAACGTAAAGTTTGCAGGTTTTGCACCAAGCGATTCATATAATCTAATACAAGCCATTGCTGCTGCACCAGCGCCATTGACTACAAAATTTACTTTGTCTATTTTTTTCTTTTGAATTTCTAATGCATTTAATAAAGCTGCTGCTGAAATGATGGCGGTTCCATGTTGATCATCATGCATCACAGGAATATTGCATTGTGCCTTTAACTGTTGTTCAATATAAAAGCACTCAGGCGCTTTGATATCTTCTAAATTTATACCACCAAAAGTGGGTTCTAATGCTTTTACAATTTGAACAAATTTATCCGGATCACTTTCATTTATCTCAATATCAAATACATCAATGTCTGCAAAGATTTTAAACAATACGCCTTTTCCTTCCATTACGGGTTTGCTGGCAGCAGGTCCAATATTTCCCAATCCAAGAACAGCCGAACCATTTGTAATTACGCCAACTAAATTTCCTTTGGCTGTATATTTATATACGTCATCTGGATTGGCTGCAATTTCCTTACAAGGTTCTGCAACCCCGGGAGAATAAGCTAATGATAAATCACGTTGTGTTTTTGCATCTTTTGATGGAACAACCTCAATCTTTCCAGGCCTTCCTTTGGCATGATATTCCAATGCTTCCTGCTTGCGTGAATCTTTTGCCATATGTTATCAGTTATTTCTTTTTTGTTATAATCAACAATAAATTC
Organism: Chitinophagaceae bacterium; assembly: GCA_947483415.1. Lineage (GTDB taxonomy): Bacteria > Bacteroidota > Bacteroidia > Chitinophagales > Chitinophagaceae > Ferruginibacter. The sequence continues at coordinate 9,576 of CANKLV010000024.1, forward strand.
CAATCAATTATTTTGGATTTAATTTTTTCAAGAACTTGCAATTTACAAAAATTGAAAGATGTAAGCCCTATTTAATGGTAATAAAAAAAGTCACCCCAAATTGAGGTGACTTAAAGTTATAGGAATGTTTCAATTAAAATGTTGTTGTTCCATCAGTTTGATAGGTGTAACGGAAGCTGTAATATCTTGAATCATATATTTTGATGCTATCAGATGCTGTTGAAAGCGGCGTGGTATTTCCTCTATAATAATTTAAGATTTCTACTTTCGCATATTTTCCAGAAGCAGTTCTAATAACCAATACTCTTCCTGGAATTGCAGTTAACAAATTGGTTGGTCCATCATAATTGTACCAGCCTTTTCCCGAGCCTTTTGTGATGGCATATGTTGGTGCTTGGTCTATTTTAAATGTTGAATCTATAGGAACAGTAGTTAAAGCATCGAATGTTCCTGTGTACACAAAAGCACCGCCATTTCCTGGTCCACTAGTACCCGCGTTGATTCGAATGGTTGTGCCCGCAAAAGCCAAATCCCAATTGCTGGTTGCTGAATCGGTAGAAGCAATTTTAGAATTCGTACCCAAACTAAAGAAGGTATATTTACCCGCACCATAAGGCCCCATTGCACCAACACCTAAAATAGTATCAGCAGCTAAGTTTTTAACCGTTACAATTTTACCACTAACGGCAACATTGAAATCATTAGGATTTACAACCACATTGTTTACTTCATCATTTTTACATGCATTAAAAATTAATGCTGCCATTGCCAAAATTCCAATTGTACTTTTTTTCATTTTCATTTTATTTTAGTGTATAATTAATTGATAAATAAATCATTCTTCCTGATAAATTGGGCAGGTAATTCACGTCTTGATAATTCGTAACATTATCCATGCCTATATTGAGTTTTAATTTCGTATTTAAATCTTTTCCGGCAGCGACATTTATTAAAAAATAACCATCGCCACTTTCATCGTTTTTGTTTAACAACCCATTGCCGTCTCTATCGCCAACATACCATTGCGATTTGTATATCAACCTTGTATTGATAAATAAACCATACTTGTTTTCATAAGTGATTTTTACATTACCCATATGATTGCTTCTGTTTGCTAAGCCAACGTATTCTTTTAAAAGCAACAAACGGCTTGTGCCATCAGCATTTCTAATATATACTTTTCCGGCTTTAATATTGGCCAACTCATCTTTATCGGCAGTTTCCAAAAGTTGATAACCGGTAGAAATTGAAATCTGTTTTGTAGCCTTCCATTTTAAATCCAATTCTAATCCTTGTGTGTATGCATTTTTGATATTGATGTAACTAAATATTTGCGCGCCATTCAATTTAGTTGCCACTTGTCGTACATCAATTAACCCTTCAATATCATTTCTAAATCCGTTAAAATCCAACTGTATATTTTTATTTAAAAATACCGTTCCTCCCAAGTTTATACCTGTAGAAAATTCTGGTTTTAAGGTGCTTAATTTATTGTAATCATACTTTATTTCACTAATCTGCCCAAGGCTTTGCATTTGCTGAATAATTTTTATGGCATCTATAGAACCCAACACAGAATAGCCTCCTGCTGCATTATTGGTAAAGTTTAAATAGAGTTGTCTAAAATCAGGTGCTTTAAAACCTCTGCCAATAGAACCTTTAATGGTTATGGTTTTATTAGCGATGTATCTAAATGAAAACTTAGGACTAAAGGCTGCAGCAAAAATTTTATTGTGATCATAACGCACACCTGTTGTCAAAATTAATTTTTTAGAAAGCGTCCACTCATGTTGTGCAAATGCATATAGAATTTGATTTTGTTTTCTGCTTTCAACATTATCATATCGTGTAGAATGGGCTTGGTCAATTACATAACCTGCGCCAAAAGTAAAAAGCATATTTTTTAGTCGAACATCATTTTGATTTTCCGCGCGATACAAATGTTGTCTGAACTCATCTATATAACTGCTATCGGGTTTATTGGAGAAATTTAATTTTTGATATCCTTTGTAAAAAGTGGCGTAAACATTCAATGATGATTTGATATTTTCATTGAATGAATGTTTGTAAATAGAGTTGATGTTTAAATCGTTGTTGGTTTCTTTACCAAAAGATGTACTAACTGCGCCATTGTTGTTTATAGCAAAATTTTGTTTGATTTGATCGTAGCCATTTCGAACAAGAAAAGTAAAATTATTTTTGTTGTTGATTGGAGTGGATATTGAAAGCTGATTGGTAAATTGCCAAATGGGTTGCGTAATGCGTTCTGAAGAATATGGTCTAAAACTGATGGCATCTACATAAAAAGCATTAGACGAAAAATTAAGGGCAGCTTTTTTATATTTTGTTATAAATAAGAAATTCAAATCACTGTTTTTGAAAACAGATTTTCCTATCGGAGATGCCCAACCTAAGTTCGGATTTCCAAAACCATATCTAGCACCGAATTGAATTTTTTTATCTCCATTATTTTCTGTGATGATATTGATTACGCCAGCCATTGCTTCAGAGCCGTACAAACTTGAAGATGGTCCTTTTACGATTTCAATTTTTTTGATGTTGGTAATGCCAATTCTTTTAAGGTCGAGTACACCTGCCGTTCTTCCAACCAGAGGAGCACCATTTAATAAGATAAGGGTATAATCTGGATTTAATCCTTGCATTTGAATGCCTGCGCCGAAGCCATTTGTAATAGATAATCCGGCTTGCTCTTGTAAAATGTCTTTTAGCCTTAAACTGCCTGCTTGGTCAATATTTTTTTTAGAAATGATGCTGATGGGCATTGTAACATTTCCAAGCTTTGTTTCTGTTTTTGTAGCAGTAATTACCACTTCCTCCATTGAAGAAAATAGGGCAGATGTGGTGTCTTGTTGCGCAAACAATGACATTGAAAGAAACAACAGCAATATGGTTTGAGAAATGCTTTTCATTTTGTAGTGCAAATGTATATGCTACAAGCAGTTTATTCATCATAGAATTGTCATGAAATGGGGACGAACTTAATTTTTACAGTTTTATGACAAAGGGGGGAGAGCCCCCATCCCTAACCCTTCCCCCGAAAGGTGAAGGCATTTGAAACACGAAGACGAAAAGACACAAAGTTTTTTTTTAAAACAAAGTTGCTAATTATTGGAAAATACTTCCAACCTTTTGAACGCATTGAACTTATTGAACCTTTTGAACAAATTCAACCTCTAAAACCTCTTGAAAGGGTTGAAAATATTCAACCCCTACAACCTCACAAACCTCTACTTCTTCCTCACCGTAAACACCCTCGACAAATTAAAACCAAAGCGAATTTCGCCTTTACCCCATTTGTTGGTGGTATTGGTGATGAAAGCTTTTTCGTTCATGCCTGTTGAGTTGGAAAAATGAAGTTGGAAAACGTGTCCACCAGTTTCAATGTCGAAGCCAATGGATAGCGGGTTTGCGTAGTTGTCAACTTGTGTTTTTATTTCAGATTCATTTTCATCATCAGTTAAACCCAACAAGTCGGTACTAAGATCTTTAAGGATGTAATGATAATCTACTACAAAAGCAATTCGATTTGATAGTTTCAATCTAGCTCCTGTACCAATGGCAAAAATATCATTGGCATCAATAACTCTAGGAACAAGATTTAGGTGAACATGTGTTGGGGTTAATTGAAAACTGAATTTATCTGAGAACTTTCTTCCAATAATAACTTGATTATAAAACCCCATTTTATTGGAATAGGAATTGCCTGGATTTCCTGGCTCGGCAAATGGTAATCCGGAATATGTCATGCCAGTAATAAGAACTATCGAAACAGGTGAACTAGATTTGCCGCCTTTAGATTGTTGAATGACCCTGTATTTAATAAATCCATCCAACTCTTTACCTACATTGCTTCTTCCTACTCCAATGGTAAAATCTTTAGAAATGCCATAATCAAAACCTAATCGCATGTTCGCTTGATCTAATCCATATAAATTTTTCGCACCTGAATTTACAAGTCCAAAGCGGTGAAGTATTCTGGTGTCTAATACACCCTTCCCAATAAATTCCATCGAATGTCCGTTGATAACTCTACTCGATTTGAATGCATTGTTAACGTACTCTTTTTGAATTGGTTCTTTTTTTTCAACTATTGAAAGCAAATCATCTTGTGCAAATGCAATTTGTGTAGAAAAAACGGCTATTGAAAGTATAACTGTATATTTTAAAAAATTATTTCTCATTATTATTGTTTTAAAAGCGAGTAATTACATGTTACATTGATTTTTACTGTTTTAGCGAGTTTTTCTTTAACTACTCCTGGTATTTCAATGTTGTAATCTGCTAAAGCAACAATAAAAGATGATGTTCCAATTACTTGATCACCATTGATTTTGAAACTACCCGTTGTTTGTATTTCTTTTTTTACACCATGCATATCCAAGGTCCCTTTTACCGTCACAGGGTAGGTGCCATCTTTTGAAAAGTTTACTTTTTTAATGTCGGTAATATTTCCACTAAACATTGTTTTTGGATATTTTTCGCTCTCCATATAGTTCTCATTAAAATGGTCTTGCATTAATTGGCTCCAAAACTCAAAACCTTTATTCATGATTTTAAATTGCATCTGACCAGAAACAGCATCAAATACAGAGGTGGTTGATTTGTTGGTTGCAGAAATATTTTCAACACCAGTACCTGCATCAAATGTAGTTGTCCCCGTTGTTGTAGAATATAATTTTTTTTGTGCGATAGCAGTTGTAATAGACAAAATTGCAATACTTAAGAAAAGTAATTTTTTCATTTTTTTCATTTTAATGGTTATTTATTAACTGAACATGTTTTCATCATAGCAGATTTTTGTTGTGGCAACAAATCCATCATATCGTTGAAGTCGTTTTTTTCAAATCCATCACAACCAAAATAAATTCCTTTTATGGAAGCAGGCTTTCCTTTTTCAAAAGTTGCAGCATGTTTTGCAAAAACGGCACTATCAAAAGTGCATGTAATGATGGCATTGTTTCCGGCATCTAAAACCAAACTACATTGATTTTTATTTACTTCCATTACATTTCCAGTAACTGCAATGTTTTTATCCATGTAAGTAGCTGTAACCGCGGCTTGATTTGCATTTAGTTTTTCAATGAATTCTGTGGTTGAAAACTTTGCTACTGGTTCACTATCTTCAGCAGTCGCAGGTTTTTTGGTTGCAAAATATAAAATCACAGCAGCAGAAACTAAACCAATTGCGAAAATACTCCAAGCTATTTTTTTCCAATTTTTCATAGTTTCATTTTTTTTGTTTCAAAATTCAAGAAATCGAGTAATTTGATTTATGAACTAATCTGTATAACGATGACCTGCATTTACCCAAGCTGTAATTTGGGCTTGTTCATTTGTAGAAAGTGGACCAGATAATGGCATTTGTTGTAACGTATATGGTTGTACGCATGATCCTTTTATTTCGTTCCAGTATGTAACAATAGAACAATCGTTATCAAAATTATATCCAGCAGTACTTCCACCACCTAAATGACATCCACCACATTTTGAATTTATAATGTTTCGAACATTTGTAAATGTAGGTCCCATTGTATCCGTTGCTGCTTTACATGAGCTAGAATTGGGATAAATCAACTCTTCTTTGTCGTGATAGCAACTGTTAATTGCAAATACACTAAAAATGACGATAGCTGCTAAAAAAAGTTACTTCATGTTTTTTATTTTTATTTTTTAATTAATCTGTGAAATTGTGACCTGCGTTTATCCAAGCGGTTATTTATGCTTGTAAACTTGCAGAGCGTGCACCAGATGTTGGCATTTTCTTAGAGTATTAGGAGAAACACAAATCCCTTTTATTTGCCTTTTAATACCAACAATATTACAATCATTTTCAAACTCGTACCATGCTGTAATTCCCAATTTATTTGAAATGTATCGTTTTACCGGGTACTATTATGTCTGATAATAGTGCAATTCAATATAACTAAAGTTCCAAAAAACACTTGCGTAACATTTTCAGCCATTTAAACGCTAATAAATTCTATTTACACCAAATACAATAAAGGTAATGGTTTCATCGGAATTACCAGATGTTGCATATTCCTAGGAAAATGTTTTTTTCATGGTTGAATTTTAACTTATTATTCAATTATAGTGCCAAATAACTAACAAAATAGAGTTTAAGAAGTTCAAATACTAAAATCTTTATGAAAAAAGAATATTAAAAAAAAGATCCAATTTTTAAATTGACTCAATGTAGAGAATGAAGTGTAAAAATCATATTTAATCAATGTATCTATGACCTGCATTAACCCAATCGGTAATGATTTGTTTTTCTGAAGTTGATAATGGTCCCGCCTGCGGCATTGTCCCTTCTATAACACATCTTGTATTAATTCTATCCCATTTGGTTACAATATTGCACTTGTCGTCGAAGTTAACGCCCCCAAGTGACCCACCATTAAAATGACAACTTCCGCATTTGGCAATCATTAAGTTTCTTACCAAATTAAATTTCACCCCACCTGGGTTAGCTGATACTGTAACCGATTGAGATTTTGTACAACCATTCACGTCTTTTACAATAACTGGATAGTTTCCTGCAGCCAAATTAGAAAATACATTTGATGCTTGGTAAGTTGTTCCACCATCTTTACTGAATGTATAACCTGAAGATCCACTTGCTGTTAATGTAATGCTTCCGTTACTAGCTGTTGGGCATACATCCGCAAAAGTGGTAGTTGGTGTTAATATAATATTTACGCCATTACATGGGTTAGTTGCACTTAATGTTACACTTGTTGAAGCACTTGTGCAACCATCAGCATTCTTTGCCATAATGCTGTAAGTACCAATAGCCAAATTGTTGAAAATATTTGAAGATTGGTATGCCCCATTATTTATACTGTATGTATACGTTCCGTTTGGAGTAGCGGTTACTGTAATAGAACCATTGCTTTGTCCGGTAGTTGGAGCGGTTTGGCTAGGGTTTATGCTAATAACAACACCAGTGCATGGATCCGAAGGAGGATTTACGGTCTCTTTTGTACAGCTAAAAATTATACATGTTGCAAATAAAAACATTGCAGTTAATATAGATATCTTTTTCATTTTTTTATTTAAAATTATGTGTAATTGATTAAACTACAAAATACTATTTTGAATTTTTCCAGTGAAATCAGCTTCATGCATTTTACAAGCAATGTTGATCATATTTTTAAATGC
>CANKLV010000025.1 GCA_947483415.1 Chitinophagaceae bacterium
AATTTTGCCAATTCGTCTCTAAACAATTGCCCCATTTTTTCGGCTTGTTCGCAAAGGTTTTCTTCTTTCAATACTTCAAGTGCCGCTATGGCTACATTACACGCTAAAGGATTTCCACCGTAAGTACTTCCATGCTCGCCGGGCTTTATGGTTAACATGATTTCATCATTAGCCAATATCGCACTTATGGGCATTGTACCACCACTCAATGCTTTACCTAAAATTAAAATATCGGGTTTCACATTTTCATGATCACAAGCCAACATTTTACCCGTACGCGCCAAGCCCGTTTGTATTTCATCGGCAATCATCAGCACATTATATTTAGTGCATAAATTTCTAACACCAGATAAGTATCCTTCATCTGGAACAACAACGCCCGCTTCACCTTGAATGGGTTCAAACATAAAGCCAGCCACATTTTTATCTTGTAAAGCAACTTCCAATGCGGTTAAATCATTGTAAGGAATTATTTCAAAACCAGGCATAAAAGGACCGAAATCTTTATAACTGCTCGAATCGGTTGAAGAAGAAATGGCGGCCAACGTTCTGCCCCAAAAATTACCATCTACAAAAATAATTTTCGCTTGATTTGATTCAATGCCTTTTACAGTATAGCCCCATCTCCTGGCAAGCTTTATAGCCGTTTCTCCACCTTCAACACCTGTGTTCATGGGCAATACTTTATCAAAACCAAAATAGTTGGTAATGTACTTTTCGTATTCACCCAATAAATTATTGTGAAATGCCCTTGAAGTAAGCGTTAATACTGATGCCTGTGAAACCAAAGCATCAATGATTTTGGGATGACAGTGCCCTTGATTTACAGCAGAATATCCGCTTAAAAAATCCATATATTTTTTATCATCAACATCCCAAACGTAAATGCCTTTTCCTTTTTTCAACACAACGGGCAATGGATGATAATTATGCGCGCCATAATTATTTTCGAGGTCTAAAAAATATTGAGATTGGCTACTAAGCACTTCTGTTGAATGCATGTCGGAAATTTTAAGCATGAAAAACTAAAAAAATGAAATAAGAAATTCGGCCCCCATTCAGGAGGCGCAAAAAGTATTATCCTCGATGATTAAGTAAATCGAGATTTGAGCAAAGGAATGTTATCGTGATTTTCGAATTGATAGGCAAATGTAAAAGTTTAAACCCATTTTACATAGTAACTATTGGGAAATTTAATTTCTTGTTTTAATTTATTTTCAAATAGGGCAAATACGGTACTTCCGCTTCCACTCATTGCGGCATATAAAGCACCTGAATCATAAAGCTGTTGTTTCAATTGAGCAATTTCCGGATATTCATTAAAGATTGGAACTTCAAAATCATTTTTCAAATTTGATTTCCAGTTTTCTATTGGCTCATGAATAACGTTTAATAAATCATTGTGGTTTTGAGAAAGCTCAAGTGATTTAAAAGCCCAGCCCGTATTGATGTGTATGCCTGGATTTACGATTAGAATGCTGTATTTAGAAAGCACGAGATCAATTTGAGTTAATACTTCTCCACGGCCTGTGGCGTAAGCCGGTTTGTTGTAAATAAAAAATGGACAGTCACTGCCGAGTTGTAATGACAACTTGGCTAATGATTCAAGATCGATATTTAAGTTGAATTTTTTATTGAGCAAATTGAGCATAAATGCACCATCAGCAGAACCTCCACCCAAACCTGCACCCATTGGGATTTGTTTATGCAAATGCATTATCACAGCAGGCAAATTGGGGAAATCTTGTTTGAGCAATTGATAGGCCTTAATGCAAAGATTATCTTTTATATTACCAGAAATCTCAGAGCCTGATTGGCTATATGTTATGGATTCATTTTCGTTATTGGATTCAATTACTTCAATAACATCATGTAATTTAATCGGAACGAAAATAGTTGCTAAATTATGAAACCCATCATTGCGCTTACCTAGAATATGTAAACCCAAATTTATTTTTGCATTGGGAAAAGCAACCATGATTTACAATTTTTAAACTATTGAATTAACCATCTAGTGGGTTGATGATCTGGGGAAAAGTAAAAAGAAAAAATTTAAAAAGCCTGTCCGTCGCTGCGGATAAAAAGTGAAAAGTGAAAATCATATTTCGAAAATTTTCACTTTTGAATTTTGAATTTTCAATTTATCAATCCCTTCTTTTCAATTCATCACGTATAGAAATCGCTTTAATGTAATCTTCTTGTTCAAGTACTACATTTAATAGCTCATTAAGTTCTTTCACAGACATTCCTTTTAAATTATCGGTTCCGCCTGTTTCAGATGTTACGGAAGTTTTACCTTTAAAAGTACTTGATGGCTCTAATTTTTTATTGTCATCATCCATCAAAACGCCTGCTTGAACTAAAATATTTTCATATGTATAAATTGGACAACCGAATCTAACGGCCATCGCTAAAGCATCTGAAGTACGAGAATCAATTTCAATGGTATCGTTGGCTGAACTACAAACCAGCTTAGCGTAAAATATACCTTCTTGTAAATCATTGATGACAATTTCGTGTAAATCAACATTTGCAGCAATCATAAAATTCTTCATCAAATCATGCGTTAAAGGGCGACTAGGACTCATTCTTTCCAAAGCAACGGCGATGGCTTGAGCTTCAAACCCACCAATTACTATAGGTAATCTTCTTAATCCATTTATCTCTCCCAATACCACAGCATAAGAGTGTGTTTGGGTGATGCTATGTGATAAAGCCACTATTTCAAGTTCTATCTTTTTCATTAACGAAAGGGGTTTTTTACCAATAAAAAATCATACAATTATTCAATAAACATTGAATGATTGTAAAATAAGATAAAAATCAATTATTTATACTGATTCTTTTAATTTTTTTATGGCATCTATCATTTTAGGTACCACCTCAAAGGCATCACCAACAATTCCATAGTCTGCTGCTTTGAAAAATGGTGCTTCGGGATCTTTATTAATAACAACTATAGTTTTACTTCTGTTTACGCCAGCCAAATGCTGAATGGCACCAGAAATACCTATTGCAATATATAAATTTGGCGCAATGGCAAGGCCTGTTTGTCCTACGTGCTCATGATGTGGGCGCCAGTGAATATCAGAAACCGGACGACTACAAGCCGTAGCCGCTCCAAGTAATTTTGCTAAATCAGTTACAATGCCCCAATTTTCAGGGCCTTTTAAACCACGTCCTCCACTAACCACAATATCTGCCTCGCTCAAAGGAACATCTCCAATAATTTTATTTACAGCTTGCACCGCAATTTTAGCCGTAGGTATTTCAAGATTTAAATCAACAATTTCTGCAACGCCTTCGGTTTTAATAACCGAAATAGAATTGGGATTTAATGCAATAATTTTAATCTCGCTATTAATGGCAATATGGGCAAACGCTTTACCACTGAAAACAGATTTTTTTACCACAAACCCATTAGTAGTATCAGGCAAATCAACAGCGCCCGAAACCAAACCGGCTTTCAATCTTACACTTAAACGAGGTGCTATAGATTTTCCGGTTGTAGTGTTAGAAAACACAAACACATTGGCACCAATAGTTTCATTGGCATCAGCAATCAATTTAGTAAAAACCTGTGCATCAAAATGATGTAAACTTTCGTTTGAAAGATTGTATACTTTTGAAATTCCGTAATTACCTAATGTTGAAAGTTCGTCAGATTTGCCCAAAACAATTGCAGAAGCAGATGTGCCCAATTGTTGAGCTATTTCAGCACCATAGCTGGCTGCTTCAAATGATGCTTTCTTTATTTTGCCTTCTGCAATATCTATAAAAATTAAAACGCTCATGATTAAAAATTAAAAAATAAAAATTTAAAAAATAAAAATCAACTTAAATGGCTTTTGCTTCTTCGTTTAGTAATCGCACCAATTCTTCTGGATGATCGGCAGAAACCAATTTTACACCTGCTTTTGCTGGAGGCAAGTCAAAACTAACAACAGAAGTTAAAGGGGATATCTCAATCGGCTCAACCACTTTTAAAGGTTTTGTTCTCGAACCCATAATTCCTTTCATATTGGGAATCCGTTGTTCGGCCATACCTTTTTGGCAACTCACTACAAGTGGAAAAGGGGCTGAATCAATTTCTTCTCCACCTTCAATTTCTCTAACAACTAACGCATTACCATCTGAAATATCAAATTTCACCGCGTGAGAAATAAAAGGAATATCCAAAAATTCGGCAATCATTCCACCAATTGAAGATCCATTATAATCTATGGTTTCTTTTCCGGTAAAAATTAAATCATAATAGCCTTCTTTAGCAATATGTGCAATTTGACTGGCAACATAAAAGCTATCTGCAACGTCTGAATTTACGCGAATGGCTTCTTCGCCACCAAGCGCAAGTGCTTTACGAATGATTGGTTCGCTTTCAACACCTCCAACATTTACCAAATGTAACACTGTAGATGGATAAGCTTCTTTGATTTCAATTGCCCTAACCAATGCATACCATTCATCATAAGGATTGATTATCCACTGAACCCCATCAGTAGAGAATTTTGAGTTGTTGTCGGTGAAAGCTATTTTTGAAGTAGTGTCGGGTGTTTTACTAATGCAAATCAATATCTTCATAATTAGATAATTGTTTTTATAAATTTTATTTCTGAAATAATTCAGCACTGAAATTGATTGCAAATATAATTCCATTGGGTTGTTTAAAAAATATTGTTATGAATCGGATAGAAAAAATATTAGAAATGCTTAACACAAATGGGAAGGATAGCTTTTTACAGCATGCGCTTGCGTTGGAATACATCAAAATTGGCGATGATCAATTGGCATTGGAGCAATTTGTATCATTATTAAGCGACAATACCCAATATGTAGGATCATACTATCATTTGGGCAAATTATATGAGCGAATTGGTGAAAATGAAAAAGCCATCTCGACATATGAAAAAGGCATGTTAGAAGCAAAAAATGCCAAAGACAATCATAGTTATAATGAGTTGATGATGGCGAAGGAGGATTTGGAGTAAGAAGATGTTCCAAAGGTTCCAGAGGTTCAATGAGTTCAAAAGGTTGGAAGTATTTTCCGTTTTTGGCGTTTTGAACCTTTTGAATTAATCTCATGAACTTCAGAATAATTTAACTTATTGAACCTCTTGAACTCATTGAACTTATTGAACCTTAGCTCAAACCTCTCTTATACAACTGCACCGTATTCTCCAGTCCCAAATAAATCGCATCACAAATTAAAGCATGACCAATAGACACCTCCAACAAACCGGGTATATTTTGAGCAAAATAATTTAAGTTTTTCAAATCCAAATCATGGCCAGCATTTATACCCAACCCTATTTCGTTTGCCTTATTTGCCGCTTTAATGAAAGGCTCAATAGCAGATTGTTTATTTCCAGAAGCGAAACCAACAGCATAACTTTCAGTATATAGTTCGATGCGATCTGTTCCTGTTTCTTTTGCAGCCTCAACCATTTCGACAATTGGATCAACAAAAATCGAAACTCGTATTCCTGCATTTTTAAAAACTGAAATAATGTCTTTAAGATATTGCTGATGTTCAATGGTATTCCATCCTTGATTACTGGTTAGCTGGTTGGTAAAATCAGGTACAAGCGTTACTTGCGTAGGTTTGTTGTTTAATACCAAATCCACAAATTTATCTTCGGTGGGATTGCCTTCAATATTGAATTCTGTGGTTATAATTTTTTTTAGCACATACACATCATCGTAACGAATATGGCGTTCGTCGGGTCGCGGGTGCACTGTTATTCCATCAGTACCAAACTGCTCAATGTCTTTTACACATTGAATTAGATTGGGATTATTGCCACCTCGTGCATTTCGAAGAGTGGCAAGCTTGTTTATATTTACGGATAGTTTTGTCATAATTTGTTTTTTAACACGAAAGCCCCCTTCCCCAGCCCTTCCCCCGAAAGGTGAAGGGAGTTTGAGCATTCTGAAGTTAAAATATTTCAATGGATTGAAAAAGCCAAAAATGGAAAACGCTCCCAACTTCCCCCTTGGGGGACTTAGGGGGCTAACCTTTTGTAAGGGTTGAAGATTTTCAACCCCTGCAACTTCTCAAACATCACAAACCTCATAAACCTCTCAAACATTATAAACCTCTGTTCTTATCAAATCCCTTATCACCACAGATGCAGCAACAGCCCCAAATGTAGCCGGTAAATAAGAAATTGTTCCATACGCCGACTTCTTGTAATTTTTACCATCTGTCAACATCAAGCTTTCCCACATTGGCTCTTCTGGAGAAAACACGGCTTTTATCCCTTTATAAATTTTATCTTTTTTCAACATCTTTCTAACTTGTTGCGCAAAAGGGCAAATCATGGTTTTTGAAATATCTACCACTTTTATTTGAGTAGGATCCAGTTTTGCACCAGCGCCCATGCTACTCACCAAAGGAATTTTTTGATGATACGCCATTTTCAAAAAAGTAACTTTTGGTGTAATGCTATCAATAGCATCTACTAGATAATCAGGTTTATTTTCAAAAAGCTTTTCAACCATTTCGGGATTGATGAATTCCTTTATTACATTCAATTTCAACTCGGGGTTTATTGCCAATAAACGCTCTGCCATTATATCGGCTTTAGAAACGCCATGATTGGTTGATAACGCCGGAAGTTGTCTGTTTCTATTTGTTGGATCAACCACATCGCCATCAATGATTGTCATGAAACCAACACCGCTTCTACAAATAAATTCAGCAGCGAATGACCCAACGCCACCCATGCCCACAACCATTACATGCTTCTGATTAAGCAACCTAACTCGATCTTCACCAATAAGCAAACTTGTTCTTCCAAGCCAACTAATATCTTGCATCAGTTAAAATTTGTTTTGAATACTGTTTTTGAATTTTGCATTATTTGCAAACTTAATTGTTCTATTGAAGTATTTTTTATTTGTGCCGCTTTTTTATACATATCTTCTATTGAATAATCTGCATCATCTGTTTCTAAAAATATTTTATCTGATGGAATTTTCGAAAAAACAGATTCCATTGCTGGGTTAAACAATGCTTTACCAAATGAAAGATAAAAACCAGCGGAAAGCAAATCATTTGCAATAGAAATATTATTATTAAACCCATGAAAAACCACAGGCATAATGTTATTACTCATTTTAAATACAACCATTGCTTCGCGAAATGCCCGAACACAATGCACAATTATTGGCTTTGCGATTTCATTCGCCCATAATAATTGTGCTAAAAAAATGGATTCCTGAAGTTTAAAAGGCGTTTCACAAATTCGATCCAAACCACACTCCCCTATTGCCAATACATTTTTTTGATGACTTGCAATTTTCATTTTTGACAACTCATCCTGAACATTTGAAGCATCGATATACCAAGGATGAATGCCCATCGAATAATAATTCAGGCTGCTCATTTTTTCAAAATTCGCATGCAAATTTAGGATGCACTTCGACTCATTTTGATTGGTTTTGTGTGTATGTATGTCGATTAGCAATTTTTATAAAATTATTTGATGCTTTTTTAATTTTGATTAAATCTTTCCATTCATCAATCTTTTAGCACGATAAATTTAACCCAGATTTTCCAATTAAATTGAAAATTCCATACCAAGCGCCTTTGGTTCGATATATCTTGCTCCATAGGAGCGAATTGTCAATAAAAGAAATAACAACCATATTAGCTCCATTGGAGCGACCTGATCTTAAGAAACATGCCGTACCTACGGAGCTCAAAAAAAATCATCAACAAATAATCTAGGAACATATCGCTCCTATGGAGCTGAAATTATAAGATTTCTGATTTTAGTACTCTTCTGTCTTTTTACTTTTTACTTTTTATCCACCGCGGCGGACAAACTTTTTTATTTTTTTTACTTTTTTATTACACACCATAGGAGCGACCACTCATTAAAAAACCCTCTTCAAATGAAAAGGGCTTTTGTTTATACGGTATAAAAAGAAATTAGTAACGATACATATCCGTTTTGTATGGACCATAAACTTCTAATCCTAAATAACTAGCTTGTTCTGTTGTTAATATATCTAATTCAACACCAATTTTAGACAAATGTAAACGAGCTACTTTTTCATCTAAATGCTTAGGTAAAACGTATACTTTGTTTTCATAACGTTCTGTATTCATCCAAAGTTCAATTTGAGCCAAAACTTGATTGGTGAATGAAGCACTCATTACAAATGATGGATGACCAGTTGCACAACCTAAGTTAACCAAACGACCTTCAGCAAGTACAATGATGTCATTTCCTTCGATAGTGTACATATCAACTTGTGGTTTGATGGTATCTTTTGTGTTGCCATAAGTACCATTCAACCAAGCCATATCAATTTCAATATCAAAGTGACCGATATTACAAACGATTGCTTTATCTTTCATTGCTCTGAAATGTTCTTCTTTGATCAAATCTCTGCAACCGCTAGCTGTTACAATAATATCCGCTTCTTTAACCGCATCGATCATTTTTTTAACTTCAAATCCGTCCATTGCAGCTTGTAACGCACAAATTGGATCGATTTCTGTAACAATTACACGAGCACCAGCTCCACGTAAACTCAATGCAGATCCCTTTCCTACATCACCGTAGCCACCTACAACTGCTACTTTACCCGCCATCATTACATCTGTAGCACGACGAATCGCATCAACTAATGATTCTTGACAACCGTATTTGTTATCAAATTTAGATTTGGTAACTGAATCATTTACATTGATTGCAGGAATCGGTAAAGTACCATTCGCCATACGCTCATACAAACGATGAACTCCAGTTGTGGTTTCTTCGCTTAATCCTTTGATGTTTGGAATCAACTCTGGATATTTATCAAAAACCGTATTGGTTAAATCACCACCATCATCCAAAATCATGTTTAAAGGCTTGTCCTCACTTCCGAAGAATAATGTTTGCTCAATGCACCAATCCGCTTCTTCAATGCTTTGTCCTTTCCAAGCATAAACACCAATACCAGCAGCAGCAATAGCAGCAGCAGCTTGATCTTGAGTAGAAAAGATATTACAACTGCTCCATTTAACTTCCGCGCCTAAAGCGATTAAAGTTTCAATTAAAACAGCCGTCTGAATGGTCATGTGTAAACAGCCCGCAATTCTTGCACCTTTCAATGGTTGACTTGCTGCAAATTCATTACGAAGACTCATTAGACCTGGCATTTCTGCTTCAGCCAATCTGATTTCTTTACGGCCCCATTCTGCGAGGCTCATGTCTTTTACCTTGTTTTTTAAGGAAAAGTCGATAGCTTTTAATGTAGTTGACATATTTATTTGTTTTTAGAATACAAAGCTAATTCAAAAAGAACAATATTCTAAATTGTAAAATAAAAATAGGACAAAATAATATAATTATATACATTAGCAGAACAAACATAAATTTTATGCTAAAAAAAATAGAACAAAAAGAACAAACGGCTATTCCCAATCCAACATTAGACAAAACAGACCTATTAATTTTAAAACTGTTACAAGAAAATGCAAAGACCACGGTTAAAGAAATTGCTGAAAAGGTTCATTTAAGCACAACCCCTGTTCATGAGCGCATAAAAAGAATGGAACAAAATGGAGTTATTAAACAGTATGCTACATTAGTTGACCATACGAAAGTAAAAAAAGGATTGATGGTTATTTGTTATGTTTCCTTAAAAGAACACAGCAAAAATGCTGGTACAAAATTCATTAAATCAATCAATGCGCTAAATGAAGTAATAGAATGTTACAACATCAGCGGTGAGTTTGATTTTATGCTAAAAGTTGTTGAAGAGAACATGGACAAATATTACGATTTTCATGTGAATCGTTTAAGTCAAATTGAGAACATGGGCAATGTGCAGAGTGTATTTGTGATGGGGGTTATCAAACAAACACATCAATTGGTTTGGTAAAATTTCAAATCAGATTTTTCCTTTTTTGCCGCATCTTTTCATAGCCCACGGTTTAAACCGTGGGTTGTAGATTAGTCTGCAAATATGCAATGGTTTCAACCATTTATATCTATTTTGAGAAATTTTATCTTTTTTAAAAACCCTTAGCTTCCAAGCATAAAAAAAGCGCCAGTAATTCACCAGCGCTTTTAAATAATTATTATTAATAAGCTTATTTTTCCATTTGCTCAATTACAGCATTTGTAACGCCAGTAAATGAGAATCCACCGTCATGAAACAAGTTTTGCATGGTAACCATTTTCGTATGATCGCTAAACATCATCACGCAATAATTAGCACAATCTTCTGCTGTAGCATTTCCTAGAGGACTCATTTTTTCCGCATAGTTTATAAAGCCATCAAATCCTTTAACGCCACTACCAGCAGTTGTTTTTGTAGGCGATTGAGAAATTGTATTTACACGAACATGTTTTTTTACCCCATAATGATAGCCAAAACTTCTAGCTACACTTTCTAAAAGTGATTTAGCATCCGCCATTTCATTATAATCAGGAAATATCCTTTGCGCAGCGATATAACTTAAAGCTACTACACTACCCCATTCATTGATGGCATCTTTTTTCATACATGTAGCCAACACGCGATGTAAGCTCATTGATGAAATTTCAAAGGTTTTTAAATTATGTGCATAGTCGATTTCTGTGTAATGTTTTCCTTTACGAACATTTAAGCTCATGCCGATTGAATGTAAAATAAAATCAAACCCACCACCAAAATGCTCTATGGCTTTATTTATCAAATTCTCTACATCTTCTGCATTACTTACATCACATGCTACTACAGGTGCATTTATTTTTTCTGCAAGTTTATTGATTTCTCCCATTCGCATGGCCACAGGAGCGTTGGTAAGTACTATTTCAGCACCTTCTTCAAAACATTTAATTGCAGTAATCCAAGCAATTGATTTTTCGTCCAATGCGCCAAAAATGATCCCCTTTTTTCCTTTTAATAAATTGTTTGACATACTTTTTTATTTATGATTAATTGTAAAATTAATTGTTCTATATCAAAAAATACAACGATTTAATTTGACATCATTTCTTTGGCGTTTTCCATTGCAGCAGTAGTTGGTTTTTCACCACTTAGCATTTGAGCTATGGCATTTATCCTTTCGTCCTCATTTAAAATCCGAATGCTTGTGGTAATTTTTTCTCCTTTTACTGCTTTGTAAACAAAAAAATGTGTTGACGCTTTTGCTGCAATTTGTGCCTGATGGGTTATGGCAATTATCTGATGGGACGTTGATAAGGATTTCATGATAAGACCAACTTGCTTTGCAGCTTCGCCACTTATTCCGGTATCGATTTCATCAAATATCAATGTAGGCAACGCAAGTTTTTGCGCCACCAAAGATTTTATGCTCAACATTAATCTGCTCAATTCGCCTCCACTGGCCACTTTTCCTATTGGTTCAAATTTGTTACTTTTATTGGCATCAAACAAAAACTCAATTGAATCAATACCAAACATGTTTAATTCAGTTTCTGTAATGCTAACGTTTAATCGAGCATTGGGCATTCCCACTTGTGCAAGTAAACGATTTACTTCTTTTACAAAACCATCTATTTGTTTTTTTCTGTTTACTGAAATTTGCTTTGCTGAAATTGTGCAAGCATCAAACAATTTAACCAATGATTTTTCTAACACCTCAATGGATGAAAATACATTTGTATAGGCTTCCAATTTTATTTGCAAACTTTCTTTCAGAGAAATTAGTTGTGCAGTTGATGAAAATCCGTGCTTCTTTAAAAGTTTGTAGCCAGCAGATAGCCTGTCATTTAATATTGAAATCCTTTCTTCGTCATATTTAACTTGGCTTTCAATTCGTTCCAATTCATCCGCAATATCTTGCACTTCAATAATTGCGCTGTTTAATCGATAGTGCAAGTTTGATACTTCTGGATGAAAATCAACCAACAATTTTAATTTATTATTTATCGTTTTTAGTTGGTTGATAACAGGTTGTTCCTCATTAGAAAGCTCTGCTGAAATTGTTGACAATTGCAATTTTATGCGTTCTGCATTATTCAGCATTTTCAATTCGGATTCAATATCTTCCAATTCATTTTCTTTAAGTGAAATTTCTTCTAATTCAGAAAATAAAAATTGATTGTAATCCAATTCTTTATTGGCTTCCGCCTGCTCTATTCTTAATTGGGCTAAAGATTTTCTTGCCTGCTGATATGCTTCAAACTGTTTTTTAAATTCAAGCAGTAATGTTGTGTGATCTGACAATGCGTCTAGTACATCGCGTTGAAAACTTTCGGAGTTAATTTCAAGTGTATCGAATTGTTGATGCAAATCAACCAAATGAACACTTAATGCTTTTACTTGAGATAAATTAACGGGCGTATCATTTATGAAACTTCTTGATTTTCCATTAGCCGCAATTTCTCTTCGGATAAGAATTTCGTTTTCAAAATCCAATTCGTTTTGTAGAAAAAATTGTAAAACTTGTTGGCTTTTATTTATTTTAAAAAGGCCTTCAATAATACATTTTTTTTGAGGATCTTGAAGAACATTACTATCTGCACGTTGCCCAAGAATTAAATTTAAAGCGCCCATCAAAATACTTTTTCCAGCTCCAGTTTCTCCGGTAATAATATTTAAACCATGCTCAAAATGAATTTCGAGCTGATCGATGATGGCGTAGTTTTGTATGAATAGTTTTGATATCATTTGTGCAAAGCAAATTAATAAAACTTAATCTAAATTTTATTTTTTGTTTGTCAAAAGGATAATTTACCGAGAATTCATTTAACCCAGATTTTTCGATTAAAGTTTATCACAAGAAAAAACCCATCTTTTTGGGATGGGCTTACAAATAATATTAAAAAAATTATTTCACTTCAACTGAATCTACAAGATCAATATCTGCCAATATTCTTCCGCAGTTTTCGCAAACCATAATTTTTTTACGCAATTTGATTTCACTTTGTTTTTGTGGAGGGATAGCATGAAAACAACCACCGCAGCTATCACGCTCTACAGCTACAACAGCCAACCCGTTATGGTAATTGTTACGAATGCGATCGTAACTACTCAACAAACGTTCGTCTGCATGTGTTCTTGCTTTTTCAGCATTACCATTATAATGTTTTTCTTCTTTTTCTGTTTCGCTAATAATTTTTTCTAACTCCCCTTTTTTACCGCTCAAATTTAATTCTTTCGTAGCAACGGCTTTTATAGCAAGCTCCAATTGACGAGCTTTATCAGAAATTTCCTCTGTAGCATCTTTAATATGCTTTTCGCAAAGTTTTTCCTCAAGTTGTTGCATTTCAATTTCTTTATTCAATGCTTCAAACTCGCGACTGTTTTTAACGTTATCACTTTGCTTTTCGTATTTAGAAATAAACCCCTGAGCATCTTTAATGCCTTGTTTTTTTTGTTCGATAAATTCCTGAATTCCGTTGATTTCTTCTTCAATACGGGTTTGACGGGCATGAAGTCCTTCAATTTCATCTTCAAGATCTTTAACTTCGATTGGAAGTTCACCTTTTAGAATTTGAATTTCATCCAATTTGCTGTCAATCTTTTGTAATCTTACAAGAGCCGTTAATTTTTCTTCAACTGAAAATTCTTTAATCGCAGCCATATTTAATTTGTTTTTTAAATTTATGTGGTTTCTTACTTTTGTGCCGTATTTATGGATTATAAATATTTTACCGGATTGGTATGCACATCAGTTTTGAAGTGGGCAAAGGTAGGGAAATTATTTTTCAAAACATCAGCAAAAAGTTCAATTGTAAATTGTTCGCTTTCAAAGTGCCCGATATCTACCAAAAGCAATTTATCGTTTGCCTCAAAAAAATCGTGATACTTAATATCTGATGTAATAAAAACATCTGCTTTTGCCCGAATGGCATCTTGAATTAAAAAACTGCCAGACCCTCCACAAATGGCAATTTTCTTTATTTTTTCAGAATTGATTTGGGTATGTTTCAAACATTTTACGTTGAAAATGGATTTTAATTCATTTAAAAAATCCTTTATATCTACAGATTGCGCCAATTCTGCTATAATTCCAGCGCCAATTTCTTGGTGTTTGTTTTGAAGTGTATAAATTTCATAAGCTACTTCTTCGTAGGGATGCGCATTTTTCATTGCATCTAAAATGGCAGATTGTTTCCAAATGGGAAAAACAACTTCCACTTTAGCTTCTTTTTGGATGGTTCTTATTCCGATGGATCCAGTATGCGGATTAGCGCCTTCTAAAGGTTTAAAACTTCCGGTACCTTCGGAAACGAAACTGCATTCGGCATAATTACCC
This sequence comes from Chitinophagaceae bacterium, assembly GCA_947483415.1. Classification (GTDB taxonomy): domain Bacteria; phylum Bacteroidota; class Bacteroidia; order Chitinophagales; family Chitinophagaceae; genus Ferruginibacter. Next base: position 14,213 of record CANKLV010000025.1, read on the forward strand.
ATTTCACCGGCTCCTGCTTCAAATAATGATTTTTCTAGGGCTTCTTGATATTCAAAAGGAACAAAAAAGACCAATTTCTGAATCAAAAATGATTTTGGTTGCAATATTCTTCTATTTATTAAATTAAGCTTGTCAGCAATTTTACCATTAACCCCATTAATGACGTTGTCCATATTTGTATGACAAGCATATATGGCTATATCATTTTTTATAGCTGCAATGATTGTTTTATCCACATAATTATCCGAATCAAACTTTTTAATGCCTTTGAAAACGATAGGGTGATGCGAAATTATCAGATTGCAATTTTTAGATATGGCATCGTTAATAACAGATTCTGTTACATCCAAACACAATAAAGCACCGGTACATTTCGTTTGATTCTGACCTATAATTAATCCGGAATTGTCGTATGATTCCTGAAGATAAACAGGTGCCATTTTTTCTAATACTGAGATTATTGCTGAAATTGTCATGGTTAAAATTATGTAATACCCGTTAATTTTTAAAATAACATCTAGAATTGCAACATGAATAGATGATTTTTTTTTATTTTTAATTTATGTTAGCACAACTCAAACAAAGAAAATTATACTTTTTATACTTATGCTTGAATTTATTTATAAGCCTTTCTTTCCAAGGCTGTAAGAAAAAAACAGAAGAAGTATATGTAGCGAATATTTTTGAACAGTATTTTGAACAAAATATTTTGAATAATGACTTCATTGTAAGTTATTCAAAAAATCAAGGTATTGAAAACACAAGTGAATTTGGTGGCTATCGTTTTAGGTTGTTGAAAAACACCTATTATGACGGACCAATGACTGCAACGAAGAACGGAATAACTTATTCTGGCACTTGGAGCAGCAATAGTGATTATGGAAAACTTATTATAAATATTACTCAACCATCAATTCCTACCGAATTTATTTTTCTCAATAGATCTTGGCGTTTTACGGAAAAAGCCCTTCCTACAATGAAACTTGCCCCATGGGGTAGTACCGATTCTACCGCTTTGCATATGCAGCGGCAATAATTTTTTTTCCCCTCGCACAATAAATTAACAACTTTTGAGTTTATAGTCTAAGAAACGTTCATTCGTTTCGATTTCTATATAACAAAAGCCAATCCTATGAATTATTTAACTTGGGTAAAAACCACGGGTATTTTTGCAATTTGCTTTATACTCAACACTGTAAGCTTTGCACAAGCAAACTTCAGTGCAAACACAACTTCAGGCTGTGCTCCTTTAGCCGTAAATTTCACCGATATTTCTAGTGGAAGCCCTACTTACTGGACTTGGCATTTTGGAGATGGCGCAATATCTCATCTTAGAAACCCTTCAAGGATTTATGATATTCCAGGCGATTATACAATAAAATTAGTTATCAATACCACTAATGGTGTTGATTCTGTTGTTAGAACACAGTTTATACGTGTTTACGCAAAACCAGTTGTAAATTTTTCAACTTCCAATTCAAGCGGATGTACACCATTGGTTGCAAATTTTAGTGATTTAAGCACTTCTCAAAATGGAAGCCTAGTATCTTGGAACTGGGATTTTGGCGATGGTAACTTAAGCACATTGCGTAATCCATCTCATAGCTATTTAAGCTCTGGGAATTTCAACGTTTCATTACAAACTACAAATAATTTTGGATGTACGTCTTCAAAAACTGTTGCGAGTTACGTGCAAGTTTATGATCACCCCAATGCTATTTTTACAAACAGCAACGTTCCTATTTGCAGCACTCCTGAGATGGTTAATTTTAATAATACGTCTAATGGATTGGGCGCACTTAGTTATTTATGGACTTTTGGAGATGGAACTACATCAAATGATACGACCCCAGTAGTTTCACATAACTACTTAACTACAGGAACATTCAATGTTCAATTGATAGTGACAAATTCTTATGGTTGTAAAGATACTTTTATAAAAAACAATGCAGTAATAATTGCAAACAATATCAGCGGATTTAATGCTGTTAATGTGGCTTGTAAAAATGATGTTGTAACATTTACAAATACAAGCACGCCCATTCCAACAGGAACATTATGGAATTGGGGAGACGGAACAACATCAATTGGAAATAGTGCTACTAAACAGTATAGAACGGCAGGTGTTTTTGAAGTTAAATTGTTCAATAATTTTGGTTCATGCATTGATTCTGTTGTAAGAACAATAACCATAAAAGATTTACCAGTTGTAGATTTTACAGCAAATCCTTTATCTGGATGCATTGCACCAATGACAGCTAATTTCACCAACACATCAACACTTGCTACAACTTATCTATGGAATTTTGGAGACAACACAACATCTACAATCGAATCTCCAAGTCATATTTTTAATACACAAGGAAATTACACCATTACCTTAACAGGTACGTC
>CANKLV010000026.1 GCA_947483415.1 Chitinophagaceae bacterium
CGTTTCATCTGCTCATTCACTACACTAGCCATAATAAAAATCATTTATAAGAAAATGATTTCTCAACAAAATACTGGATAAAAAGACATAGGAAAACAAATTTAATAAAAAAGTAATTAATAAAAAACTATTTTTTATATATATTTTATTTACTCTCCCATTCCATCATCTCCAGCACTTTTTTTGCTGTTTTTTAAAAGTTCATTAAGTGAGCTTATTTCATCTGAAGTAAAATAACGCCATTTACCTAGAACAATATTTGACAAAGTGAAGTTCATGATACGAACTCTTGTTAACGCAGTTACTTTATAATCAAGGGTTTCGCACATCCTACGTATTTGGCGATTTAAACCTTGAGTGAGAATAATTCTAAATTTCTTATCGCCTTCTTGTTTTACGAAGCATTTATTCGTTTTGGTTCCCAATATAAAAATGCCATTTCGCATTTGATTGATAAAATCTGTTGTGATGGGTTTGTCTACAACAACCACATATTCTTTTTCATGCCCATTACCTACACGTAGTATTTTGTTTACCATATCCCCATCATTGGTTAAAAATATCAAACCATCCGATAGTTTATCAAGTCGTCCAATTGGAAAAATTCTGGATTTATGATTTATAAAGTCAATTATATTTGTTTTGTCTTTTTGATCTGTTGTACAGGTTATTCCTTTCGGTTTATTGAAAGCAATATAAATGGAAGATTTCTTTTTTCTTACCGGTTCTCCGTCCACACGTACTTCATCTCCTTCCAAAACGCGGTTTCCTTTAATGGCATCTTTTCCATTTATGGTGACCCTGCAATCATCGATATACTTATCCGCCTCTCGCCTACTACAAAATCCCGAATCACTGATGTATTTATTTAAACTAATATCCACTTTATATTTTAAATTTTAATTCGATTTTAATAAGGTCTTGCATAAAATAAAAACAAATTTGTGTTATTTTCAATAACCTGCATATCAAATATATCCTCAACTCCATCTGCGTTGCAATCATTTATTAAATAACCAAATTCAAAAAGCATTATTGCATTTTCTAAACTTTGTTGGTCAAAAATATCGATTGTCCCATCCTGATTTACATCTCCGCAGTACATGGCATAATTGTAGTCTGGCATCAATTTTTGTGCTGTATTCAATCCATCAGTAAATGTATTAGCGGATACACTGAAATCAAACAAATTGGAAGTAGGAAATAAAACTGGTTGAGCACTCCATATTTCTATACTATTTCGATGCTTTAAAGCAATATAATAATTTCCAGAGAAATTTGATGGCAAAACAATATGTGCCATTCCATTTGTTTTTAAAATTGCTTTAGCTCTAAAATCTGGATTTTCATTATTTAAATGATTTGGGCTCCATAAACAAACTTCGATACTGTCGCAAGCATTTGTACTATCACTTAATTCGAGATTAAACAAATATGGCTGCATTAAATTTTCACCTTGATATAATCCTTCAAGAAAAACTTTTACATCTAATTCATTTGTACAATTATTTATTTGCAGTGTTAATACGGAAAATGAGTCGCAACCCAAACTGTTATTTGTTGTATAAGAATACGTGCCGCTCGTAGTGTACGTAATGCCGTTCCAAAAATAATTTCCACAATGGGTTACATTTATATTTTTAGTTGAGGCATTATTAATGGTTAAATTTAAAAACGCTGTTGAGTCGCAACCTTTTGCATTGGTAGTATTAAAAGAATAAGTACCCGAATTGGAATACGACACTCCGTTCCAATTATAGCCATAACATTGAGAAATATTGGTTGTTGATGTTGTAGGTGTGTTTATGGTTAAATGTAATTGAATAATTGAATCGCAACCATTTGCATTTGTTCCATTCCAAGTATATATTCCACTTGAGGTAAACGTTTGTCCTTGCCATACATAACTCAAACAAGATGACGCATATTGTGGCATTACACGCGTTGGATTTATGACTAAATTAAAAGTTGCACTATCATTTTCACATGCAACATTAGACAAGCCATCTGAAACCAAAGAAATATTTACGTTGCCTAAAATGGAGTCTGTTGCTGATGGTTGATATGACAATGCTGTACCAAAAATATTGCCATTCAAAAATGTACCCGTTCCCGAAGTTTTCCAAATGGCGGAGGTCGCAGCTCCTCCAATTGAAGGATTACCAGCGCTTAATGTGTAGGTGTTATTAGAACATACAGATGTATTATTTCCAGCAAAAATTGCAACTGGATTATTACAATATGGATCAACAGTTATTGCAATATCATCCAACCCAAAAGCATTACCATAATAACTTATTCCTTCAAAGCCAATCTGTATGGTTTGTCCGGCGTACATTGATAAATCAACCGAATCTTTTATCCATGTTGGTCCTGTCAATAATTCATCTGAGCGTTGAATACCGAACAATCTATTCCATGTTAATCCTTGATTTGTAGAAACAACAATATATAAACTATCGTTTGCGGTATAATTTAAATTATCATGGCTCATCCAAAAACTTAAACTGATATTTCTTGTGGTTACCGTTGGTGTTAATCGAGGTAAACTGATGCATTTGCTGTAAAGTCTGCTGATTGTACCTAGCGAACTGCTTCCGCTAAACGCATCAAACAAAAAATAATTATTTCCTAATGCACGAGGCGTGAGCGGTAAAATTTGATCAGCGTTATTATAACTACCATTTTGAATTGACCAAAGTTGACGGTTTCCTTGAATTTTTTCAGAAAAAGAAAAAGCAACAGGAATAGATTCTACATCTTCTATAATTGGGAATGTACTAATTGATGTAGACGTTATCGTGTTTGAGAAAATGGTGTCGTTGTTATTAATGACATCGCCTGATTTAAAAACAATACAGGTATCATAATTATTCCCAGCATTACTTAAATTGACGTTGTAAAAAGTAATTAAACTTGAATCACCGGGAAGTAAAATATTAGGGTTATTCAATGTGAAAACATTTCTATTTGCACCTCCTGTTTTTAAAGTTATGCTAACCTGATTTTGAAAAATGGTATCCGTTCCCAAATTAGCCACTCGAACTTGAATATTCTTAAAACTACTGTAACATGAAACGGTAGGATGGATAATTTCTTTTAAGGCTATATCATACTTGGATTTGTGATTGAATGAAATAGCCGGACGAAATGCAGTAACAGAAAGGCTTGTTGTAGAAGTTGGCAAATTCGTTCCATTATTTCTTCTTGAAGATAAAACCGATAAGCCACTAGCGTTTCCGTTAGCTGTTGAAGCCATAAAACCATTGGTAAACCCAATATTAGCCGTATGTAAAACACCATCTAATCTTTCTACTAGTATCTGTAAATTGGATCCAGTTGTTCTAACAAAAGGAGTTGATAATTTAATGTCATTCCATCCTACTGTGCTTGCATTGATTGAGTCGTTAAAAACCAATGTATATCCAGTTGTTGTATACGTTCCATTAGAAAACGTTGATATAGTAGATGAAATATTTTTCATCCAAATTTTGAAATTATTAATGGTTGAAGGTGTTCCTATTTGCGATAAATTGAAAGAAACAACATTAATAGCAGTTGAACTTGTAGAAAAATTCGAGTTGCCAATTTCAGCATTTAAATAAATAGATTCTGAAACATGGTAAAAATTTTGTCCAATTAAGGTAGAATTGCTTGTATTAGAATTGCCATCAATGACAACCAATTGTGCAAATGAAAATGAATATAGCAAACTCAAAAAAAAAGAAAATAATATTTTCATTTCGCAAGAAAAATTTAATAAATGTAATAAATAATCTTTTTTGAGATTGTTTTATTTTAAGATAAAAAACAATTAATAGAGTATTCTGACTTTGATGGTATTTTTCACTTGTTTAAGTAACGACAATGCGTTTTTACTAAGGTTTTTGTCTAAATCCAACACGGCATAACCTATTTCATCGTTGGTTTTTAAATATTGACTTACAATATTTATGTTGTTTTTGCTTAAAGTCGCATTTATTTGGCTCAGAACGCCAGGGACATTATTATGGATATGTAATATACGGTGAGTCCCTTCCATAGGGGGAAGTGCCAATGGTGGAACGGAGTGTGATCCTGTACTAATTCCTTTTTCGAGATAGTTGAATAGCTTTGAACTTACATCAATACCAATATTACCTTGCGCTTCCAGTGTGCTGCCTCCAATATGTGGGGTTAAAATTACATTAGATAATCCTTGAAGCGGAGAAGAAAAAACGTCTCCATTTTTTTCTGGCTCAATAGGGAATACATCAATAGCTGCCCCACTGAGTTGCCCAGATACTAATGATGATTTAAGTGCATTAATATCAATCACCTCACCTCTTGAATAATTTATTAAAACAGCACCTTTTTTGCATAATTTCAAATTTGATTTATTTATTAAATTTTTAGTTGTAATTAATTCCGGCACATGCAGCGTAATTACATCGCTATTCATCATCAATTCTTTTAACGATTTACTATCAAAAGCATTTCCTAATGGCAATTTGGTCTCAACATCATAAAATAAAACTTTCATTCCAAGCGCTTCAGAAAGTACACTAACCTGGCTTCCAATATTTCCGTAACCAATAATACCGATTGTTTTACCCCTAAGCTCATGTGAACCCTTAGCATCTTTGAGCCAAATTCCTTCGTGAGCTGCTTTGTTTTTATCCATTATTTTTCGAACCAACATTATAGAAGCACCAATAACCAATTCGGCTACACTTCTTGTATTGCTATACGGCGCATTAAAAACTGCAATACCTAAATTGGTTGCAGCTTTAATGTCAACTTGATTAACCCCAATACAAAAACAACCAATTGCTTGTAGTTTAGTAGCAGAAAGCATTACATTTTCAGTGATCAACGTTTTACTTCTGATGCCTAAAATATGAACTTGTTTGATTTCTTTTATCAACTCAGCTTCACTTAACGCACCAGATATTTTTTTTATATTAAAATATCCGGCTGAATTAAATTTTTCAACAGCCGTTACATTGATGTTTTCAAGAAATAAAATGTTTATTTTTTCTTTGGGATAACTTGTATTTTTTTTCACAGCCATAATTTAATACTTAATTTGTGCAAAGATATTATTTTGAGATACATTTTTTATGCTTAATACGTTAAACATGAATTTGAGGACTAAATTTTTTATTATTGTTTTTTCTGGATTAGTACTTAATGCATGCAATTTAGGAAATAGTGAAAATAATAATACAAAGTACAACATAGATGACGACGCTCAAATGGATACGATATTGAAAAAAAATATCCAATCCGCCTGTACAATTTGGTATGACACGGTTTTAAAAAAATCTGGTTTTAGTGGTGGCATTTTAATCGCGCAACATGGCAAAGTAATTTTTGAAAAATATGCAGGTAGCGTTCATCTAAACAAAGACGATAGTATAAACAATCAAACATCACTTCATATTGCATCAGTTAGCAAAACAATTACAGCAATGGCTGTATTAAAATTGTGCCAAGACAAATTATTAAATCTAGATGACCCTTTTACTAAATATTTCAATAAATTCAATTATCCTGGAGTAACCATTAGAAACTTATTAAATCATCGAAGTGGATTACCCAACTATGTTCATTTTATGGATAAATTAGGATGGAAAAAGAAAACCGTTACAAATCAAGATGTGTTAAATACTTTAATTCAACAAAAAAATATAATAAAAAGAATCGAATCCCCTAATCGAAAATTTAATTATAGCAATACCAATTATGTGTTACTTGCTTTGTTGATTGAAAAAATCACACAAACTCCTTTTGCTGAACACTTAAAAAAAACGATTTTCAATCCTTTACAAATGAATCACAGTTTTGTTTATACAGATTCGGATTCATCAAAAACCAATCCTAGTTTTGATGAAAAAGGTAAACAAGCTGCTTTCATTAATTTAGACAAAGTTGTTGGCGATAAAAATGTATTTTCTACACCGGAAGATTTATTAAAATGGGATAGATTATTATCAAGCAAACAATATTTGAATGACTCCATGCTGCAACAAGCATATCAACCATATAGCCATGAAAAAGAAGGAATAAGGAATTATGGTTTGGGTTGGAGAATGTTCAACTATCCAGATGGCTATAAAATCATATACCACAATGGATGGTGGCATGGAAACAATGCTGTATTTATGAGGTTATTAAAAGAAGATGCTACAATTATTTTAATTGGAAATAAGTTCAATAAAAAAATATATTCAGCAAGAGAAATATCTAATTTTTTTATTAAAAATAAAATAGACTTTAAGGATGAAGATTAATTTCTACTATCCAAAAAACAGATAAGCCATCCCAACAGCCGTTGAAACCCCGATTAAATCTGCCAACAACATCGACCAAATGGTATAACGGGTATCCTTAATGGCAACGCTTCCAAAATAAACGGCAATAACATAAAAAGTAGTATCTGAAGAACCTTGCAAAATACAAGACAATCTTCCAGCAAATGAATCTGGGCCAAATGTTTTCATCGTATCTACCATCATGCCACGAGCACCTCCACCGCTAAATGGCTTAATCAAAGCAGTTGGCATGGCATCAACAAATTTTGTATCAGATCCGCACATCACCAACAATGATTTAATGCTGCCAATTAATGCATCGAATGCACCACTTGAACGCAACATCGAAATCGCTACCAACATTCCAACCATATATGGAACGATACGGACTGCCGTATCAAAACCTCCTTTGGCACCTTCAATAAATCCGTCAAAAATTTCAATCTTTTTATAAATAGCCCCAAGAACAATACAAAAGAAAATCATTAAAATCAATCCGCTTGTAAGTGCGCCTGAAAACACTTGAACCGCCTCTGTATCTAAAGTGCGTATATACAAAACCAACACAGAAATGAGTGCAGAAATGCCTAAAATCCAAGAAAGTATAACAGGTTGAAAAACATTTATTTTTTGTTTAAAACTAACAATCATCATTGATGCTATAGTTGCTACAAATGTGGCAATCATACAAGGGATAAAAATATCCATTGGATTTGCGGCTTTTGCTGCAGAACGAATGGCAATAATACTAACAGGCACCAACGTCATGCCGGAAGCATGCAAACAAAGAAACATGATTTGAGGGTTTGAAGCAACCGTTTTATTGGGATTGATTTCTTGTAAACTTTCCATTGCCCTTAATCCAAAAGGTGTAGCTGCATTATCTAATCCAAGTAAGTTGGCAGAAAAATTCATCATCATATGCCCCATAGCTGGATGCCCCTTTGGAATATCAGGAAATATACGTGTAAAAAATGGCCCTATGATCCTAGAGAGAAAACGAATCCCTCCGGCTTTTTCTGCAATCGATAAAAAACCCATAAATAAAGTAAGAAAACCAATCAACTTCAAACAAAGCGTAACGGCAGTTTGACAAGTTTCTAAAATACCATCTGAGGTTTGTATTTTGTAAATCATTTGTTTATCCTCTCCTACTCGAATCATCTGAACTCCTTTATCTAATGGCATTTCATTAATACTCGACAAAAAAGGAACGGTTTTAATTCTTATGGTGTCTCCTGATTTTCCTGTAACCATAGCAGTAAAAACAGCTTTATCATTTACAGAAAAAAATGTTTTTACAGAAGCAGTAATAATTGCAATAATAATAAACGCCGACCAAATTCTACTAAGTGCCATTTCGATAATTTATATTGAAAATAATAAAAATAAACAATTGGGGTGGAATTATTTGGAGGTTGAAGATGTTTTTGAGGTTTGAGAGGTTTTATCTTGTTCAAAAGGTTAAATACGTTCAATGAGTTCAAAAGGTTGGGAATGCTCGTCTGCCGATATTGGTGTTTTCACCAATCATCAAAGTAGATGAGGTTCAATAGGTTGTAGGGGTTGAATACTTTCAACCCTTTAAATTAGGTTGGATGTATTTTTCTTGAAAGATAGGTTTAAATTGCTTCGCTGGTTCAATGGTTTATAGTTGGAATCATCTTCCTTTCAACGCTTACGTAAAATAAAAAACTTTGTGCCTTAGTGCCTTCGCTCTGTGTCAAAAAAAATGCTGCAAGCATTTCTAGTTCGTGTCTTATGTTTTGGAGGTTTGTGAGATTCAGTTATCAAAAACTTTTATCAATACAAATTTCAACCCTTACCTTTGCGCCCAATAAAATACAACTTTAAAAATGGCATTACAAGCAGGAATCGTTGGGTTACCCAATGTTGGAAAATCAACCTTATTTAACGCAGTAAGCAGTAGTGCAAAAGCACAAGCGAGTAATTATAGATTTTGTACAATAGAACCCAATACAGGATTGGTAAATGTACCAGATACAAGGTTGAATAAATTAGAAGAACTGGTAAAGCCTCAACGTGTAGTACCCACTCAAATAGAAATCGTAGATATCGCTGGATTGGTCAGAGGGGCAAGTAAAGGTGAAGGTTTGGGCAATAAATTTTTAGCCAATATTCGTGAAGTAGATGCCATCATTCACGTAATTAGATGCTTTGAAGATGATAACATATTAAGAGATGAAGGACCGATTAACCCGGTAAGTGATAAAGAAATTATCGAAACAGAACTTCAATTGAAAGACATTGAAAGTGTGGAGAAAAAAATGCAACGTTCGGAGAAGATGCTCAAACAAGGCGATGCAAAAATGAAAGCTGAATACGATGTACTTAAAGCGTGTAGAGAACATCTAGATAAAGGAAAAAATATTTTATCGCTTGGATTAAGCAAAGAAGATAAATTAGCCATCGCAGATATTTTTTTATTAACGGACAAGCCCATTTTGTATGTGGCTAATGTGGATGAAGCATCCATGCATACCGGAAATAAATATTCAGATGCACTTACACAAGCCGTTAAAAATGAAGGGAATGAAGTGATTGTAATGACAAATGCTATCGAAGCCCAAATTGCAGAATTTGACAATGACGATGACAAGCAAATGTTTATGGAGGAGTATAAAATGGTAGAACCCGCTTTAGATAGATTGATTCATTCAACCTATAAGCTTTTGAATTTATCGACCTATTTCACTGCCGGCGTTCAAGAAGTAAGGGCTTGGACCATTCAACATGGTTGGAAAGCACCTCAAGCTGCTAGCGTTATTCACACTGATTTTGAAAAAGGATTTATTAAGGCGGAAGTAATTGCCTATAATGATTTTGTTACTTTGGGCTCTGAAGCCGCTTGCAGAGATAATGGGAAATTGCGTATAGAAGGAAAAGAATATCTAGTTCAAGATGGAGACGTAATGCATTTTAGATTTAATGTATAACAAGATGCCCTTAAAAATAAATTAATTGTTATTCCAAAAAATCATTCCAAGATTGATGTTCAAGCAATGATTTAAATATCTTTTGAACTTTAGAATCTTGTAGCATGGATAGATGTCTTCCGTGGTGCATATCTGTTCCAACAAAAGAAACCATACCGTTTTTTAGCATGTACTCAGCTGCTTTTGCAGGTTCTTTACCATAGTATCCAGCTAGAGAAAGCAGATTGACTTGCAACATAAAGCCCAAATCAATAAACCGATGATACATTTTGTAATTTTTGTGGTAATATGGATACCTTTCTGGATGTGCTAAAATTGGAGAATAACCAACATTTTGAATTTCAAACGAATATTGCTCTGGTTCATTTGGCATTGAAGCATACGAAAACTCTGTAAGAATAATATTATCTTTTATCGTAAGTAATTTCTCTTCTTTATTTAAAATCTCCAAAAAATAACTATCTAACATATACTCAGCTGCAGCATGAACTTCAAAATTGATGGCTTGAGATTTCAATTCTTTTTTCAAACTATTTAAAGCTGTAACTATTGTGACTGGCGTATTTCTATACAAATCACTAATAACGTGTGGCGTGGCAATTGATTTCGTAACTCCCATTTCCATCAATCCTTTTATCAAAAAAATAGAGGTTTCCAAATCAGGAGACCCATCATCAATTCCTGGTAAAATATGAGAATGCATATCCGTTTTAATCGGAAAAAACTTTATGTCTAAATTTTCTTTTTTCTTGAAAAAACTGAACATTTTAAAAATTATTTTTTATAGTATTGATGTAATTTACTCAAAGGTTTTAATATAGAAACAAATAATGGAAAGGGTATTCCATTTGCTTTCATCGCTTTATAATCATTTCGGTTTGCTTCTATTCTTTTTAAAAAATTATTATTACTCATTCCTCCCCTACGCATTCTTATTATAAGCTTAGGGATATAAATGGTACTTAGGTTGTGTTTATATAAATACCTCGCCATGAATTCATAATCTGAAGCAGAATAAAAATCTATTTCATAATTACCATATTTTTCAAGCAAAGCTCTTTTGAAATAAAACGCGGGATGAGCTGGCATCCAACCTGATTTAAATAAATTCCTATCGAAAGGTTTGCCTTCCCACTTTCTGTAAATTTTGAAAATATCTTCTTCGTACACATAATTCAAATCACCATAAAGGGTATCAATATTATTGACTTGGAAAGCATTTGCAATGGTTTCCAACACATCATCAGATGCAAAGACATCATCGCTATGTAAAACGCCTATAACGTCACCAGTTGCCATTTCCATCCCTTTATTTAAGGCATCAAACATACCTTTATCGGGTTCTGAAATCCATTTTGTAATTTGGTTCTCATATTTTTTTATGATGTTGATGGTATTGTCTTTCGATTTCCCATCAACAATAATGTATTCAATATTTTTGTATGATTGATTTAATACAGATTGAATACATTGCTCCAGATATTTTTCGCAGTTATAGGTAACCGTTATGATTGTAATTTTCATTTCTTTATGATATGCAGCTTTATTTTGTAATGATATAATTTTCAAGAACGAGCATATCCATATTGGTTCTTAAAAAACAATTTAGCGCTTCTTCGGGCGTGTTTACAATGGGTTCATTTTCATTAAACGAGGTATTGAGCAAAATCGGAATCCCCGTTTTTTTTCTGAATGTATCTATCAATTGATAATATCTAGAAGCTATTTCTTTATCTACAGTTTGCAACCGACCAGTTCCATCAACGTGTGTAACTGCAGGTATTAAATGCTGTTTTTCTTTTTTAATTGGAAAAACTTTTTCCATAAATGGCACGGGTTCATCCAATTCAAAAAAATCAGAAACATATTCTTTTAAAATTGAAGGGGCAAATGGCCTGAAGCTTTCTCTTCTTTTAATTTTTGAATTCAACAATTCTTTGGCATCTTGTCTTCTTGGGTCTGCTAAAATTGATCTGCCGCCTAAAGCACGTGGTCCAAATTCTGCTCGTCCACTCATCCAGCCCACTACTCCACCATTTATCATGCAATCCGAAACCTGTTCATACAAATCGGTATCTTCCACATAAGTGAACTTGATATTCATTGCAATTAAAATTTCTTTTATTTCTGCATTTGAAAAATGGCTTCCTGTATATGCAGAAAAAATGGGTTCAATTCTAGGTAAATTCAAATGCTGATGATGGGTGTACATTCCGGCCCCCATCGATATCCCTGCATCATGACCCGCAGAAGGAATATATACATTTTTAAACGGCGTGTTCCTTGTAATCTTACCATTGGCTACACTATTTTGCGCCACACCACCAGCAATGCACACACTATTCAAACCTGTTTTTTTATGCAAATGATTAAGCATGTGGAAAAGCACCAATTCTGTCATACGCTGAACAGATGCCGCTAGGTCTTTATGCGCTTGTGTAAGCGGTTCATCTTTTTTACGAGGTTGTCCAAATTTTTCTATCATGTAATCACTATACATGGGCGCAACTACCGGAATAAAATCTTCACCATAATCAATAATACCAGATGTTGCACTTCTGAAATATTTCAAGTTCAATTTGAACAATCCATCATCGGTAAGCTTTACCACATCTTCTAACTTTTCCATAAAAGTTGTTTTACCATACGGTGCCATTCCCATCACTTTGTATTCATCGCCATAATGCGGAAAGCCAAGCAATTGGGTGAATGCGGTATAACATAATCCAATAGAATGTGGAAAATCAACAGATTGTAGCACTTCAATTTTATTGTCTTTACCAATAGCTGTCATTGCAGTTGAAAAATCACCAGAACCATCAATGGATAAACAAGCTGCTTCTTTAAAAGGAGACGGAAAAAACGCTGATGCAAGATGACTTCTATGGTGCTCGACATTAATTACTTTACCAGAAAAATCAGAAGCCGACTTGCCAAATGCTTGAGCCAAGTGTCCTTCAATGGAAGACACTTTTTTACGATTGATTAATCTTTCTTTAATAGCGCTAAAATTTCCAAATGGATTTTTGGCAACATAAAGTAATTTCTTGAAAAGCTTCACGTTTGTATTTCTACCAATAGCAAAATAATCCACTTCTTCAATACCAATCCCGGCTTCTTTTAAGCAAAACTGAATGGCTAGTTCTGGAAATCCTGCCCAATGTTTTACTCTTCTAAAACGTTCTTCTTCAATTGCTGCAATCATTTTGCCATGTACAAAAATGGCCGCAGATGCATCCGCATGAAAAGCGTTTATTCCAATAATATTCATTTAATGAGAAGCGATTTAAATTTATTTTAATTAGGGTTTTCGGAAACTGATTTATTTATTTTTTGAATGTTATTATTTTTATCGAATGCAAATATCATTAAAAAAATTACGGCATACGCAACAATTGTAAACCAATCGTGATGATTGATACCTAAAGGCATTTCCCAATTTTTATTTACGGAAACTAAAAAGAGACTGATACGAATTACATTAACACTCCAAAGCAAAAATAATCCGATAATAATCCATTTTATTTTTCGGGTAAATGACGATTTATTGGCTACAACAAAAGCAATCCAAAAACTATACACCCCATATCCAACGCAATCATATGCAATTCGAACGCCTTTACCATTGACAAATCGAATGATGTGATTTTTAAATTCAACGGTTTGAATATCAAAAAATGAAAGTAATGTTTTGGTACCAAACAAAAGAGATGTTTTAATTGCACCAACATAATCTAAATGCTTTGCCGCAAATTCACTATAATATCCTCCTGGAGCAACAAAGCCAATCCAGAAAAAAGTTCCAAAATACAGAAAAGCAAACACAGCTAAAAACTTAATGATAAATTGCTTGAAATCTAAATTTTTAAAGAAAAAATTATCCTTCATTATGTTGGAACATTTGATGATAGGCTTTTTTAATTTCAACTATATCGACTGCATTATCAGCATAATCCTTAGATGCCTTACTCCAATTTGAATATTCTGATTCTTTCATAACAGCAAAAAAATCTATAGCGAATTTAATCTGTTCTGAAATTGGCTCCACATTCAGTCCTGCTTTATTTTTCACCAAATTATTCCATGGTGTATTGTTACTGGTTATAAGTGGTTTGCCGGCACTAAGTCCTTCGAATAAAGCATGACCAAAGTTTTCACTTTGACTGGGACAAATAAATACATGCGCATTGGTATAAAATGAATCCAATTCGTTTGGAGGTATTGGCCCATGATGAACAACTTTTATGTTGGAAGGAAGTTGTTGAATTATTTTCAAACATTCATTCCAGTAATCTGGAAAATAAATTGGGCCACAAATATCATATTGAACATTATGCTTGCAATCTTTTAAAGCCTTTAAAATTTGCAAATGATTTTTCATGGGGCCAATAAGTGCAATCGTTAATAAATTGATCGTCCCTTCTGATTTAAAGGCAAAATTAGTTTTACGAATGTTAGGAATATTTTGAGCCACCCAAACTTTAGCATGGTTACCAATTACAGATTGAATATGTGTTTTTTCTGTTTCATCAGTTGCATGAAATGAAACTTTTTTCCACTTCAAAATTGGTTTTAAAAAAGCAAGGTAAAGTTTCTTTTTAAACCCTTTTTGACGGAGCGCGGGCGGATGAAGCATGCCTCTAGCGGAGAGGATGATGTTTGCGGATCGTGAAAATAAAATAGGCAAAATGGTAAATCTAAAAGAATAAATGCCAATTATAAAAACGGCATTTGCTTTTACTGATTTTATTAACTGTATGTGTTTAAATAAAGAGAACTGCTTATCTCCATAAAAAACTTTGGTTTGGATATTGAAATCAATCCATTGATTCACTGAGATATTTTTCAACGGCACATTATTAATATCCGAATTACTGGTAATTATTTTAAAATCCAATTCATTGCAATTGTTTACCATGGTGTAAACGGATTGGATGGGCCCTCCAGCGAGGTATGCGGGTGTAAACCAGGGTACGGAGATTAGGGTGGTCAATTTGTAGAAGTTTTTAGAACAAAATAACTTTTCCAAATTTTAAGTACCACAAAAATTAAAAAACAAGATTTTACGAGGTGACCAAGTATCGTTTGCAATTCACAATCAGCTCGCATGGGATAATAAAAAACAAGGGTTGGAAACAAATATAAAATTGGATATTCGTAACTGTATTTATAAAAAACAGAAATTACAAAACTAAACAAGAGGCCTAAAAAAAACATAAAAATCATTCCCCCAAACTTGCCAAAATTTATATAACCATCCCCCATAGAACTTAATCCCATTGAGGTTCCTTGTGCAATTGGAAATCCCGCCCATTTCATGAAAAAGAATCGATCTCCTGCATTTAATTTATTGGGTGCAATCACCCTTGGTAAAATTGCTGCTTCCAAAATCTGCAATAGTTCAGCACCATTTGCATAACTTTCCTTTTCAGGAACATTTTTCATAATATTTGTTATGATGAAGCCTTGATTTATTCTAATATTACTATGCTTTAACTTTTCAAGAGTAAACAAATCATTTTTATCACTTTTGGCTTTTGTTGTTGCCGCAAAATTGGAAACATTTCCTTCCTTACCTTCTTTCCAAGTGGCTTCTCTATAATCTCCTTTAAGCAATTGTATAAAAACAGCTATACCAATAAAGAATAAAGCCAACCCTAATTTTATATAATTGGAGGGTTTATATTTAATAGAAAACACTGCTCCCATAAACAACATCCAAATTATTAAATCATGAAACATTGCTTGACCTAAAGAACTTAAAATTATTGAAGCCAATACGACAAATAAAGAAATGGGTTTTAATTTATTATCTCCTAGAATAATCATAAATAACCCTACGAATTTAAATGAACCTAATAAGGTAAAGACAAATCCTATCTCAGAACCAAAAAATGGTGAAACTACACTTGAAATAAAACCAATTACAATAAAAGAATACATGGTTTGTTGATTATTTTTCACATATGCTTTTAATTGATTGATATTAATAAATTCGTCTGAAACATTTTGATTGAATTTTATTCGCAATCCAATAATAAACATTATTGTTGCAGGAATAACATAGCTAAAATAGATATTTTCATGCACTTGCATTTTCAAAAAGCCCAATTGATACTCATCAAGTCCATTATAAGCCAATGCAGGGCCAACCAACATTTGCACACACATTAGGGAACCGGCCAAATAACGTACAGGAAGAATGAACCCGATTGAATAAAATAACAGCATAAACTGATATGCTGAAATCATAAAAGCCAAGTAAGAATAAAAACTAAGATCTGGAAAAAATAATTTCGTAAATACTACGATAGCGAAATAAATTCTCCAATCAATAGGAACATCTTTTTTGAATAAATTATTCATCAAATAAACACTTAGTAATTATTAGAATGAGAAATCAAAGCTGGTAAATTATTGAGGCAAAAAAATTGCATCACACCAAGCAATGCTTCCATTTCCATAAATTGGAGAATACACATCTTGTAAGTAATATCCATAATCAGCAAGAAATTTTGAAATCTCATGAAACAATGGTTGATTGTTATACTGTCTTCTAAAATATGTTTCTGTATAAATTAATTCTATTTTTTTTTCTTCTAATATTTTTTTTGCGCCAGTAAGCGCCATTAACTCTGCACCTTGAATATCCATTTTTAAAATATCAATCTTATCGATTTTATGGCTTATACAAAAAGAGTCTATTGTTTCTGTATTTATAATTGTTTGTCCGATTGTTTTCACTTGTTCATCAGATGACAATCCAATTTTTGAAGACGACAGAATTGAATTGGTATCTTCATTTTTATTGCTATAAAAAACAGTTTCACCAATTTTATCTGCAATGGCAAAATTGTAAATCTTTATACTGGGGTAATCTTTTACGTTTTCTTTTAATTTTTCAAATGTTTCTTCAAAAGGTTCAAAAGCAAAAATCTTTGCAAATGGAAATAGATTAGCATATTTAATGGCAGTATCTCCCCTATTTGCACCAATATCAAAAATTACTTTAGGCGCATTCAACATCAATTTTTGTTGAACATCAAATGCATTTTCCTGAAAATCTGATTTCTTTAATGATTGTATAAATCCCAATCCATGTATCTCTACTCCAAAACGACGTAGAAATTTATTAATCGTTTCCTTTTTCATCATTCATTAATTTTAGGAAACTTATCGAATCACTATAACTACCTTCAAAAAAATTATCATTGTTATTTATACTTCTAATTCTTGCGTGAATGTGATCGGGATGCATAATCATTGGAGCATCAGATAAAAATCCTGCCCAATAAGAAAATGTACTACCTGTTGAAATCACAATTATTTTGCTCTTGCTCAA